>CAQUWW010000113.1:1177-9508 GCA_948896875.1 uncultured Acetatifactor sp. | reverse complement strand
ACGCCCACGGCGCCTGTATCGTATCGGCCCAGGGGAAGTATTACCTGTTCGGGGAATACAAGACGGATGATGTGAACAAATATGTGGGATTTTCCTGTTACTCCACGGAAAATTTCATGGACTGGACATTCCATGGGCTTGCCCTGCCGCCCTTAAAGGAGGGGCTGCTGGGGCCTGACCGCGTAGGAGAGCGGGTGAAAGTCCTGGAGAACCGGGCCACCGGAAAATATGTGATGCTGATGCACACGGACGACATGAAATACTGCGACCCCTGCATCGGCCTGGCGGTGGGAGAGCGGATAGACGGGGAATTCACCTTCCAGGGGCCGCTGCTGTTCCAGGGAGAGCCCATCCGGTACTGGGATATGGGAACCTTTGTGGACGAGGACGGCACGGCTTATCTGTTGACCCACGAGGGGAATATCTACAGGCTGGACGAAAGATACAACCGGGCGGTGGAGCTGGTGGCAAAGGACATCGCCCCGGGAGGAGAATCTCCGGCCATGTTCCGGGCTCGGGAGGAAAGCGGCGAAAAGCTGTATTATCTGATGCTTTCCAACAAGACCTCCTGGGAGCGGAATGACAACTATTATTTTACGGCGAAGGACTTACACGGTCCATGGGAATATAAAGGACTGTTCTGCCCGGCGGGAAGCCTGACTTACAACAGCCAGTGCTCCTTTGTGTTTCGCTATGAGGGAGAGGGCTTGAGGAACAGCCTGCCCATATACATAGGAGACCGCTGGTCCTACCCCAGACAGGCCTCTGCGGCCACACTTGTGCTCCTGCCCATCGAGACCGGGAATGGGCAGATGCGGATTGGGGAATACCTGCCGGTATGGTCTCCGGATACCCTGGAGAAAGCGGTACCGGAGCCGGAGCATTTCCTTACCTTCCGCTCCAATGTGCCGGGGGAATCCATCCGGATCGCGTTCACGGGAGAGAGGATTGCTCTATTCGGAAATACGGACAAACACGGCGGATACGGCGACATAGAGATTCTGGATGAAGGAGAAGCCTGCGTCCACAGGACAAGCATCGACTTCTACAGCGCCGTCCCGGACAGCGGAATCCGGTTCCGCTCCCCGGCTCTGCCATTCGGAAGCTATACCGTGAAGATTACGGTTTCCGGAGAAAACAGCACCTGTGCGACCAAAAGCGGGACAAGGTATGGAAGCGATGATTTCTATATTGAGCTGACGGGATGGGGGAACGGAATCACCGATAAACTGCTCGTTTGAAATACCGCCCGTTGACCCTGTATAGCTTTTGCACCAAAGTACCCTTCCTGGACATTGAGCAGCTCATGAACCGGGCGTAAGCAGGTGGAGGACAGCCAGAAGTTTATACCTATGAAAATGTGGATAGAATATACGGCAGGTTAGAAATGTAGTAAGGTATGACATTGGGAGGTGAACGTAGTGAGAGGAGAGGCAATCTGGGGAATTCTAATTCCATTTTTGGGAACAGTGTCTGGTTCTGCCTGTGTATTATTTATGAGAAACAGAATGAACAGGATGCTGCAGCGGGCCCTGACCGGGTTCGCTGCCGGTGTTATGGTAGCGGCATCCATCTGGAGTCTGTTGATTCCGGCTATGGAACAGGCCGGGTTTATGGGGCAGTGGGCTTTTGTACCTGCAGTTGTGGGCTTTTGGCTTGGGATATTGTCTTTGCTTTTTCTGGACCGGACGATTCCCCACCTTCATATGAACAGCAGCAAAGCGGAAGGACGGGAAAGCAGTCTGCAGAAAACAACCATGCTGGTGCTTGCCGTGACACTTCATAATCTGCCGGAGGGCATGGCGGTGGGTGTGGTTTATGCCGGATGGCTTTCCGGAGATGCCGGGATTACCGCTATGGGAGCACTGGCGCTTTCTCTGGGAATCGCCATACAGAATTTTCCGGAAGGAGCGATCATTTCCATGCCCTTGCGGGCGGAGGGCGTCAGCAAGAGAAAGGCATTTCTTTACGGAACGCTTTCCGGCGTAGTGGAGCCGGCAGGAGCGGCGCTGACTCTGCTTGCGGCGGGCTTTGTGGTCCCGCTTTTGCCATATCTATTGAGCTTTGCGGCCGGAGCTATGATTTATGTGGTAGTGGAGGAGCTGATTCCAGAGATGTCAGAGGGGCAGCATATGAATGTGGGGACCATTCTGTTTGCCGCAGGGTTTACAGTTATGATGGCGCTTGATGTGGCGCTGGGATAGGTGAACCAGAATCATTGACATACTGCTTCCGGAAGGCTCCTGGAGATTCTCCATAATAATTCTTAAATGCTTTGGCAAAAGCATACTGATCGGAAAAATGCAGCCGCATTGCAATGTGAGCCAGCGTGTTGGCCGGGTCGGCCAGGAGCTTTACAGAGTGATTCATCCTCTGGTGAATTCTGTATTGTTTTGGGCTGTAACCCGTGTGTGAATGAAAAAACTGAATAAAATATTTCTCGCTCATTCCCATAAAGGAGGCCATTTCCTTTATGGGAATATTTTTTTCCACATTTTCCTCCAGATAGGAAAGCAATTGATGTATTTTCAACACAGGAGCCGTACGGGAAGTGTCATAAAAGCGGCGCTGCGTACCCAGGCAGGGGAGAAAACATGTCAGAAAGAAGAGAAAGCCGGCATACATTTCCAGAGGAATGGAAGGGGTGTTCCCACAGATGTGCAGGAAGGATCGGCACAGGGTGTGAGAGGCATTCCGAAGGTCGGCATTGGAGTAGACTCCCGCAGAATTGCATTGCTGGAACAGGTCCAGAGAATTTCCTGTGTCGAAGGTGAAAAAAGTGACCAGGAAGTGGCAGCACTCATCCCTGCTGAATGCGGTATAGCTGTCACCCGGATGAAAAAAGAGGACATCCCCCTCCGAGGCGGTCAGCTCCCTTTCACCGATTTGTATCACAAGAGAACCCTTATGGATATTCCATATGGTATAGTCAGTTTTTGTCTTGGTTTCCCGCCAGTCTGCATCGTGACGGCAGTAGTGGCAGAATTTTATCTGGAGGGAAAGGCGGGAAAGAGTATGTTCCATAAATATGGGCTCCTATTCCAGTTCCGTCACAAAGCGCTTCATGCCCCCTAAGGGGAGTAATTTCCAGCTGCAAAGGGCGCATCTGTAAATTCTCCCGGGCATGCAGCGCTTTGTGCCTGATTCCAGTTCCGTCACAAAGCGCTTCATGCCCCCCTAAGGGGAGTAATTTCCAGCTGCAAAGAGCGCATCTGTAAATTCTCCCGGGCATGCAGCGCCTTGTGCCTGATTCCAGTTCCGCATTCAGTATAGCAGAAAATGTTGAAAAATACAATACTTTAAGACATAAATTCATACCTTCCGACATTGAATGATTCCGGAAAAAAGCATAGGATAATTACATGGCGGCGGAAAGCCGGCGGCAACTTGCAGATAGAAAAAATTCCGGGAAAGCGGGGAAGCAGAAGAATGATTCGATTATTTGAACAGCACAGAGTGCGGGAACAAAGGGAACTGGATGGAATGTGGAGCTATGTGAGAGAGGATGGGAGACAGTATACGATTCCGGTTCCCGGATGTCTGGAGCAGCATCCGGATCTTATCGCCTACAGGGGAAAGGGCAACTATTACAAAAAAGTCTTTGTCAGGAGGAAGGGCAACATCCGCCTGGAGTTTAAGGGGGTCAGTCATACGGCGGACGTGTATTTTGACGGAAAGTTTCTGGTGCATCACTATAATGCATTTACGGGATTTGACGGGATTGTTGCGGACGTGGAGCCGGGAGAGCATGAGATCCGGGTCTGCGTGGACAATTCCTTCAGTGAGGCCTCCGCGCTGCATGTTCCCAATGATTATTACACTTACGGCGGTATTACCCGGCCTGTATCCATGGAACTGCTGGCAGATGTGTATATCAGGAAAATGCACTTTACCCCCATCAGAGCAGCGGAAGGGTGGAGAGGCCGGATCGAAGCGGAAATAGAGAATTTGAGCAAAGAGGACCTGGCGTTGGAGTTGAAAATGACGCTGGCAGGCACCCAGGTGACAGAGGAGGTCCAGGTGGGAGCTGAAAGTATCAGCCGGGTTTCCTGCGAGGCTGCCTATGAGAATGTGGAAGAATGGAATCCCCGGACACCCAGACTTTACTTTTTGAATGCGGAGCTTTGGGAGAGGGAACAGATTGTGGATGATTACATTGAGAGAGTGGGGTTCCGGGAAATCGGCATGAACGGCGGCAGGCTGTTGCTGAATGGGAAGCCGGTATTCCTAAAAGGCTTTAATCGCCATGAAGATTATGGGACATTGGGCTGTGCCATTCCGCTTCCGGTGATGGCGCAGGATATGGACCTGATGCAGGAGGTGGGCGCCAATGCCGTGAGAACCTGCCATTATCCCAATGACGAGAGATTCCTGGATCTGTGTGACGAACGGGGAATGCTGGTGTGGGAAGAGAATCATGCCAGAGGACTCAGTTTGAAGCAAATGCAGAATCCCAATTTCGAGAAGCAGTGCGAGGACTGTATTGCGGAGATGATTGCACAGCATTACAATCATCCCTCCATTGTTATCTGGGGTATCCTGAATGAATGCGTCAGCGAGGTCCCGGAGGGCAGGAAGATGTACCAGAAGCAGTATGAACAGATCAAGAGTCTGGATACCTCCCGTCCCACCACTTCGGCTACCTGCAGACATTTTACGGATATCTGTCTGGACCTGCCGGATATTGTGTCCTTCAATCTGTATCTGGGCTGGTATGTGAATGAGCCAATGAAGGAACGCTTTGATCAGCAGCTGGATTGGATTGCTCAGGCAGGAGGTGCGGGAAAGCCTGTGATTGTCAGCGAATTCGGCGCGGCAGCCATGTATGGGTACCGGGACAGAGGGCACTGCAAGTGGAGCGAGGAGAGACAGGCGGATGTGATTCGGGAGAATCTGGAGCTGTTTCGGGAGGACGGAAGGCTTACCGGGGTCTTTGTCTGGCAGTTTGCGGATTGCAGGATTACAGAGGAAATAGAATATTTCGGCTCACGGCCCAGATCCCACAACAATAAGGGAGTAGTGGATGAATATAGGCGTCCGAAGGAAGCCTTTGATGTGGTGAAAGAGATTTTCCCTACCATGGGGTGAACGAAAAGAACGGAAAAACCGCCCGGAAAGTCCGGGCGGTTTGCTATAATTCATGACAATAGAAGCCTCGCAAAGCGTGGAACTTATTGTTCCTGATAAATTCTTTAGCGTGCACTTCCGGAAGCACGGCTCACGGTCAGCAGCTTCTGGCGCATTTCATCTTCGATGCGGACCAGCTCCTGTTCCGCACTTTTCCGCTTGGCACGCCCGTCCTCCTGAATCTTCAGAACCTCGTCCAAGGTGCTGATCAATGTCTTGTTGGTGGCGGTCAGCGTTTCGATATCTACGATGCCGCGTTCACTTTCCTTCGCCGTCTCAATGGTGGCAATCTTGAGGGTTTCGGCATTCTTCTTCAACAGAGAGTTCGTCATGTCGGTGACTTCTTTTTGAGCCCTTGCCGCCTCGGTAGAATGGTTTAGGCCGATGGCAATCACCATCTGGCTCTTCCACAGGGGGATGGTATTGACCAGAGTGGACTGTATCTTCTCCGACATGGCGGTATCATTGCTCTGAATCAGACGAATCTGGGGAGCCATCTGCATGGAGATGGTTCTGGTCAGCTCCAGATCATAGATTTTCTTCTCAAAACGCTCGCACATGGACGCATAATCGTTGGCAGCCTGGGTATCCTCCGGAAGACCGCTCTGCTCCGCTTTGGCCAGGAGCTTTGGAAGTTCCACGGTTCTTGCCTGTTCCAGCTTCTGCTTGCCGGCCAGAATATACATGGACAATTCTTTGAAATAATTCAGATTCAGCTCATACATTTTATCCAGCATTGCGGCGTCCTTGAGCAAAGTAATCTGATGATCCTCCATTACCTTACAGATTCGGTTGATATTGCTTTCCGCCTTATCATATTTGATTTTCAGGTTGTCCAGCTTATTGGTACTTTTCTTGAAGAATCCCAGGAAGCCTTTTTCTTCCTCTTCGTTAAAATCTTTCAGCTCCGAGACCACACCCGCCAGCATCTGACCGATTTCACCCATGTCTTTTGTACGTACATTGTTCAGGGCATTCTCGGAAAAATCGGCAATTTTTTTCTGGCTGCCTGCCCCGTACTGCATTACCAGCTGGGTATTGGTGATATCAATCTGGGCGGCGAAATCATTCACCATTTTCTGCTCTTCAGGGGTCAGTACCACTTCCGGCACCTTTGGCTCCGCTTCCTTTACCACGGGCATTTCCGGCGCGGAGGGCTCTGCCGTCGGAAAGGGTTCAAAAGTGAGAGAAGGTGCTTCCTTCAACATTTCGTCTAAATTATCGCTCATTTATTTTTCCTCCATATTATTTTATGATTCTTTATTCAGGGTGGCAAATTCCAGCTCTCTGGTCAGACCTTCCTTTGCCAGCATGGTCTTCAATACCTGTGCGTCTGTGGTGGCGTCGAATACCGCATCCTGGAACAGCGTGTTCAAAAGCTCCCGGAAGGCCTGATTGATGGTGTCCAGCGTGTTTTCAATTTCCGCTTTGGCCTTCAGAATTTCTTCACTCGGTGAACTGACCCGGTCGAATTCTTCGTAAGCTTCCACCAGCTTCAAAGTGGTGGGCAGATAATAATTCATCAGCTTATGCATGCGATGCATCTGTTCCGGATGCTCTCTGACACTGTCGAAGATATCCTTCAGCAGATTTTCCAGACAGAAGAGCTTGGCGGAAATGACTTCGCCGGGAATTCTGTCATTCAAATCCCGCAGCTTGCGGATATATTCCGAACCTTCCGTTATCATGGTCTGCAGCTCTGATTCCTGCTCTCCTGACACCTGAGGCGTGGCCTGTGTCACGGATTCCTGAGTGGTATTTTTCTGCTCCAGGGCCTTTCTGCTTTCCTCCTCCCGGATCCTGCGTCCGTTTTCCGCTTCCAGGTACTGTTTGTAAACCACATCGTTCAGCATGAAGCAGGTTTTCTGCTCATCCAGATGACCTTCGGGAAAGATGCCCAGCGCCAGCATTTTCTGGAGATCTTTTATCACATAATTCTGACTTTTCCCGGTTCCTCTGGCTAGATTCTCAATTTCCCCGTAGACTCTGTAATCACAAAGCTGCAGATACCTCTCGGCGCGTTTCAGCCGTCTGCGTTGACTGATGCCCAACCGGATCATACCATAGAAACCAAGAAGGAAGATCAAGTTGGCGATCCAGCCGCCCAGAGTAGTGTCTCCGCCAAGAAACGCAAAAAAGCGAAAGAAAGTAACCAGCCCTGTAATTCCCAGACCAATTCCGCCGAATACCTGATACAGGACATTAGAAACATTTCCCACACGCTTGATTTTGATCAAAGGAGAATGGACTCTTCTGAGCTGTGTCTGTTGCTGTCTCAGCTGATTTTGACGCTCTCTTTCCTGCGCTCTCTGCTGCCATACCGGAACATTGGGCGGAGGAGAAGTATGGGTGTTCGAAACGCTTTCATTGCTATTTTGAGTTTTCCATTGGATACCGTCGGAATGGATGGAGACATGCTTTCCGACTTCGTTTACCGCGCTGGTTACCGTCTGAGATACCAGGTTGTTCAGATGTTTGAAATCTCCGCTTTGCAGAGCTTCCGTCAGCGCATCCTTGAGCTGTTCGCCGGTGGCGCTCCAGTTTTGATTGTTGCTCATGTAGTAGACCTCTTATTATTCATGACGTATGTATTTCTTTCTCTGTTTATTATGGCACAACAAGCTTTGGTCCGCAACAATTTCTTTGATACGAAAGAAAAATATAAGATTTCAGATAAGAGTTTATAGGCCGCTGCAAAGTGCGACATTGGCAAAACAAGTGACAACGGAGACAGACATCAGTAAAAACGACTGACATCGGCAAAAAAGATTGACATCAGTAAAAAACAAGATAAAATAAAGGAATGAGGAAGCGGTTCGTAACGGAAAATTTTCTTCCTTGCAAGAAAAGCGCAGGCCAGGAGAAACAGGCAGACCAGCGCTTTGGTCGGCCGGTAATGGCTGTAGGAGTCTGCAATCTGCCGGCACAGCCCATCTGACAGGATCACATAGCTCTCTTCCGGCGATGTGGAAACATAGGCCCTTGCCCGGGACGGAATCAGAGTCAGACCGCCGATGTTATGAGAAAAAGAGATGTTTTCATCCGCGAAGAAGGTGCAGGGATTGTACTGATGTTTGATGACGCCTCCGCCGCTGACCGTGATATTATTGACGCAGAGGAGCTGTTCCGTATTGGGAAAGTCCAGCCGCAGTCCTGTGATATGTCCTGCCAGAGAAGGGTCCAGGCAGAATTCCACCATCATTC
>CAQUWW010000113.1:0-1167 GCA_948896875.1 uncultured Acetatifactor sp. | reverse complement strand
TCATTCGGTCATAATCGATGGCGGAAGATTGATGCTGTTCCAGGCAGAATACGTTTACGGTATCGGTAGAGTAGTATAATGTACAGAAATCTCCGGCTATTTCGTCAAAATAGATGCGGAGGTAAAGGTTTGACGTTCGGGACGGAAGCAGGACAAAAACAATCATGATAAAAACAAGTATCAGATACGGCAATTTTTTCTTCATGAAAACACAGGCTCCTTTGACTGTTTCGAATTAGTGATATTATAGTTGAGTTTGCTGTCTTTTGCAAGTATTACGGGGAGGGCGGAGGGATGAAAAAAGAAAAAAATGATTTTCTGGTTGTGTTTATTTTTGGAATACTGTTATGCTATTTCAGTTATACCTATGTATTAAGGGATCTGGAGGGGATCTATTCCGATTACAATGGCCACACCTATGTTTATCTGCCCATGTTCACAACGGAGAACTGGGTGGAGGGATGGATGATGGTGCCGTATTGTATGTGGCATCTGGTCACTCTGTTTTTCAACAAAATACTTTTTGTTCCCATCCAGAGCGCGGCGGCCTATACCACCAGTGTCTTTATTCTGTTCGCTTATATTGTGATGTACTGGATGATCAGAAGGGTGACGGAAGTCGCAGGCAGCATAGACAGTTCGCTGAGAGCCGCAGTGATTTCTTTCGGCGTATGTGTGCTGCGGGCCTTTTCTTTTTACTGGTTGGACGAGGACGCAAAATATTCCATGAATCCCATTTATAATCCCACCTATATGTGTATGCGGGGATTTTCTCTTCTCTGTTTCTGCCTGCTCTGTGACATCTGGGGGCGTCAGAAGGACGAAAACTATCGGGGGATTTTTTTCCGGGTGGAGAAGGGACTGAAACGATATTATATTTATCTGGCGATTATGCTGTTTTTATCGGCTATGGCAAAGCCTACTTTTGCGGAAATGTTTATTCCGGCAGTAGCATTTCTTATGCTGGGAGAACTGCTGACGAGGCTTAGACGCCGGGATGGCAGTGCGGCGCCTTATTTTCGGCACTGTGTGAATACCCTGTTGTGTGCGGTGCCTACGCTGCTCTATATTCTGCTGCAGTTTCTGGTATATTTCATATGGGGAGGCAGTTATGGCGGAGAAGAGGGACTGATCGTCACGAAATGGCTGGAAGTATGGAGAATGTAT
>CAQUWW010000112.1 GCA_948896875.1 uncultured Acetatifactor sp. | reverse complement strand
CAGACACTTTTCTCCAGCTTTCATCTTCCATTTCCCTTCTTTCCATCCCCTATTCCTTCACAGGCCTTATTCCGTAAAATAGGGAAATTCCTACAGCATGCGCAGCGCCGCAAGACACATCAGCGCCGTAATAATGGTAAACAATGCGGTAATTCTGGTCTCGGACCATCCACACATTTCAAAATGATGATGCAGCGGAGCCATTCTGAAAATTCGTCTGCCTCCGCTCAGTTTATAATAGCCTACCTGCAAAATAACCGAACACACCTCCGCCAGATAGATCACACCTATAATTGCAATGTACAGCGGCATCTGCAGCATATAGGCACAGCCGGCCACAAAACCGCCAAGGGCCAGAGAGCCGGTATCCCCCATAAACACTTTTGCCGGATACACATTAAATAGTAAAAATCCCAGAAGCGCGCCTGCCACCGCACAGGTGATGGGCTCTATCCCGGAAGCTGTCCCTATGGCCACCACAGCCAAAAATACTGCCACCATCAAAGTAACACTTCCCGCCAGTCCATCCAGCCCATCCGTAAAATTTGTTCCATTGGTGGTACCCAATACAATGAAAAACAGAATGGGAATGTTCCAGATACCAAAATCCAGATATCTTCCCGGGATACCGGGAATCTTCATTGCAAGACTTACATCGGTATAGCGGAGCAGATACCACGCAAAAATTCCTGTGACGCTCAGCTGTCCCAAAAGCTTCTGCCAGGGCGTAAGTCCCTGAGAGCGTCTACACACCACTTTTATGTAATCATCCATCAGCCCAACCAGCCCGAATCCCACTGTCAGGAAAAAAACCGGGGCTATTTTGGGATAATCCTCCACAAAAAACACAGAGGGTACCGCCACACTGGCCAGAATCAGAATCCCGCCCATGGTAGGCGTGCCTGATTTTTTCAGGTGAGCGGCAGGACCGTCTTCTCTGACGGTCTGACCGCATTTAAGCCATCTCAAAAAAGGGATCAGAACCGGCCCTGCCAAAACGCTGACGCAAAATGAAACCATCACTGCCGTAATACTGCTTTTATCCATCGCCTTCCCCCTTATTCCTGCACCTCTTCAATTCCCAGATAGGGCAGAATATTCTCGTAGAGCTGGCGGATAATGGGCGCCGCCACCTGTCCTCCATAGTACACTCCCTGAGGATTGTTCACGATTGCAAGAGCGATTACCTGCGGATCATCTGCCGGGGCAAACCCGATAAAAGAGGCAATATACCGTCCGCTGCCTCTGGGAAGCGTCTGGCTGGTAGCCGTTTTGCCGCCTACACGGAAGCCTTCCACCTTGCCATTTTTACCTGTTCCCTCCGACACCACTTTCTCCAGAATTTCACGCATGGTGGCGCTGGTTTCTTCTGACACAATACCTGTTGTCACAGGATATTCGAATACTTCTACTACATTTCCTTCCGCATCCAATGTCTGTATTCCGAAATGCGGCGTGATCCTTTTCCCCCCGTTGATAATGGAGGAGGCAGTGGTCAGAAGCTGTATGGGTGTAATCTGAAAGGACTGCCCGAATGCCACTGTTGCAAGCTCCACATTTCCCATATCTTCTTTCCGGTGCATGATGGTGCCCGCCTCTCCGGGCAGGTCAATACCTGTCTTCTTTTTCAGGCCGAACTGTTCAAAATAGGCATAATAATTATCCAGCCCTAACCTGAGTCCCACTGTGATCAACGCCGGATTGCAGGAGTTCATCATCGTATGTGTAAAATCCTGACTCCCATGTCCTCCCACCTTGTGACATCGAATCTTCCTGTCATCCACAATGATGAAGCCCGGACAGCTGAAATTGCTCTCGGTTGTCACTACTCCCGCCGACAGCCCCGCAGCTGCCGTAATAATCTTAAAGGTCGAGCCTGGCTCATATGTATCATTGATGCATCCGTTCCTCCAGATCCCGTTTAAGAGATTCTGCTTTTCCTCCGCGGTGAGATTCTCCCCGGTCCCTTCCGGCAGTTCATAGGGATTGTTCAGGTCGAATTCCGGCACATTGACCATTGCCAGAATCTCACCGTTCTGCGGATTCATTACCAGAATGGATACACTGTCCGCTTCTTTTGTGGCAAGGGCCTGATTGGCCAGCTGTGTGGCATAGGACTGAATGTTCATATCCATGCTGATACACAGGTCAAGGCCGTTTACAGGTTCAATCCGCCTCTCTCCGGCGGATTCTATCTCGATTCCCTTTGCGTCCGTTACCGTCAGAATCGTCCCCGCCTTCCCCTCCATATACTTATCATAAATCACTTCCAGTCCGATAATGCCCTGATTGTCACTGCCGGTAAACCCCAGTACCTTACTGGCCAGATCATCATAAGGATAATATCTTTTATAGTCTTCATCCACTTTCACGCCGGCCAGATCGTACTCTCGTATTTTATCCCCCAGCGCCTTATCCACATTGCTTTTGATGCGCTCCATGGAGGAATATTTCTCCACCCTCTTTCTCACATATTCTTCCGTCAGATCCAATTCTGTGCTGAGAATTTCGATGACCTTCTCCGGATCTTCTATCTGATTGTAAATGACAGACACGGTACAGACCGTCTTATTATCTGCCATCACCACCCCGTTTCTGTCCAGAATGCGGCCTCTGGCAGCCTTGATACTCCGTTCCCTTTCATGTAAATCCGTGGCAAGCCTGGAATAATGTTCCGCACGCCAGGCACACAGATATACCAGCCTTCCAAACAGGATCAGAAAGATACCGATACAGGCAAGAAAAATGACAAGTATCTTCTTCCTGTGGAATATTTTGTTGTCATCTGTCAGCATGGAAAGCCTCATAAATAGCTGTTACTATACTGTATTCCGGTGATGACCAGGTTATGAATCAAATCTGCCGTCGTTTTGTCTGTCCTGCGGCAGCGCTCTATGGCAGGGAAGGATTTACCGGAATATCCGGATTCGGCACGGATTCACCGCCTTCCACAGGAATTCCTGTCTGTGCATCATATTTTCTTCCATCCTCCGGATTTACCCGATAGCCGGTCTCAGGATCGATGGGGTAGTTCATCCATGGCGGTGTGACAGTATTTCCGCTCCCGGTGTTCCCATTCTCCGGCGTTTCTCCCGCCTCTCCGGTTTCTCCGCCCAGATTCTCTTCCTCCGGCTTCTTCGTATACTCGCTGGTAATTTCCAGCTGCAGTGCGTTCAGCTCCTGTATTTCTGCTTCTGTCAATTCCTCTGTCATAAAGATATTCAGATACGGCAGCGCTTCCATGAGAATACTGCGCACCAGCTGTGTGGCAACCCTGGCGTTATCCTGTTTGCTGGCATTCAGTCTGTCCACCACCACATAAATCGCAATCTGAGGATCTTCCGCCGGCACGCATCCGATAAAGGATACCACATAGTCGGTCTCGGAACGTTTATGGGTAATGGGATCAATGGTTTCCGCCGTACCGGTTTTCCCTCCTACGGAATAGCCAGGGGCTTTTGCTGTCTTTCCTGTGCCGTACTCCACAACTGCCTTGCAGTATTGTCTGATCAGCTTCGAGGTAGATTCTGAAACAGTCTGCTTCAGCACTCTGGGTTCGATATTCTGGACGGTGGCGCCGCTGGCATTGGTGATTTTGTTCACCATATGGGGTTCATAATAGTAGCCTCCGTTAACCAGGGAGCAGAATGCGCTGATCATCTCAATCATGGTCACATTGAAGTTCTGTCCGAAGCTGTTGGTAGCCAGATCCGTGGGCCCCATTTTGTCCGGTGTATAAATCAGGCTGGCTGTCCTGGCCTCTCCCGCCAGGTCCACATTTGTCTTAAGTCCAAAGTTGAAAACCTGCTGAAATTTGCAGAATTCTTCGCTTCCCAGCATCTGTGCAATCTTCATCATGGATACATTACAGGATTTTGCCACCGCCTGCTCCAAAGTCAGCCATCCGCAGCTGCCGGCATGGCATTTGATATCATAACCGCCTATCTCCAGTTTGCCTACACATTCCACATTTGTTTCCGGGGTAATGGCGCCGTCCTCCAGCGCTGCCGCCACGGTAAAGGGCTTTGCGGTGGATCCTGGTTCATATGTATCGGTAATACAGAAATTTTTCCACAGATAGTTCAGATTCACATACAGCTGCTCTTCGTCCATGGCCGCCAGTGTCTCCTCAGTGATGACCGTGTCCGTCTTCTTTATCTCGGTATAGCCGGCCGCATTTGTGACCTCTTCCACCATTCTGGATCCCAGCAGACACTGCGGATTCCGGACATCGTTTAGATCGTAGCCCGGATAGCTGCCCATGGCCAGAATCTCTCCCGTATTGGCCCACGTTAAACTTTTTCAGGTACTTCTCCACAATCATCTGCACATTGGCATCAATGGTAGAGTGAATATTGTAACCGTCAACTGCGGATTTCACCGTTCGTTCCATGGCCAGATCATCGTTCAGATATCCATATTCCCTGCCATTGATCCCATTCAGCACATCATTATAATATTCCTCCAGTCCGTAACTGCCATCGTTGTCTCTGCCGGAAAATCCGATCACATCTGAAGCCAGCGAACCGTAGGGATAAATTCTCTTGTATTCTTCTTCGAACCAGACTCCCCTGATTTTAGACCCCTCTTCCAGCTGCGCCGCCTGAAATTCACTGATCTCCTCATAGGTAAGCTGCTTCAGGGCAACATACCAGGAAGAGGTCTTATGTGTTGTGACATATTCTCTTATTTTCCCCATATCCAGGTCAAAATGTTCTCCCAGCGCCTGTAAGGTTGGCTCCAGGTATACTTCCTTATCCTTCACTTTGGCCGTCATGACTTTTGCATCCAGAATCAGATTGTACACTTTTTCGCTGGTAGCCAGACTGGTTCCCTTCGCATCCACAATATTTCCGCGCCGGTAAGGAATGGTAATAGAAGAATACCCCTGCTGGGAGAGCACCTGTTTCTGGTATCTCGTATTGTTTTCCCGGATGATCCAGCCCAGTCTCACACTGAGTACGGTAAAAGCCAGCAAAATAAAGACATACAGCACCACCAGCTTTTTCTGCATTTTGATGGAAAATTTTTTCGTCTTAACACCTTTCACACAGCACCTCTGTTAATTGTCTTCCGTTACCTGGCGCATATAGTCTCTGACATCGTTTTCATACTCAATAATCTGACCTTCCTGCGCATAAATCATGCCAAGCTCTCCCAATGCAATCCGCTTAATTTCCTCCAGATCAATACCGCTGACAATCCGGTTGTAATTCTCATCATTAGAAACCTTCAGGTAATTCAGCTGGCTTTGCTTGCCGGCCACACTTTCCGTCAAACTGGTCAGTTCGGCTCGAAGCTGAACATAATTCACCAGAATCCATGCCGCCGCGCAGAGCGCCACTGTCAGAAACAGCACATACCCCGCACTCATATGATGTGCTTTATCCCGATTCTTACGTACTTCGTGATGCGGCTTTTTTACCGGTCGCTCTTCTTCCCAACCAGGTTCCAGTCTCCGCACAGTATTTCCGTAAACATAGAAATCATTCTGTCTTCTGTAATCCGTCCTGTTTCTTTTATCATATGCGGTTCTGTTCCTTCTGTTCTGACTCATCCTGTCTATATACTCTCCTCACCATTTTCTGGAACCGCTTCATTCCTCTTTTCTTTGGAAAATTCTGAGCTTTGCACTCTTAGAGCGGCTATTTTCCGCAAGCTCCTTTTCTCCTGGGAGAATAGGCTTTCTCGTCACTACAGTTCCCTTTGATACCCTCCCACACACACACACCGGAAATTCAGGCGGACATACACATGGGTTTTCGTTTCTCCTGAAAGCTGTCTTTACAATGCGATCCTCCAGCGAATGAAATGTGATAATACACAATCGCCCTCCCGGATTCAACATATCGATGAATTCATCCAGTGAATTCTCCAGAACCTCCAGTTCACCATTGCACTCGATACGAATGGCCTGAAAAGTTCTTTTAGACGGATGTCCGTCCCGGCGCATTTTGGCCGGAATGGCAGCCCTGATGATTTCATTCAGCTCAAAGGTCGTCTCAACCGGCTTTGTGAGCCTGGTTCTGACTATATGTTTTGCAATGTTCTTCGCAAAACGTTCCTCTCCGTACTCTTTGATAATGCGGTATAAATCCGCCTCCGAATACTCATTCACCACCTGTTTTGCACTCAGTGTCTGCCTGCAGTCCATACGCATGTCCAGCGGTGCGTCACAGCGATAGGAAAATCCTCTTTCTCCATTGTCGAACTGGTAGGAAGATACTCCCAGATCAAGCAAAATGCCATCTACTTTTTTCACCCCAAGTGCGCCGAGTACATTCTTCAGATTGCGGTAATTCTCCCGAAGAATCGTCACTTTTTCTCCAAATGCAGACAATCTTGCCGCAGCCGCACCGATTGCGGCTTCATCCTGATCAATTCCATATAAATGTCCTGTGTCCAGTCGGCCACACACCTGTGCGGCATGTCCTCCTCCGCCCAGAGTACCGTCCACATAGATACCGTCCGGCTTTATCTGAAGTCCTTCAATCGTCTCTTTCAGGAGCACAGAATAGTGTTTAAATTCCACGGAAGCTCCTTCTCCCATTGAATATCGTTCTTCCACTCACAGCGCCCTTTCCTTCCTCTACGGTCAAAGCTTTTCAAATCGTCAATCCCAGATTCAGCATACCCTGAGATATGGTGTTGATATCCACCTGACCGCTGTTCTCATTCCACTTCGCAAGACTCCATATCTCAATCCGGCCGCCTGTGCCTGCCAGGACCACATCCTTTTCCAGTCCCGCAAATTCCCGCAGGTCCTGGGGCATCAAAATTCGTCCCTGCTTGTCCACAGTAACGTATTGCGCACCTGACAGAAAAAATCTCGCAAACTGTCTCGCCTCCTGATTGATCAACGGCAGCGATGCCAGCTTTTCTTCAAAGGCCTTCCAATCTTCATTGGCATACACAAACAGACAGCCGTCCATTCCCTTTGAAACCACAAATTCGTCTCCCAGAATTTCCCGGTATTTAGAAGGAATACTCAACCTGCCTTTCGGGTCAATTGTATGATTGTATCTGCCCATGAACAAAAGCAATCACCGCCAATCCTCGGTAGGAATCTGCTTTATAAAGCTCCAAAATATGGCTTTTATGGTCTTTCATCCCACTTTTTGGTACTTTATGCCATATTTATCCCACCTGAAAATGATTTTAAACCAATTTTAAGGATTTGACAAGCTGAAATCTTAATTTTTTTCATATTTATGACAGGGAGCTGAAAAAAGCACCTGAGGCAGACACGCAAAAAAGGCTGCCATAAAGTGCAAAGAAAATCTTTGCCTTTACGACAGCCCTTATAAAATTGTGGGACTCAATTCGCAGTCCCGGGTTTCCTTTTCATGCGCACAAACAGATCCGCTCCAACCGCGAACACCACCATCAAAAGCGCCAGCACCTGAGATACCGGCACCGAAGTACCTGGAATAAAAAGAGTATCCGTTCGGATTCCTTCTATGATGAATCTTCCAAGCCCATACCCTCCCAGATAGAGCAGGCAGAGCTCTCCGTCAAATTTCTTATGCTTTCTGAATAAAAGCAAAAACGCCATTACCAGTAGATTCCACACGCTCTCATATAGAAACGTGGGATGCACATTGATATAATTGGCTCCCGCCGGAATATGCGCGGCTATATTGTCCGAAATATCTCTGGCCCGGACCGCCTCAACAGGGAGCTGCATGGAAAAAAGGCCATCATAATATTCTCCGAACACTTCCCGGTTCATAAAGTTTCCCCATCGTCCGATGGCTTGCCCCAGAATCAGTCCCGGCATGGCCGTGTCTCCCATCAACAGCGGATTCTTCTTTTTTATTCTGCAATAGACAAACAAAGTGATAAATGCGGCAATCACAGCGCCATAGATAGCCATACCGCCATTCCGCAGCCTGAAAATCCCCAACAGATCATCCTTGTAATAATCCCATGAGAACACCACATAATAGATACGACCGCCAATAATGGAAAAAATAACGGCATAAATGGCAAAATCCCAGTAATCATCCGGATTCTGTCCGGTAACCTTTGCCATGTGAACGGCCATCAGAAGACCTGCAAGTACCCCGATCCCGATAATCAGACCGTAGAAAGCAATGGAAAAACCAAATATACTGAAGGATTTCGGCACATCGCTCAGATAAATTCCCAGATTGGGAAATGCAATATCACCTATATTCATAATGCTTCTCCTTATCATACATTAAACCGGAATAAAATCACATCCCCATCCCGGACAACATACTCCTTTCCCTCGATGCCTACCAGTCCTTTTTCCCGTGCCGCCGCCAGAGACCCCTGTTCCAGCAGATCCCTGTAATTGACTACCTCTGCCTTGATAAATCCCCTCTCAAAGTCAGAGTGAATCTTTCCCGCCGCCTGAGGCGCTTTGGTTCCGATCCGAATCGTCCATGCCCTCGTCTCATCCTCGCCGGCAGTCAGGAAGCTCATCAGTCCCAGAGTATGATAGCTGGCCTTAATCAATTTCTCAAGTCCGGACTCCTTTAGCCCAAGGTCCTCCAAAAACATTGCCTTCTCATCCTCGTCCAGCTCGGAGATTTCCTGTTCAATCTGGGCGCAGATGACAAAGACCTCCCCGCCCTCTTTCTCCGCAAGGCTCTTCACCTCCGCCACTTTGGCATTGGAAGCACCGTCATCCGCCAGATCTGCTTCTGCCACATTGGCCGCATAAATCACCGGCTTATAGGTCAGCAGATTATATTCCTTCAGAAGCATACTCTCATCCTCGTCGGAGACATCCATACTTTTCGCCGGCTTGCCGCTCTCCAGATGCTCCTTGATTCGCTCCAGAAGGGCCAGCTCCTTCCCGCAGGTCTTGTCCATCCTTGCGGTCTTTGCCACCTTTGAAATCCGCCTCTCCAGAACCTCCAGATCGGAGAAGATCAATTCCAGATTAATGGTCTCAATGTCCCGCAGCGGATTTACGCTTCCATCCACATGGACTACATTGGCATCTTCAAAGCATCTGACCACATGGACAATCGCGTCCACCTCACGTATATTACTCAAAAACTGATTTCCAAGCCCTTCTCCTTTGGATGCCCCCTTTACCAGGCCGGCAATATCCACAAATTCTATCACCGCAGGAGTCACCTTTTTAGAATGATACATATCTCCCAACAGTTTCAGCCGTTCGTCGGGAACAGACACGATTCCAATATTGGGATCGATTGTGCAAAAAGGATAATTAGCGGATTCGGCTCCTGCTTTCGTCAGAGAATTGAACAGGGTACTTTTTCCCACATTCGGTAAACCGATAATTCCTAATTTCATAATTCCAAACCTCCTATTTCAAATCCAAGTTGATCTAATTTTTCCATATATTACCGCGCTCTGCCAGCTCTCTGTAGAGGAGGCAATAATTTTCATAGCGGATTGCACTGATTTTTTTCTCGGCCAACGCGTCTTTCACACCGCAGTTTCGCTCTCCTATATGGGAGCATCCCCCGAATTTACAGTATTGCTCATATTCTGCAAATTCAGGATAGTACCCCGCCAGCTCTTCCTTCTCCAAATCAAACAAACCCAGCGAGCTGAATCCTGGTGTGTCCAGAATATATGTATTCTCTTCCAGGAAAATCAGCTCCGAATGTCTTGTGGTATGCCTGCCACGTTCAATTTT
>CAQUWW010000111.1 GCA_948896875.1 uncultured Acetatifactor sp. | reverse complement strand
ATGGTTGCCGGTATCTCCTGCGGTCTGGTGACCGGGGAGACAGATGACGATTTTGTATTGCTGACGGACATTCAGGGCCTGGAGGACTTCTTCGGCGATATGGATTTCAAGGTGACAGGTACTACGGAAGGCATCACTGCCATCCAGATGGATATCAAGATTCACGGTCTGACCAGACCTATTGTGGAAGGTGCTATCGCAAGATGCCGCGAGGCAAGGCTGTTCATTATGGATAATTGTATGAAGCCGGCCATCGCCGCTCCCAGACCGGAAGTGGGACCTTATGCACCAAAGATTATCTCTATTCAGATTGATCCGGAGAGAATCGGTGATGTGGTAGGTCAGAGAGGCAAGACCATCAATGAGATTATTGCCCGTACGGGTGTAAAGATTGACATTACGGATGACGGCAATGTATCCGTATGCGGAACAGACAAGGAGATGATGGACAAGGCCATCGAAATGATCAAGATGATAGTCACTGATTTTGAGGAAGGCCAGATCTTCAAGGGCAAGGTGGTTAGCATCAAAGAGTTCGGTGCATTTCTGGAGTTTGCACCCGGCAAGGAAGGAATGGTTCATATCTCCAAGATTGCCAGAGAGAGAATCAACCGGGTGGAGGATGTGCTGACACTGGGAGATGTGGTGACTGTGGTGTGCCTGGGTAAGGACAGAATGGGCAGAATCAGCTTCTCCATGAAGGATGTGGCACAGAAATAAGCTTTTGTGATGCAAATCCCCTGACGGCCGGTGAGACGTCAGGGGATTTCTTAAGGGGGGCATAGATGAAAAGAGTGATAAAATATGACTTGCTGCGTATTTTAGCATGTCTTGCCGTAGTTTTGCTTCATGTTTCTTATGGGTACTGGAGTGTTGTGGATATAGACAGCCCTGATTTTACTACAATGACCGTTTATAATGGCATTACCAGATTCGCTGTCCCTGTGTTTTTTATGTTAAGCGGCCTGTTTCTGCTGAATCCTGAACGAGAATTCACTGTAAAAAAATGGGGAATAAAGATTCTAAAATTAATGACAGGATTTTTCCTGTGGTCTCTTTTTTATGCCTTTCAGAGTGTGCTGTATCACGGATTCCTTCAGGGATGGGGCAGCGTGACGCAGGAAATGTGGTCTAATGCCGTAACCAGACTTATTATGGGACATAGCCATATGTGGTTCCTGCTGGACCTGGCAGGTTTTTATCTCTTGTTGCCAGTGCTCCGAAAGATATGTGAGGACAGGAGAGTGACGGGCTATTTTCTCTTGCTTTGGGTGATTGTCCGTTTTCTGATTACCACGGTATTTCCCTATATTGGCGGTGATATTGTGATTGTCTTTACTACCTCTATGCACCTCTATATGCTGACCGGCTACATCGGCTATTTTTTGCTGGGATATTATCTGGACAAAACGGATATTCCCAAATGGGGCAGATGTGTGATATACACAGCAGGAGCGGGAGCCATTGTGTTTACAATAGCAAAGACTCTGCAGAGCTGCAGGGCTACCCAGACCTATGATGAACGCTGGATCAGTCCCAGCAATATAAATGTATTGCTGTTCTCCATTGCTGCTTTTGTCTTTTTCAAATATTGGAATGTACCTGAGTGGCTAAAAAATTCCAAATTAGTGCCAGCCATGGCAGGAAGTACATTTTTTGTATATATGGTTCATCCATTTTGCCAGGAAAAACTGAGCCTTTTGGGAATTACCGTCATAAGATATCCGGTCATCTTATCCATACCGATTATGACACTTGGAATTTTTGCGGCAAGTATGCTGGCAGGATGGCTGGTTGGTAAAATTCCGGTGATAGGAAAGTGGATTACATTTCAATAGTTTATCGCTTTAGAAAGAAAAGAGGAGGTAAAATATGTTATCAAGAGAAGTATTAAAGGAAGCCCTGGGCCGGGCTTTGGCCACAGGTGCGGATTATGCGGAGGTATTCGCAGAGCACACCAGAAACAAGAACATTAATATCATATCCGGGAAGACGGATAAGATTGGAGATGCTGTCATATCCGGTGTGGGGATCCGGATTTTCAAGGGAACCCGCTGTGTGTCCGGCTCGGCGTCCTCCCTTTCCCCGGAGGCGGTGCTGAGCTGTGCTTCCAGAGTGGCAGATGCTCTGACCGGTTCCGCACAGATACAGAATATTGTGCTGAGGGAGCGGCTTTTCGGCGATATTCATCCCATTCGGATCGTGCCTGCGGATGTTGCCAATGCGGATAAAATCGATTATCTGCGGCAGGCCTGTGAGGCGGCAAAGGATTACAGCGACGAGATCACCCAGGTGGACGGCGATTTCATAGAGGTGGATCACAGAATTCTCATTGCCACCAGCGAAGGGCTGCTGGCTCAGGACAGACAGATCCGCAGCAGAGTTACTCTTTCCTCTGTCGCCAGCAAAAACGGGGAGAACCAGACAGGCAGCGTTACGCCCGGCGCCAGAAAAGGACTGGAGCTTTTTGAGGATTTCGACCCTGTGGAGCTGGGCAGGGAGGCGTCCGCCCAGGCGGTTACCATGCTGCACGCAGGCTACATCAAGGCCGGTACCGTGCCGGTTGCCATCGAGAATGGCTTCGGCGGCGTCATTTTCCATGAGGCCTGCGGACATTCGCTGGAGGCTTCCTGTGTGGCGCTGGGCCAGTCGCAGTTTGCAGGAAAGCTGGGGGAAAGAATCGCAAACGAAAAAGTGACTGCCATCGACGACGGAACCATTCCCAATTCCTGGGGCTCTATCAATATTGATGACGAAGGCACGCCTGCCCGCAGGAATGTGCTGATTGAAAACGGTATTCTGAAAACCTATATGATCGATAAACTGAACGGGCGCAGAATGGGCATGGCGTCCACGGGAAACTGCAGACGCCAGAGCTATCAGTTCGAGCCTACCTCCCGTATGACCAATACCTACATAGCGGCAGGGGAGGATAGGGACGAGGATATCATTGCTTCTATAGAATACGGCCTTTACGCCAAAAGCATGGGCGGCGGCTCTGTGAATCCCATAACCGGTCAGTTCAACTTCGCCGTCAGAGAGGGCTACCTGATTAAAAACGGCAAAATCTGTGAGCCGGTCCGGGGGGCCAGCCTCATCGGCAAAGGTTCCGATGTCATTATGAATATTGACATGGTGGGCCGAAATGTGGCAAGAGCTCAGGGTATGTGCGGCGCTTCTTCGGGCAGCATCCCAACGGATGTGGGGCAGCCCCTGATTCGCGTGTCCTCCATCACGGTGGGTGGCCGGTAAGAAGCGGAAATGATTAAAAACAGCATCATCCGGGTCAGTACCCCAGAGAAGTTACGGACGCATGTACTTAGGCGTCCGGAAGTTCTCTGCTAGTGATCTGGGTACAGACCCGGAAAATAGCGCGAAGGACACGCGCATGGCGGAACTGGAATAGTAAAGTCGCAAAGACGCACGAGAGGAACTTTCATGAGTGCACTTTCGAGTGAAAGTTCCTCTCCTGAGGTGTGCGTCGAAGAGACTTTACTCTTTAGTGCCATCGCGCAGCGATTAAATTAGGAGGCAATATGGAATATAAAGAGTTTAAGGAAGCCGTAATCAGAGCGGCAAAGGAAAGACAGATTGCAGAATATGAGTTGTATTATGAGGAAAGCGAAGCTACCTCCGTGGAGATTTACCGGGAAGAGGTAAAGGGATACGGCACGGAAGACAATATGGGTGTAGGCTTCCGCTGCATCGTGGACGGCAGGGCCGGGTATGCCTCCACGGAGAATCTGACGGAGGAAGAGGCAAAATCTCTCATTGACAGAGCCTTTGAAAACGCCCTGTCCATCGAGAGCGAGGAGAAATCGTTCCTTCATGAAAAGGGAGATACTTATGCCGTGCTGCAGGATACGGAAGAGACCGCACCTGCGGGAACCACACTGATCGATCTGGCCCTGGAGGTCCAGAAGGAAATGTATCAGGCGGATAAGCGGGTATGCGACGGCACACAGGTTCAGGTGGCACACAGCAGTGAGCGTTATGCCCTGTACAATTCCAACGGTCTGGACCTGGAAGACAGAGCCGCATACGAGGTATGCTTTGGAATGGCGCTGGTGGCGGACGGCGAAGAAATGTATGACGGCAGCAAGTTTAAACTGGGATATCTGAAAGATTTTGACAGCAAGGTGGTAGCGGCGGAGGCTGTGGAGGATGCGGTATCCACCATCGGCGCAGGCAGCGTTGCCAGCGGGAAATACACGGTAGTATTCTCCAACAAAGCCATGGCAACTCTGTTGCAGACCTATTCGCCTATCTTCTCCGCAGAGCGGGCCCAGAAGGGCATGTCCCTGCTGGCCGGAAAAGAAGGAGAGAAAATTGCCGCGGATATCGTGACGATCGTGGATGATCCTATGTACAAAGACAGCGTGGTCAGGAGGACCTTCGACGGAGAAGGGGTTGCGACATACGCGAAAAACGTGGTGGAAAGGGGTGTGCTTACCACGCTGCTGCACAACCTGAAAACTGCGGCGAACGCAGGGGTGAAGACCACCGGAAATGCCAGTAGAGCTTCCTATGCGTCCGTGGTGGGCGTCAGCCCGTTTACCTTTTACATTCAGCCGGGAGAGGAGCCGGATCTTCTGCCCTCGGCCGGGGAAGGAATTTATGTGACGGAGGTCACGGGACTTCACGCAGGTGCGAACCCTGTGAGCGGTGATTTCTCACTCTCCTCCAAAGGATTCCTGATTGCGGATGGCAAAAAGGGAGCGCCGGTGAAGAACTTTACCGTATCCGGGAATTTCTTTGCTCTGTTGAAGGACATTGAGAAAATAGGTGCAGACCTGGAGTTTATTCGTGGCAAATGCGGTTCTCCATCTGTTCTGGTGCGGGATCTTGCGGTGGCCGGCGAATAGTTGATAATACTTTTTAATATTTATTTATACTTATTTAATTGTATTTCCCGGAAATTAGTTTAAAATGTTACGTAGCAACCAGGTGTTTTTCAGTCATGGCGACAGGAAATCCGGAGAATAGATTTCCTGTTGCCTCTCGGGAGGCAATGAGATGAGAGAAAAATTACAGCGCTTTATGTGGGGACGCTACGGAAACGATAATCTGAATCAGTTTTTGCTGGCGTTTGCTTTTATATGTCTGATTATATCATTTTTCGGTGGGAGTCTGTTTTACATAGCGGCAACCATCGTAATGGTTTATGCGTATTTCCGTATGTTTTCCAGAAATACCAGCAGACGTGTGATGGAAAACCAAAAGTATCTGAAGCAGACTATGAAGATCAGAAGTTTTTTTACGAAAAAGAAAAGAGAGTGGGGACAGCGCAAGCAGTATCATATCTATAAATGTCCGAATTGCAGACAGAAAATCCGTGTGCCCAGAGGAAAGGGCAGAATTGCCATCAGCTGTAAAAAGTGTGGGAATGAATTTATCAGAAAAAGTTAAACGCAGCATTCTTGATGACATGGAGGTTTGGAATGTTCGGATATATCATGATCAACAAAGCTGAAATGAAATTCAGGGAATTTGATGTGTACCATTCTTATTACTGTGGTATCTGCAGGGAGCTGAAGAGAAAGTACGGTGTCTGCGGCCAGCTTTCTCTGAGCTATGATATGACATTTCTGGCTATACTTCTGACGGGACTTTATGAGCCGGAGACCAGGAGAGGAAGCTGCAAATGTGCGGCGCATCCCTTTGAGAGTCATGAGACCAGGAATAATATTTATACAGAGTATGCGGCAGATATGAATGTTCTTTTTTCCTGCTATAAATGTCAGGATGACTGGGAGGATGAGAAAAAATTCCGCAAGCTGATTTATGGAAAGCTGCTGGAGGGAAAGGCCGGAAAGCTGAAGGCGCTGTATTCGGAGAAGCTCAGAACAATCAATCTGTTGATGCAGGATTTTTCGGATATGGAGAAGTCGGAGGCGCCGGATATTGACGCGCTGGCAGGAATATTTGGCAGGGTCATGGGAGAGATTATGGTCGTGCGTGAGGATGAATGGGCGGATACACTGAGACGACTTGGCTTTTTTCTGGGGAAATTTATTTATCTGTGTGACGCCTACGAAGATATAGAACTGGATATCCGAAAGGGGACGCCCAATCCGCTGAAGCAAATGTATGAGAATCCGGATTTTGAGGAAGAATGCAAGACAATTCTGATGATGATGATGTCGGAATGCTGCAGAGAGTTTGAGAGTCTTCCCATTCTGGAGAATGTGGAGATTCTGAGGAATATTCTCTATTCCGGTGTCTGGGGCAGATATGAGGCTGTTCATGAGAAGAGACTTCAGATAAAATCTTAAGGGCGGCGGGAAAATCGAGTGACGGTACAGGTAGGTACCGACCAGTCAGAGTGGTCACGAGGCAGAGGGAGAGCGGGGAATCTACCTTCAAAAGCGGGCCGACAGCGGCTCGAAGATGAGCAGAGGTAAGGAAACGAGGACATAATGTACGATCCATACAGTGTGTTAGGAGTGAGCAGAAATGCCTCCGAGGAAGAGATAAAAAAAGCATATAAGGCGCTGAGCCGCAGGTATCATCCGGATGCTAATGTGAACAATCCAAACAAGGCCCAGGCGGAGGAAAAGTTCAAGGAGATTCAGTCTGCCTATCAGCAGATTATGAAGGAAAGAACCTCCGGATACAGCAGTTCCGGCTATGGAAGAGCTGGCTATGGCGGCTCCGGTTATGGCAACAACGACGGCTATGGCGGACAGGGGCGGGACCCCTTCGGCGGGTATGGACCTTTTGGCGGGTTTGGGGGTTTCGGAGGCTTCGGCGGATTCGGTCAGGGACAGAATACCGGGTATGAAGAGAACACCTATCTGCGGGCCGCAGGCAATTATATCCGCAACGGGTATTACCGGGAGGCCAGGACTACCCTGGACAATGTGGACAGCCGTGAGAGGAGCGCAAGATGGTATTATTACAGCGCCATTGCTCATTCCGGCCTGGGCAATAATGTGGCGGCACTGGAGCATGCGAAGCAGGCCTATGCCATGGAGCCGGACAATGTGGATTACCGGAGCCTGGTGCAGCAGTTCGAGAGCGGCGGCAGCTGGTACAGACAGCGCCAGGCGGCCTATGGGTATCCGGCCTTCGGCGGTGGTAATATCTGCCTGAAAATAGTCATTGCCAATATGATCTGTAATGTGTGCTGCCTGGGCGGCGGATGCTGCGGCGGGAGGGGAATGTATTATTACTGAGGTTGGGATTATTTATTTCTGCTTTTGTTTCTGATATTCGTTTCTGTGGGCTATGGGAGTTTTTCCCGTAGCCTTTTTGAATGCCTGGGAAAAATAGGACTGTGAGGAAAATCCCAGCAGCTCGGAAATCTGTGCGATGGAATAAGTGGTGGACTCCAGAAGTGCCTTTCCTTCCTGAATTCTCTTCTGAAGCAGATAGTTAATAGGAGAAAGCCCTGCGTATCGTGTAAACGCATGTACCATATAATACTTATTCATGTGGGTGATTTCAACCAGCGTATTCAGGTTGATGTTCTCCGCATAATGCGCGTCCAGATAATTCTTAATCTGCGCGCATTCTCTGTTTATGAGTGTATTGTTACTTTGAACAATAGAGAGATTATCGTTTCGCAGCATGCAGATCAGGAGTACTTCCAGCAGATTCTGACAGACTGCTTCGTAATTCTCTTCCTTGCGGGAGATTTCTTCCAGCATGATATTCAGGTAAGCGTAAACCTTGGAATTCGGCATATTGCATTTGTATACCATCCCGGAGGGTGTGTGAAGGGACAGACTGTCCTGCGCGGTGACAATGTTCTCACAGGAGAACGCCAGACCGTCTATTCCAAGTACGATATAGTCCAGAGGAGAGGTGTGCAGGGACTTTTCGGTGTGCTGTACATGGGGATTGATAATGACCATATCGTTTTTGCGCACAGGAAATTCCATTCCGTCCGCCACAAAAGTGCCGTTGCCATTTACCACATAGAATAGTTCGCTAAAGGGATGAGAATGCAGAATACTCTGCCAGTCTCCCTCATATTTAGAGGTGGATACATATAAAAGGGTAGAGGCGCCAAAAGAAGGATTTTTTTTGCCCTCGATGCGATGTCTTGTATTACCCATTGTGTGCTTCCTTTCCTGAATTCGATGTCTGCCGTTTGCCTCAGAGGAAAATCAGAATACAGCCATCCTAAGCATACCTCAATTTAGATATTTTGTCTATTGCTTTTGGGTTTTGTCTAAAAATATAAAAATCTGGTAGAAAAAACAAGCCACAGACCAAAAATGCATTTTATGAAACAAGATAAAGTTATTTTTCTTATTTCGAAAAAAGATGTTTATATGCCTAAAAATAGCAGAAAAATGTAAAATTAATATATATTTTGCACAATATAAACTATTTCGCTCACTATTTTTTAAATAAAGAAGAATAAAAGCAATATATCTAAAATAGTCAGCAACAATCGGATTGAAAGCATATGGAAAGTCCGCTATACTCTAAGTACAGTTCAGGAGAAGACGGACTGCACGCAACAGTTAACAGAAGTGATACACCTACTATTAAAAGGAGGATCAGGTATTATGAAAAGGAAAAAGATTTTTGCAGCTCTGCTGGCGGCCGCTATGATGACATCCGTATTGAGCGGATGCGGCAACACGGAGAGTGCTTCCAACAGCGGAGGCAGTACAGCCGGCAACAGCGAAAGCTCTTCCGTCACGGAAAGCAGCTCTCAGACAGAGGAGAGCCAGGCGCCTGCGGACAATTCCGGCGAGGTGGAGGAGCAGGTGTTGAAAGTAGCAGCCTTTGAAGGCGGCTATGGCGCCGAAATGTGGAGTGAAGTGGCGGCCGCATTTGAGAATTCTCATCCCGGCGTCACCGTGGAGCTCACGGTGGACAAGAAGCTGGAGGATGTGATCAGCCCTGGAATGAAAGCCGGAGATTATCCGGATGTGGTTCATCTGGCAACAGGAAGGGAAGCTGCTCTGACAGAGACGCTGACCAAGGAAAATGCACTGCTCCCGCTGACAGATGTTCTGGGTATGACAGTGCCCGGCGAGAATGTGACCGTGAAGGATAAGGTGGTTCCCGGTTTCCTGGATACCCTGGCAACCAATCCCTACGGCGACGGCGTGACCTATTATGCACCCATGTTCTACAGCCCCTGCGGTCTGTTCTACAATGCGGGACTGTTCAAGGAGAAGAACTGGGAAGTGCCTTCCACATGGGAGGAAATGTGGGCTTTGGGCGACAAGGCAAAGGAAGAGGGAATTGCTCTGTTTACCTATCCCACCACAGGATATTTCGACGCATTTACATACGCAACCCTTTCCTCTGCTGGGGGGGCAGATTTCTTTAACCAGTGCATGACCTATGCGGATGGTATCTGGGAGAGCGAGAATGCGACCAAAGTCTTTAACCTGATTGAAAAGCTGGGGCAGTATACGGAGGAGACCACCGTTGCCAATGCAAACAATGACAACTTTACCAAGAATCAGCAGCTGATTCTGGACAATAAGGCAATCTTCTGCCCCAACGGAACATGGCTTCCCGAGGAGATGAAGGATGCGCCCAGAGCAGACGGCTTTGAGTGGGGCTTCATGGCCATTCCCGCTGTGAATGACGGCGGAGCAGGATGTTCCTTCTGCTGGTTTGAGCAGATGTGGATTCCGGCAGCGGCAGAGAATCAGGATATGGCGAAGGAATTCGT
>CAQUWW010000110.1 GCA_948896875.1 uncultured Acetatifactor sp. | reverse complement strand
ATCAACAACCTGGAGTGGACCAAGTCCATTCTGCTCACTGCCAAAGAGTGCAGGTCCCCTGTGATCCTGGGGGTGTCTGAGGGCGCTGGCAAGTACATGGGTGGTTATGATGTGGTGGTAGGCATGGTGAACGGTCTGCTGAAGGATCTGGACATTGATGTACCTGTGGCCCTCCATCTGGATCATGGTTCCTATGAGCATTGCTACAAATGTATCGAGGCCGGTTTCTCATCTGTTATGTTCGATGGTTCTCACTATCCTATCGACGAGAACGTTGCGAAGACCACAGAGCTGGTTGCCGCGGCTCATGGCAAGGGAATTTCCATCGAGGCTGAGGTTGGTTCCATCGGAGGAGAAGAAGACGGCGTAATCGGTATGGGTGAGTGTGCGGATCCCAAGGAGTGCAAGGCCATTGCTGATCTGGGCGTGGATTTCCTGGCTGCAGGCATCGGCAACATTCATGGTAAATATCCTGCGAACTGGAAAGGACTGAGCTTTGAGACTCTGGATGCCGTACAGCAGCTGACCGGTGAAATGCCTCTGGTGCTTCACGGCGGGACAGGCATCCCTGCGGATATGATTAAGAAGGCTATCAGCCTGGGCGTTGCGAAGATCAATGTAAACACGGAATGCCAGCTGGCATTTGCGGATGCAACCCGCAAGTACATCGAGGCAGGCAAGGACCTGGAAGGCAAGGGATTTGATCCCCGTAAGCTTCTGGCCCCCGGCGTAGAGGCCATCAAGGCTACTGTGAAGGAGAAAATGGAGCTGTTCGGCTCTGTTGGAAAAGCGTAAAAGTAAGGAAATGAAAGCGGCGGCCGGGAGTTCATAATTTGTTAACAAATCATTCAATGAATCTTCGAATTATGATCATGATTTATCCATTTCTGCTGTTTATACTATAACCATAAACAACAGAGGCAGCCACAGTTTACTAAATAACTTTTTCATAATAATTGCCAGGGGACCCGGTCTCCTGGCATCCTCCCTTTTCAGGGGTAAAGTTGGGAGGAAAGGAAGGGAAAAGACGCGTTCACAATTTGTTTACAATTCATTTAATTATTTTTAAATTAAATATCATGTTTTATCCATTTCTGTTGTCTATACTATAACCATAAACAACAGAGGCAGCCACAGTTTACTAAATAACTTTTTCATAATAATTGCCAGGAAACTTTAGTTTCCTGGCATCCTCCCTTTTCTGGGGTAAATTTTCTCCTTTTGGTCCGGCTTCGGATTGCAGTGTGTTACGGGTTTTGAGCAGCATGGCAGGCTCAGTGAGAACCACTCATTTTCAATTGCCCGGGAGTGACACCTTCGTATTTGCGTACCCAGCGGTTGAGGGTGGCAATACTGCTGTAACCTACGGCGACGGCAGCATCCTGAATACTCATGTTTTTCTCGCATATCAGTTCTTTAAACTTATCAATTCTTCGTTTATGGATAGTGTCCATAATGCTGACACCATTGGCCTCAAAATAGATGGAGGACAGGTATTTGGAGCTGATTCCCAGTTTGTGGGAGAGGAACATAATATTCAGATTCTCATCATACAGCCAGAGATTCAGCTGTTCCTCTATTTTGGGAAGCCAGATGCTTTGAGGGGTAGGCTTCTCTTTTGTCAGCTTATATTCTTCTGACACCAGAACCGCAGCTTCCAGAATGCGCTGCTGCAGTTTCTGATAGGAACTGGCCTGCATGAAGTCGCCAAGAACAGAATAATATTGATTCTGCAGCTGTTCTCTATTGCTGTCCGGCAGATGAGAGAATGCTTTGGTAATGCTGCACATGATGTCTGCCGCCATACATTTGGCGGTCTCAAATGTAGGAAAATGCAGAGCGTTTTCTTCCAGGAGACTGTGAATCTGTGCGGAAACCTCTTCCGTCTGGCCGATCTGGAGCAGATTGATCAGCGTCTGCTCCGTTTTGGCGGAGTAATTGTAGCCTCCGGGGTCGGAAAATTCCATATCCTTGTAAAAAACAGGAGATTTTTCCCGATTCATGACGCACAGAGAGATGGCGGAGGAGGCTTCATCCCAGGCCAGAGGCAGTTCGGAAATATTCTGATGCAGATTGCTGAAGGAAAAATAGTATTGGATATTCAGCTCCTTATAAAGATCCTGTGCGATATGTTCCAGAGCGGAGACCAGCTTGTCCTGCCAGGTATCCGATTCCTGTGCCGCCACGCCGATGACGCAGGCGGTGTAGTCATAAACCTCCGTAAAGGCAATGGAAAAGGACTGCCCCAGCAGGTCCCGGAGTTTCTGGGCGATATGCGTGTCAAAGAAAGACAGATAGGCATCCTGAATCAACTCGGCGTGTTCGGCCGGCCAGCTTTCTCTCACATCTGACAGGGAGGCCAGCACTACAAAATCAGAAAGCCCGAATCGGGTCTCCATGTCGGACAGAATCGTTTCATCTATAGTTTCAATTTCCATATGTCCGGTTAACATGCGGGACAGATAATAGGAATAAAGGATATGATTCTGATTGCGGAAGACTTCCTCGATGGTTGCTTTTTCCTGATAAGAGCTCACAAGGGCATTGAGAATGATCTGATATTCGTTGGTACTGCCCTGGGCAGAGGATGCGGAATATTTCCTGACCGTATTCAGCAGGCTTTGCCATGGACCATAATTGTATTGTGTCAGTATGGCAATGAGAAAAATTCCTCCCACCAGGCAGAACAGCAGACTGATAAAAAGCGAATGGCGCATATAAATCAGATCGGCCGTAGCTACCGATTCCGGTAAGGTGCAGATGTAATGAAGAGGCAGCACCTGGGAGGCTACGGAATACATGAGAAAATTTCCGTTTTCTCCGGGAAGTTCTCCCAGAACGGAGCTCTGTGAAAAATCATAAGAAGAAAAAGTGTCTGCATCCGGCAGTGTGGATAGGCTGTTGAGGGAGGAAAATGCCTCGTCAGTCAGATAAATTTTACTGTTTTGCTCAGGATAGAGATTTTCCATCATATCTGAGAGTGTCGAGTGCTCCAGCAGCAGAACAATATACCCCTTTGGAAGCCAGGAGTAGGGAAGCGGATACATCAGGGCCAGAAAGGAAGCACCGTCATCCGGCGTAAAGACAAACAGGTTCGTGGACTGCGGATCCAGAGTCTGGCATATTGTATGGAGAGGCCCGGCATAATTGTTGGGGAGCGCTCCGTATCGGGCGATATCATTTACACCGGAATTGTGCAGCACAAGAGAATTCCTGGCGGAGAAGACATAATAATCGGAGACAAATTCCCCGGTAGGAATATTTAATCTGAGAGATTCGGTTAAGTGGTAAACCCTGGATGCCGTGTCGTAATTTCTTTCAAAGCTTTCCAGTCCGGAGGCATCCAGAAAAAAGTTCATGTATACGTCGTAAGAAAGTACGGATACAGCATCCTCCAGGTGGGCAAATTCGTTATCCATTTTGATGCGAAACCGTTCCAGAGAGGACTTCTGCGCTTCCTGAGCCTGGTGCTTAATCGTCTCATAAGCATTCAGGTAGACAAAGGAATTGATGCAGAGAGGAAGTAGCAGAATAATAATATAAGATAAAATCCAGGTTACCCGGATGTTGGCAAATACGCGTTTTTTCAGGGAATGAAAAAGGGAAAAACCTTTCCGCATGATGCAATCTCCTTTTTCTTTGATATCTTTTATAGTATAATAAATGAAATGTGATTGCAATAAAAATAATGACAGGGTATGCAGGAATGAAAAAAGAAGTGAAAAAAGTGTTCGCGCTGATGCTGGTTTGCCTTGTGGTATTGGGAAGCTGCGGCGACAAAGAGGAAGATTTCAGTATCACAGTGATGACAGAATTGTTTCCGGTGTATGGGACAGAGAGTGAGGAGGCATGGCTGGAGACAATAGAACAGGAAACGAATGTGGATTTGCAGGTTACAATGATACCCACATTGGAATATGTTTCTGCGGTAGAGCGGCTGATTCGCGGCAATAGACTACCCATGGTGCTCACGGTCAACGAGACAATTCTGCGGAAAGAGAGTTTTGCATCGTATCTGGCTGTGGGCGGCTTCTGGACGCTGGATGACTATCTGGACGACTATCCGGAGTTGAAAGAGTTTGTGGGGGAGGAGATCTGGGAGAATTCCAGAATACAGGGACATATCTATGGGATCCCGCGTCTGCGGGTTCCGACCAGATCCGCTGCTTTTTATCGAAAAGATTGGGCCGAAGCTCTGGGAATTGCGCCGCCCCGGAATCTGGAGGAGCTTTATGCCATGTTGAGAGCGTTTACTTTGGAGGATCCGGACGGGAATGGGGAAAACGATACTGTGGGGTTGGTGAATACCTGGCAGGATGACGGTGCGCGCCATTGGAATGGAATACAAATGATTACGGTAGCTTTGGGGGGACCCAATGGCTGGCGGTATGAAGAAGCGGAAGAACAGATGATTCCTGATTTCTCTACGGAGAATTATATGGAGATGCTTTATTGGTTTCGGAATTTGTATCAGGAGGGGATTCTGGATCCCACGTTTGCGTTTTTGACAGCAGTGCAGAGGCAGGAGCTTTTTATAGAGGGGTATGCAGGTATGATATTCAGTGTAATTGACGACGCTGAGAAACTGCAGACGCAGATGCGCCAGATAGATGCCAATGCTGAGATAGGGATTCTGCCAATGCTGGAAGGGCCTGACGGAATATATCGTATAAACGGAAATGCGGAATACAATGGTTTGATTGTATTCAATCGTCAGGGACAGGGGGCCATAGAAAAGGAAGAGCAGTTACGGGAGGTTTTGCGTTTTTATAATACCATGTGCGGCGAACAGGGGCAGGAGCTTTTGAAATTGGAACAGGGGGAATCTAATTCTTATGTGCAATTTATGCCAAGGCCTGTCTATGTCAGAAGACCGGATGATTCCCCATTGCAGTCGGAAGTGTATGATACTATGGAGGAAAGAAAGAGTTATGTGGTACCGGACGACTCACAGGGGCTTTATTCAGAAACCTATGTGCGGCTGGGAGATGTATTGAACGAGAGAATCAGGAAAGCCAGTATTCAGTTTATTATGGGAGAGATCGGGGAGGATTATTTCCGGGAGGAATACCGGTGGTGGTATGATAATGGGGGAGGAGATGTGATAAAAGAATACACAGAAGGCTACAGGGAAAAAGGAAGATACAGTCAGGCGGAATAGCAGATAGATAAGGATAGAGATTTGTAAATTGATTCAGGACCAATACAATAGGGCATTCCAGTGCAGGTAGATCGCCCCGTTGTATCGGTCCTTTTTTTGTGTTTTATGAAAAAATGAAAAAGAAAAATTGCACAAAACAGGAAAATGAAATTGTGCAAAAATGATAAAAGTGGAGAAAGTGAAAAAAGGAATTCTGCTTTTGATAAGTCGAAGTGTGGTGAAAAAGGAAATTTTGAGAAGGATATCTGACAAAGTGGAGATGGAAAAAAGAAAATGGAACTGGCTATAATAGGGGTGAGCCGTGAATCTGAATAGCATAGGCAGCTGATCGGAGGAAGAGGGAAGAGAAGAGCGGGAATGAAAAAGAAAGAAGGAGGAGTCAAGAGTAGTATGGATGTGAGTCGTGTAGAGGAAAAAAGAATTCGTGGGTCCGGAAGCGCGAAGACGACCAGGAAGGCGGGGAAAGCGAAAGCCCTGGAAAGATTAAAAAGAGATAAGCTTCTTTACATAATGTTGATACCGGGATTTCTGTATTTCCTGATATTTAAGTATGGCCCTATGTTAGGGCTGATTACGGCATTTCAAGATTATAACCCTATATCGGGATGGTTTGGAAGCGAATTTGTGGGATTCAAGCATTTTAATAGATTTTTTGCGGACCCTAAATTTTTTCAGCTGTTTCGGAATACTCTGATCCTGGCTTTTTGCAATATTATTTTTTATTTTCCATTGCCAATCATACTTGCGCTGTTAATTAATGAAGTAAAAAACGGCAAATATAAAAATGTAATTCAGTCAGTGCTTTATCTGCCGCATTTTGTTTCCTGGGTGGTAGTGGCCGGAATCTGCATGACAATGTTTTCCGCAGAGAGCGGTGCATTGACAGGAGCCGTGAGTAGACTGTTCGGACGTGAGGTTCGAGTACTGTCAGAACCGGCGTTTTTTCCGGCACTGATTACAGGGCAGATTATATGGAAGGAATGCGGTTGGGGAACTATCATTTTCCTGGCGGCGTTGACAGGAGTGGATACCCAGCTTTATGAAGCGGCAAGAGTGGACGGCGCCAACCGCTGGCGGCAGACATGGCATATTACGCTTCCGGCCATTAAGCCTACTATTATCACTATGCTGATTTTGAGAATGGGCAGCTTTCTGAATACCGGATTCGAACAGATTTTTCTGATGCTGAATTCCATGAACCGGGAAGTAGGAGAAGTGTTTGATACTTATGTATATCAGACCGCAATGACCAATGGAAGAATCAGTTATGGAAGTGCTGTTGGGATGTTCAAGTCGGTGATATGTCTGCTGTTGGTTATGTTTTCCAACAAAATTGCAGAGAAGGCCGGAGAGGAGGGAATATACTGATGAGATCAAAAAAGGTAAAAAAATCTGTGGGAAGCCGGGTTTTTGATATATTCAATATCCTCTTTTTGTCGGGAATGGCTTTTATCTGTATGTCTCCCTTTCTATATGTGGTATCGGCATCGGTATCGCCGCTGGGAGATGTGCTGAGTCGCAGCTTCTTTATTTATCCGAAGCACATTGACCTGAGCCCGTATCGATATCTTTTTTCCAGCAACACATTGCTCAGGGCTACGGGGAATTCCCTTGTGATTACTTTGGTAGGAACTGTTCTGAGCATGACAGTGACTGTGACGACAGCATACGTACTGTCAAAGCCGCAGCTGCTGGGAAGAAAAGTGCTGAATGGGCTGGTGGTGTTTACCATGCTTTTCTCCGGAGGCATGATTCCATCCTATCTGATAACGTCGGGCCTGCATTTGAATGATACCTGGTGGGCTCTGTGGCTTCCGCATTGTGTCAGCGCTTACAATATGATCCTGATCCGTACCAGTATCAGCGCGTTGCCTCCGGAACTGGAGGAGGCTGCGGTAATGGATGGCTGCAATTACCTTCAGAGCTTTGTACAGATTGTGCTGCCGCTGATCAAACCTACATTAGCCACGTTTTCATTGTTTTATGCTGTGGGATATTGGAATAACTACTTCAGCTCCGTGCTCTATATCAATGATTCGGCCAAATATCCGATTCAGATATGGCTGAGGAATATCATAATGCTCTCTTCCGGAGGGTTCGCGGATACCACTGCGGTCAGTGACCTGGGGTATATACCGCCACAGAATATCACTTATGCCGTAATTGTATTTGCCACGATACCGATCCTGTGCGTGTATCCTTTTGTTCAAAGGTATTTCACAAAGGGAGTGATGGCAGGTTCCATAAAAGGTTAAAATGATTTAACACTATAAATTCAAAAAGGAGAGAAAAAATGAAAAAGAAAAGACTGTTGCCATTGTTACTGGCGGGAACGCTGCTGCTGACTGCCTGCGGAAATGGGGATGCCGGTTCCTCAAACGCCTCTGATCCGGCTGTAGATAGCTCCTCATCTACGGTTACATCCGGAGGGGAAGAAAGCACTTCGGAGGAAGATTCTACTTCCGAAGAGGAGAATGTGTCAGGAGAGAGCTTTACAATTACCATGATGCAGGAATTGTTCTCTGACCAGGCTCCGGATACCGACAATATATGGTATCAAAAGATGGAAGAAATGACCGGCGTCAAAATGGAGGTCAATTTTGTGCCGACTCTGAGCTATGGAGATAAGATGACTGCGTTTATTGCATCGAAAAGTCTGCCAATGGTATTTGCAGTGAATGACAGTGTGCTGAAAAACAGTAACCTTTTGATGGCACTGGAAAGTGACGGCTTCTGGGCGCTGGACGATTATCTTCAGGATTATCCGGACTTATATAACTTTGTGGATAAGCAGATATGGGAGAACAGTAAGATTCAAGGCAAAACTTATGGGATTCCCCGCCTCCGTGTTCTGCCAAGGAACGGTCTGCTGATTCGACAGGATTGGCTGGATGCTCTTGGCCTGAAAGCACCGGAGACCTTCGACGAACTGTATGAGGTGGCAAAGGCCTTTACGGAAAATGATCCGGACGGAAACGGACAGGATGATACCGTGGGAATCGTTACGGCGGGCACCGGAAGCAGGAGCTGGAACGGGTTCCAGACTTTGGCGACAGCTTTTGGCGCTCCCAATGGTTGGGCTTATCAGGACGGAACCATGGTGCCGGATTTCGGGACAGAAGAATATATGGAAGCCCTGAAATACATGAGAAAGCTGTATGAAGATGGCTACATCAACAAGGATTTCGTGGAAATCAATGCCCAGGCCCGGTATGAGAATTTTGACAGGGGTACTTATGGAATGGTGTTCGGTGTAATAGATGACGTGGTTACCAGGAACACAAACCTTCCCCAGGTAGTGGAAGGAGCGAAAGTCACAATTGTTCCGCCACTTCACGGGGAAGGCGAGGAACCCCGCTGTAATGCCACAACAGGGTATAATGGACTCATTATGTTTACAAAGTTCGGGGATGGGGCCATCAAGACAGAGGAAGAACTGCGCAGGGTTCTCTCTTATTACAATGCACTGGCGACACAGGAAATGCAGGATATGGTTATCTATGGCATCGAAGGAGTGCATTATGAAGTGAAAGACGGAGTGCGGGAACTGATCATGAATGAGAGCACCAATTCTACTCAGCTCAAAGTGGATATGGGGGATATCCAGCAGATTCTTATGTGGCCGGCATTCGTCGAAAGAGACAGCGATAATGATGTACGGAAGGCACTTGGTGATACCATTGAGGAAAGAATGCCCTACTGCATTGCGGATGATACCGTTGGCCTTCATTCCACTACAAGCGATGAGCTGGGAAGTGAACTGAGTAATATCATGAATGATGCGGGAGTGAAATTTGTCATCGGCTCCATCGATGAGGAAGGGTATTGGAAGGAATATGACAACTGGCTGAAACGCGGCGGTGAAGAGGTGATAAAAGAATTCACGGCGCAGTATGAGGAATTCAAGAAGTAAGAAAGGCAGTGCGGCGGATCAATGCATCCCTTTCATTTCACAGCAGTGAAGCGGAGGGATGCATTTTCCGTATTATGATGTAAATTGTAGATTTGTAATTCATCAGAGAACGTTGGATAAGGGATTCCGGGATTAGAGAGGATTGGTGCGGATAATATGGAATATATAAAATATAACAAAGAAATACCAATACGATATGAGGTTGATGTGTTTGTGGCAGGCGGGGGACCTGCAGGAGTTGCGGCGGCCGTAACTGCCGCGAGAATGGGCAGCTCTGTGTATCTGGCAGAGGCCGGCGGCTGCCTGGGCGGAATGGGGACCGCCGGATTTGTACCTGCGTTCAGTCCGTTTACAGACGGAGTGAACTGGCTGGCAAAGGGGATAGGCGAGGAGATTTACAACAGGTATTTAGCGTATGGCGGACTGAAATCCGGAATCAAAGCAGAAGTTTTAAAGGAAGTCTATGAGGATATCATGCTGGAATCCGGGGTAAAATTTACTTATTTTACACAGCTTATCGATGCCGTGACGGATGACGGGTGCGTGCGAGAGGCGGTTCTTTCCTCAAAGAGCGGAACTTTTG
>CAQUWW010000109.1 GCA_948896875.1 uncultured Acetatifactor sp. | reverse complement strand
GGGATCCGGTGCATATGTACAATTTTATCACCAACGACTGGAAGGATGCGCCTCATCAGCTGACCTATGACGTGCGTCAGCCGAAGACCAGAGAGTATGTGAAGAATAAGCTTAGGAAATGGTGCCAGGAGAACCCGGATGTAAATGTGGTACGCTTTACCACCTTTTTCCATCAGTTTACGCTGACCTTCGATGATCAGAAGAGAGAGAAATTCGTGGAATGGTTCGGCTACAGCGCCAGCGTCAGCCCTTATATTCTGGAGCAGTTTGAGAAATGGGCGGGCTATAAGTTCCGGCCGGAATACATTGTGGATCAGGGGTATCACAACTCCATTTTCCGTGTGCCCTCCAGAGAATTCAGAGATTTCATCGAATTCCAGCAGCAGGAAGTCAGCTCTCTGGCGAAGGAGCTTGTGGACATCGTGCATGAGTACGGCAAGGAAGCCATGATGTTCCTGGGAGACCACTGGATTGGCACGGAGCCTTTTGGGAAGTATTTTGCCAACATTGGGTTGGACGCCGTGGTGGGCTCCGTGGGAGACGGTGTCACACTTCGCATGATTTCAGATATAAAGGGTGTGAAGTATACGGAAGGGAGACTTCTCCCTTACTTTTTCCCGGATGTATTTACGGAGGGAGGGGACCCCATAGGGGAAGCCCAGAACAACTGGCTGAAGGCAAGGAGAGCGATTTTACGTTCCCCTCTGGACAGAATCGGATACGGCGGATATCTGAAGCTGGCGGACGAGTGGCCGGGCTTTATTGACCAGATAAGCCGGGTGGTGGATGAATTCCGTCAGATTCATGCCAATATGCAGGGGACAAAGGCCTACACGGCGCCTTTCAAGGTGGGCATTCTGAACTGCTGGGGAAATCTGAGAAGATGGATGGCCAATCAGGTACATCATGCGCTGTGGTACAGAGAGATTTATTCCTATGTGGGAGTGATCGAGTGCCTGAGCGGTATGCCTTTTGATGTGGAGTTCATCACCTTTGATGAAGTCAGAGAGGGCATTGACCCGGAGATCAAAGTGATTATCAACGCCGGTGACGTGGGGACTTCCTGGAGCGGCGCGGAGAACTGGATGGATGAGAGAGTGGTCTGTGCCATCCGCAGATTTGTGGACCAGGGAGGCGGCTTTATCGGAGTGGGCGAGCCCAGCGCCTGCCAGTATCAGGGACGGTATTTCCAGCTCAGCGATGTGCTGGGAGTGGACAGAGAGCTTGGCTTCTCCATGAGTACCGATAAGTACAATGAAATGGACAGCAGGCATTTTATCCTGGAGGATATCGAAGGAGAGATCGATTTCGGAGAGGGAAAGAGCCGTATCTATGCCCAGGGAGAGAACTATCAGATTCTGAATATGGATGGAAAATACAGCCGCCTTGTGGTGAATCAGTATGGAGAGGGCAGGAGCGTATACTTTGCGGGGCTTCCCTATTCCCCTCAGAACTGCAGGCTTCTGTTGCGGGCCATCTATTATGCGGCACATCAGGAAGATGAGATGCGGAAGTTCTATGTCTCCAATGTGGATACGGAGATTACGGTATTTGAAGAGACCGGAAAAATTGCAGTGATTAACAATTCCAAAGAACCCAGACAGACGGAGCTCTATGTACAGGGAGAAATCAGAGCGCGTCTTGACATGGCGCCCATGGAAATTGTATGGCTGGATGTTAAGGAGAAAGAATGAGCACGGAATACTTGAAGCAGATCGGAATAGAAGAAGTAATCAGACAGTTTGCCATGGAAGGAAAGCTGCTGGATGCGCAACCTTATGGGAATGGACATATTAACGATACCTATTTGCTTACCTTCGGCATGGAACAGGGAAGAGAAAGGCGGTATATTCTTCAGCGAATGAACCAGAATGTGTTCCACAATCCCAGACAGCTTATGGAGAACGTGGTGCGTGTCACAGAATACCTGAGGGATGTGATAACGGCAGAGGGCGGAGACCCGGACCGGGAGACGCTGAATGTGATTCGGACTGTAAAAGGTGATTTCTTCTATGAAGACGCAAGTCATGATTCTTGGCGAATGTATCTGTATGTGGAGGGGACTTTGTGCCTGGAGAAGGTGGAAAAGGCAGAAGACTTTTACGACAGCGGCGTAGCCTTCGGCAGATTTCAGAAGATGCTTTCCGCTTTTCCCGTGGAGCAGCTGCAGGAAACCATTCCGGACTTTCACAATACGCCGGTGCGCTTCCAAAATTTTCAAAAAGCTGTACGGGAGGATCGCCTGGGAAGGGCGGCCGGCGCCGAAGCGGAGATCCGTTTCGTCCTTTCCAGGGAAAAGGAAGTGTCGGTGCTGACCGATCTGCTGAGGGAAGGGAAGCTTCCTCTGCGGGTGACACATAATGACACCAAGTTGAACAATGTCCTTTTTGACAGGGAGACGGGAAAGGTGCTTTGTGTCATCGATCTGGACACCGTAATGCCCGGGCTTTCTCTCTATGACTTCGGGGATTCCATCCGTTTTGGGGCCAGCACCGGGGCAGAAGACGAGCAGGACCTGGACAAGGTGCGGCTGGACCTGGAGCTGTTCGAAGCGTTTACGAAGGGTTATCTGGAGGGCTGCGGAGGCAGTCTCACGGAAGAAGAGGTGAAAATGCTGCCAATGGGGGCAAAGCTGATGACGCTGGAATGCGGAATGCGGTTCCTGGCGGATCACCTGGAAGGGGACAGCTATTTCAAGATTCACAGAGAAGGACACAATCTGGACAGAGCAAGAACCCAGTTTAAGCTGGTGGAAGAGATGGAAAATCACTGGGAGGAACTGGATGCTATCGTTCAAAAGTGTAAAAGGTAACGAATAGGAAAATCCTCTTGCATTTTACCTTGCGCTCCATTATAATGGAAAACAAGATATAGATGCGAAGACCATAAAAGACACAAGATATTGAGTGGGCCGTCTCCGTAGATCTTTGCGGAGCGGCCCTTTTGTATGCGCGGCTTTGGAGCTGAAGATTGTTGACAGGAATTCGCAGACTGCAGAAAGGTATGAGGAATATGAAGATTCAGAAAAGGGACGGGCGCGTGGTAGCCTATGAGGAGGAGAAAATTACTTCCGCCATCCAAAAGGCGAATAACGAGGTGGAAGAAAAGGACAGGGCCGGCAATGCGCTGGTGGAGGAAATCCTGGAAGCCGTGAAGGCCGAAGGGAAGGAGCTGCAGGCCGTGGAGCATGTGCAGGATGTCATTGAGCAGCATCTGGTGCAGAATAATAAGTATGTGCTGGCCAAAAAGTATATTGTGTACCGTTATCAGAGAAGCCTGATGCGCAAGTCCAATACCACAGACGAGTCTATTCTGAAGCTGATACGCAATGAAAATAAGGAGCTTGCGGAAGAAAACTCCAACAAGAATACCCGTCTTGCCTCCACCCAGCGGGATTATATCGCAGGGGAGGTATCCAGAGATGTGACCAGACGGATGCTGCTGCCGGAGCATCTCTCTCTGGCCCATGACAACGGCGTATTTCATTTTCATGATGCGGATTATTTTATTCAGCCCATTTTTAACTGCTGCCTGATCAATATCAAGGATATGCTGGACAATGGGACATCCATCAACGGGAAAATGATAGAGTCCCCCAAAAGCTTCCAGGTGGCCTGTACGGTGACCACACAGATCATCGCGGCGGTGGCAAGCAATCAGTATGGCGGCCAGTCTGTGAATATCAAACATCTGGGCAAATATCTGCGTAAGAGCAGGGAGAAGTTCCAGGACCAGCTGGAAGAAGAGTTTGGCGACACTCTGGACAGTGGTATGAAGGACAGGATTGTGGAGCTGCGTCTGCAGGACGAGCTGCGCTCGGGCGTGCAGACCATACAGTACCAGAGTAACACCCTGATGACCACCAACGGCCAGTCTCCCTGTGTGACGCTGTTCCTCCATATAGACGATGAGGACGAATATGTCGAAGAGACAGTGCGCATTATTGTGGAGATTCTGAATCAGCGCATTCAGGGCACCAAAAATGAGAAGGGCGTGTATGTGACGCCTGCCTTCCCGAAGCTGGTGTATGTGCTGGATGAAAATAACTGCCTGAAAGGCGGAAAGTATGATTATGTGACCCGACTTGCGGCGAAATGTTCCGCCAAAAGAATGTACCCCGACTACATTTCCGCCAAGAAGATGCGGGAGAATTACGAGGGAAATGTATTTTCCTGCATGGGATGTCGTTCCTTCCTCTCCCCATGGAAGGATGAGGAGGGGAATTATAAATGGGAAGGCCGCTTTAATCAGGGCGTGGTCAGCCTGAATCTCCCTCAGATCGGCATTGTGTCGGAGGGAAATGAAGACATTTTCTGGAAGCGGCTGGACGAGCGGCTGGAGCTGTGCAGGGAGGCGCTGATGTGCAGACACAAGGCGCTTCTGGGGACCCTGTCGGATGTCAGTCCTATCCACTGGCAGTACGGCGCCATTGCCAGGCTGAAAAAGGGCGAAAGAATAGACAAACTGTTGAAAGGCGGTTATTCCACCATGTCTCTGGGATATATCGGTCTCTATGAGCTGACCTGGCTGATGAAGGGCTGCAGCCATACGGAGCCTAAGGGAAAGGAATTTGCCCTGAGGGTCATGGACCATCTGAAAGAGACGGCGGCCAGATGGCGGGAGGAGACCGGAATCGGATTCAGTCTGTACGGCACCCCTGCGGAGACGCTGTGCTACCGCTTTGCCAGAATTGACAGGGAGAAATACGGAGACATTCCAAATGTGACGGACAAGGGATACTATACCAACTCCTATCATGTGGATGTGCGGGAGCCCATAGACGCCTTTACGAAATTTACCTTTGAGAGCGAGTTCCAGAATAAGTCTCTGGGCGGGGCCATCTCCTACGTGGAGATTCCCAATCTGCTGAACAATGTGGAGGCGGTGGAGGAGCTGATCCGCTTTATCTATGACAATATTCAGTACGGCGAGTTCAACACAAAGTCAGATTACTGCCATGTGTGCGGCTATGACGGAGAGATTCGGATCAATGAGGACAACGAGTGGGAATGCCCCCAGTGTCACAACAAGGACCATTCCAAAATGAATGTGACAAGGCGGACCTGCGGTTATCTGGGAGAGAATTTCTGGAATACCGGCAAGACTAAGGAAATCAAGTCGAGGGTGCTGCATCTATGAACTACGCGAATATCAAAAAGACAGATGTGGCCAACGGCCCGGGGATTCGGGTGTCCCTCTTCGTCAGCGGCTGTACCCATCGCTGTAAGGGGTGCTTTAACAGTGAGGCCTGGGATTTCCACTATGGCAGAGAGTATACCCAGGAGACGGAGGAGGAAATCCTGGAGGCCCTTGAGCCGGACTATATCAAAGGTTTGAGCATACTGGGCGGAGAACCTATGGAGCCGGAGAACAGAGGAACGGTGCTGAAACTTTTAAAGGCGGTGCGGAAGCGGTATCCTCAAAAAAGTATCTGGTGCTATACGGGATATGATTATGAGAAAGATCTGCTGGTCTGGGCCGGAGTAAGTTCTGTGGGAGGAACGGAATTCGCGGCGGACCGGACTGTGTGGGAGCTGCTGGACTGCATCGACGTGCTTGTGGACGGGGAGTTTGTGGAAGAGAAGAAGAATCTGAGGCTGGCGTTTCGCGGCTCGGAAAATCAGCGCCTGATCGATGTAAAGAAATCATTGCAGGCAGGTATCACGGTGTGCCTGCCTGATTGACGGGAAGTTTTAACTGATGACATTACAGAGCCGCCGGCTGAACCGGCGGCTCTCACTGCTATGGAAGAGTTGTATTTCCCATTCAGAAACAGATCTCCAGCACATTGGCATATTTTACGGGCAGCTTCTCCGGAAGGTCAACCACCAGCGCGCCCGGATGCTGGCAGAAGTTCACAGGGCCATGGCCCAACAGCCGGACCGAACTTACCTGTTCGTCGGCATTCAGGCTGGTAATCACCGTACTTCTGCGGCCTGTGGATTTCATCACATAGGCATACAGCTTTCCATCCTTCTGCACAAAGCGGAAGTCATCGTCATCCCATTCCACCTGCTCCTCCCGGAAGCCGTCAATGATTACTTTTGCATGTCCTTCTCCCGGAACTCGCCAGGGCCTTGTGCCATATACGGCCTCTCCGTTTACGGCAAACCATTCCGCCAGCTCATCCAGAATCCAATGGGCCTCTTCCTCTATGGTTCCGTCCGGACGCTGCAGGATATTCAGGAGGAAGGTTCCGTTCTTGCTGATGGTATCCACCAGGATATCCAGGATATGATGAGGTGTCTTGTATTTTGCCTTTTTGTCATAAAACCAGCCGCCGATGCAGGTCTCCGACATCCATGGAGTGGGAGAGATATCGTGAAGCTGGCTTCTCTCGATGTCCAGAGCGCCCACCTTGTAGATATTTTCCGAGCGGTTCTTCTGGGTGTACACGGCCTGGTTACTTCCATGGATTTTCTCCGAGGTATTGTACAGATAAGCCACCGCTTCCAGACCATACAGATAATCGGCGTCATCCCCGGTCTCGCTTTCACTAAAAGGCAGAGAACTGTCGGAGTAAAGCAGTTCGGGCTGGTAATTGTCGATGATTTCTTTCATTACCTTCAGCCAGTATTCGCGGAAGCTCTTATTTTTGGTAAGCCAGACCCACTTGTCAGGTTCTCCAGGCTTTGCCACATGCTCATAATTATCATGATAGAAATCTCTGTATGCAGGGTCGTTGCCGTCATAGGGAACTCCGGCATAAGGACCGTAGGTATCGGCGCCCTTGTTGCTGCGCCACCATGCGAAAGAGGCGCCCAGGTGCTCTGTCAGACCAAAAGGCATTTGATACTTTTTACAGGCGGCTTTCCACAGTCCGCAGATATCCTTTCCCGGTCCCATATCCACGGAATTGAATCGGTTGTACTGGGATTTGAAATTGAAAAAGTGATCGTGGTGAGAAGCCTGAGCCACGAAAAATCTGGCGCCCGCCTTGTAATACTTTTCCATCAGAGCATCCGGGTCAAAATTCTCCGCTTTCCACAGAGCGCAGATGTCCTTGTAGCCGAATTTGGACGGATGACCGTAAGTCCTCACATGATACTCATACTGTTCCGACCCCTGTATGTACATATTTCTTGCATACCAGTCTCCGCACATGGGAACGGACTGAGGACCCCAGTGGCTCCAGATTCCGAATTTTACGTCCCTGAACCACGCAGGGCACTGGAATTGTGTCAGTGATGCAAATGTTGCTTCGTACATGATACCCTCCTTTACATGGAATACCTTGACATATTATCTGAAAGAATCTATGCTTACAGTATAGAGAAAATTTGCCCGAGAGTCCATGCATTTTTAAATCAACAAAATGGAGATTCTGACATGCCATTTGAATACAATACGGAATTAATTGAAAATATTAACCGGTGGCATATGGAGATTGATGACAGCGGATTTGTGTATCTGAGTCAGGACAACTGGTTCAGCGAGGATGTCTGTTCGCCTTATTCCCGTCTGTATCTGGTCTCCGGCGGGGAAGGATGGATAGAGATAGAGAAGGAAAGGTTTCCGCTTCGTCCCGGTTATGCCTATTTTATTCCGGCCGGGCTTACCTTCAGCTATGGCTGTGCCGATACTCTGGAAAAGCTGTATTTTCATCTGCGGCTTGTAAAGCCTGACGGCTATGATCTGGCCTGGGGCCTGAGGTTTGCGGCGGAGTGTCCTCTTGAGAAAAGTCTGTTCGAAGACATGCTCAGGCGGTATCGTGGGAACTGCTGGGAAGACGTACTGGAGCTGGAGCAGGAGATCCGTGGTCTGACCTTTCGTCTGCTGAAACAATATGACATTGTGGGAAAATCGGTTGCCGCTTATTCTCCCCTTGTGGAGGAAACTATGAGGTATATTCATGGCCATCTGTCCGCGGGAACCACGGCAAGACAGATAGCAGAGGCCCTGTTCGTGTCTGAAATCACACTGTCCCGGCGCTTTCGGCAAGAGACAGGCAGAACGATTCACCAATATTTGGAGGATATGGTTTTCCAGGCGGCGTGCAAACGCCTTGCGGTGGGGAGTCAGCCTGTGGGGGAGATCAGCGGAGAGCTGGGATTCTGCGATCCGTTCTACTTCTCCCGGCGCTTTCGCCAACTGTACGGGGAGCCGCCCAGCAGGTATCGGAGAAGACTGCAGGGATAAAGGAGAATAGAGTAAGCGGAAGCAGAGAGAACAGTAACAGAAGAGGCGCTTGCAGGAGGCACCGGAAAATGTTACCATAAAGGATAGAAAACAGGCTGGAGCTCAAAGCGTGGAGCGTCCGCGTCAGGGAATCTGTGAAAAAGCAGGACAATAAACTACCTATGGAGAAGGAGAGGAAAAAGTATGACAAAAAGGTATGGGAATCTGGCGTTACTTTACAGTATTATGGCGATGGTGTTCGGGGTGTTTTACCGGGAATTCACGAAATTCAGGCATTTTTCCGGATTGACCAATCTGTCCGTCATACATACCCACTATTTTCTGCTTGGAATGTTCTTCTTTCTGCTGCTGATGGCAGTGGAGAAGGTATTTTCCTTTACGGGGAATAAGGTGAAAAAGTGCCTGGTGTTCTACCAGATTGGAATTAATATCACGGCGCTGGGATTCCTGCTTCGAGGGCTGGCGCAGGTGCTGGGGACTCAGCTGAGCCGGGGGATGGACGCCTCCATTTCCGGGATTGCGGGAATCGGCCATCTTCTGACCGGGGTAAGCATGGTGCTCATTCTGCTGGAAATCCGGAAGAAAGCCGTGTGAAAAGAGGTTTCTACCGACATTGAACGATTGACTTTTATTGGAAAAAAGACGATATAAAAAGAAAACAAGGACGGTGGACAATGAAAATCGGAGAGGCTCAGGAAATTTACAGGGAACAGATAAAAAATTACCGGCTGGAGAAATCGAATGTATCAAAGCAGCTGCAGAATCTGCGTTCCAAAATGGAACATACTCCGGGCGGACAGGAAAAGTACGGCTCGGAAGCGGCCACGCTGGAACTGACTTTACAGGCGCTGGATGAAAAACAGAATGAATATCAGGATTATCTGAGCAAATTATCCGAACAGTACTGTGCATACTGGAACGAGGCGGTGGCGGACCAGCAGGCGGACGCGGCGCAGGACTATGCTGCGGATATGGGGAAAATCATGGAAGTAGCGCGCAGGCTCATGCGCGGTGCCATCGTGCCGGCGTCAGATGAGAAAAAGCTGATGGAATTCAGCATGGAAATGTACCAGACGGCGAAAAATGTCGGCGCAGTGGTGCGGCGCCAGAAGCGGGAAAAATACGATTCTCTCTGGGGAGACGAGGAAGAGAAGGAATATCCGGACCCGAGAGAGGCGGCGGAGAATGCGGAAGTCTCCTCGGAAGGGCCGGAGGTGGTGGATGCCGCTTCTGTGGCGGCCTCTGCCGGCGGGCAGGAATGAAAATCAGGCAGGAAAGAAATCGAAGGGACGGAAGCTATGGATGCTGCTGTCAGTGTGAAGGAATGAGAATCTGACAGGAAAGAAGTCGAAGAGGCCGGAAGCGGTAGCTGTATAAGAAAAGGAATTACAGGAAATGCAGTGGCACAAAATTCACAGGTCCGGGATATAGTATTGATAAGAAATGGGAACGGAATCAAACGGACCGGTAGAAAAAGTATGAATCAGAAATTGGAAGATTTGTTACAGCTGGCATTGCAGACATCGGAGGAAGT
>CAQUWW010000108.1 GCA_948896875.1 uncultured Acetatifactor sp. | reverse complement strand
TGATTATACATCAAATCCTTGAGTATAAGGTGTCAACTAAAATGATACAACATCAGACTTTCCGCACTGATTTCTGTTGACATATAAACAGCCGGCAAATCCCCATCCCCGGCAAACAATTCCTGAACCGAAAAAGTATCCTCTTCTTCTTTATCCTGTGGTTTTTCCGTATTTTCCTGCTTTACGTTTTCCTGTTGTACATTCTGGCTGCCCTGCACAGGCTGTCCCGCTTCCAGGTTTGCATCATTTGTCTGTCCGCACCCGGCAAGCAGCAAAACAGCCATTGCTGCAGATAACGCAGCTACAGAAAATTTTCTCTTCACCAAAGTATCATCCTCCTAAATTTCAATCCGCTTTTTCATAATCCATCCTCTTTCTTTTTCAGGATCCGCAATAATTTACATGTATAATGGGAAATAAAAATAAACAATCCCATTAAGCACAGATAATCCATATAATACGGGATCTTCGATTCCTCATAATCCAAAAAGACAAATTCACTCCGCAAAAACAGATACGTAAAAAAATTTCTCTTTACGAAAACCCATGCCCCGTAAAATGCGGCGGCTGATCCCAAAACAACGGATGCCAGGCTTCGCCAGACATCCTTATGTTCAATAAAACCAGGCCACCGCAAACTACGCGAAACAGCCTTACTCTTTCTTTGAAATAGCCCCAGTACCATATTCCAGTGCAGCCCCAGATGCAGGCTCATCAGTACAAATCCCCAATAGGAGCCCAGTATATGCAGCCGCCTCGCCAGAGCCAGCCCGCTCTCTATCGGAAGGAATGTAAATACATGCCGGGACAGGACAATACCGCTGTACATTAACGCAAACATGGAAAGCAGTGCCAGCATATCCACGCAGACCTGAAAAATACGGACCGGCGAATATCTCCCCCGGCATAAATTTTTATGCCAGTTCCCATTCAATATATGATGGGCCGCGAACAGGGCAAACAGCCCTGCCCCCGCCCATTCGTGCATTTTTTCGCCCCAGAACTGATAACCCATCAGAAACAGCAAGGCTATCGTCATCAGCACATCCACGGCTCTTTTCCATCTTCCCTTCATGGTTTCTTCTCCTGCCCTGATCCGTCCAGACTTCTTTCGCCATCAGCGATACGACCGTCACAAGGGAGCGGTCCCTTAACGAGAGCTTTTCCTCCTATTTTACAAAACTGTCTGCCCATTTCTTCAATTCTGCAGTATCCTGCTTTCCGTTCAAAAGTCTCCCTTCCATGACCATTGCCGATGGTGCAACCTCCTGTAAAGTTTCTGCCGTCTTACCAAGCCCGCTGCCGCCGGAAGTGGCAAAGGGAACAATCTTTTTCCCACTGAAATCATACGCCTCAAGAAATGTTTTGATAATCGCCGGCGCAGTATACCACCACACAGGGAATCCCACAAAAATCACATCATGTCCTGTTATATCCGCTGAAGTATCCGAAAGCGCCGGACGGGAAGAGGGGTCATTCATCTCCACGCTGCTACGGCTCTCTTTGTTCATCCAGTCCAAATCCGCACTTGTGTACGGAATTTCCGGTCTGATCTCATACAGCTCTGCATCGCAGACCTGCGCCAGCTCCTTTGCAGCTTTCGCTGTCACACCACTTGCACTGAAATACGCTACCATCTTTTTGCTCATAACTACGCCTCCTGTATTTTCTGATTTCCCGTTTCACAATCCCTCTGCCCATCGAAGATGGGTTTGACATGCTTTTCTTTTGCCGCCGAAGCTGTATTCTGTGCCATAACGCCTACAAGGGCATGGGGAACATACGGCTCCTCCAGATATGCGGTTTCTTCTTCCGTAAGAATCAAATCTACCGCCTCAGCCGCGCCTTCAATATGGTGAAGCTTTGTCGCCCCAACCACCGGAGCCGTCACTTTTGGCAAAAGCCACGCAAGGGAAATTTCCGTCATGGACACGCCATGTTTTTCTGCCAGTTCCATCACGCGCCCAATGATCATGCCGTCCTGCCCTGCGGTTGCATCGTACTTGAATTTTGCATAGCTGTCCTCCTGAAGACGCTTTGAAGTCTCACCGGGCGCCTTTGACAGACGCCCACCTGCAAGCGCGCTGTACGGCGTCATGGCAATATTGTCCTCTGCGCACAGCTTCACCATCTCCCTTTCCTCCTCGCGGAAGATCAGGTTGTAATGCCCCTGGATGGAAACAAATTTTGCAAATCCCTCCTTTTCCGCCAGTGCATTCGCCTTTGCAAGCTGCCATGCAAAACAATTGGAAATGCCGATATATCTCGCTTTCCCCGCCTTAACGATATTGTCTAATCCTTCCATAATGTCATAAAGCGGCGTCTGGTAATCCCACATATGGTAAATATATAAATCCACATAGTCCATACCCAGATTTTCAAGGCTCTTATTTATCATGCGCTGGACATGCTGCTGCCCAGTCATTCCTGCTGCAATATCATCCTGTGTGCGGGGCAAAAATTTTGTCGCCACAACCACCTCGTCACGCTTTGCAAAATCCCGCAATGCCCTTCCCACATACTGTTCGCTTGTGCCGCTCTGATAACCGATTGCCGTGTCAAAAAAGTTGACGCCAAGCTCCAGACCATGCCTGATAATCTCACGGGAATGTTCCTCATCAAGCGTCCACGAATGCTGTCCGTTTGCCGCATCTCCAAACCCCATGCATCCCATGCAGATACGGGATACATTCAACTCCGAATTTCCAAGTTTTGTGTATTTCATATTCTGCTCCTTTCTCCTGCTTCATCTGTCCCGGCATCCGTAAACTGCCCTTCCCCTGCCTCCTATTCCGCAAGCCCGACGCTGCCAAGCCATTCCGACACGCTGCTTTCCGCGCTGTCCGCTGCGGAATCGCTGACATGAAGACCGTCAAGCACTGTTGCGCCTTCTTCCAGCCCGGCAATCGTCCCCGGTGTTCCCGAAAGCCCGCTGCCGCCGCTGGTACAGAACGGCGCGATGGTCTTTCCGCCAAAATCATAAGTATCAAAAAACGTATACAGGATCCGCGGCATATCGCCCCACCAGATCGGAAAGTAAAATGTAGTCCCTCCCTGGAACCCTATGAGAATACCGGCTTCAACGCTATACAAAAATGTGTTTTGTGTTCTTTTTATCCGATTTCCAATAGCGTTGCTGCCCATTTCCAGACGATTCCATTCTACTATTCTCCATACTCCTTTTCCAATACCTGAACTGCATGATTCTCAATGCTCGCAAAGCATATAAACCGTCATTCCTCTTTGTTTTCTAATCGTACAAGAACTTCCGCAAAAACGGAAGTCACAAAAAGGATTTTAGTATGAACGAAAAGGTTGCAACTGCGTAGAGCCGGTAGCTTTCAACCTGCCGGCCCTATGTATACTAATATGTGATTATTCGTATTAGATATCTCTCATTTTTCACATATTTTTCTATTCTCCTCTCAAACAGAATTCTTCATTTATCTTTGTAATGACAAGAATCATAATCTTTAGCAGCCTTATATAATCGACAAACTGTATCTTTTCATCCTCAGGATAAGTGCTATGTGCATATTTATTGCGCAAATCAAGCCCATTGCTAAAAGAGGATTTATTCAATTCATAATTAAGATAATCCTGCTCTGGCTTTGAAAAAAGACTGTTCTCCAGTCTTAAATCACCACTCTTACACCATTCATCAACCACACTTCTTAGCTCACTATCATAATACTGAGGACAAATAACATCGTGATCATACAAGTCTTTTAGAATATATACTTTAGGGACATTTAATTTCAAATAGCCCTCCGGGGTTTTTATAACTATATCTTTTCCAATAAGCCATTGAATTTTTTCTTGTTGATATTCCCAAAAATCCGAAATTGATACGTCCTCTTGAATTACCAAATCACAAAAATGGTTATACTTGTTTTTGTATTTTTCTATGTAATACAAATGGCTCTGATCAGAAAACAGCAAAAACTGTTCATTTTGAATGTCATCGCTGTTAGCATAAGCATATTTATCCTCAGCAAACCCAGATAGATTAGAAAATACTATATGCTCCGAAGACATTTCAAATAACTCTCGATCAATTTGTCCGTCTTGCACATACATACGAAATTGTTTGAGCACTCCATCCATCTCTGAAGCAATGGTTCGGCACTTTTCTACCAGTGTTGTTCCATCAGATGGGGAATTAAACCGAAAACCATTTACACCAAATTCCTGCGGAAGATACTCCTCAAAAAACCATTTCAAAACATCCTCTAAACGCACACCATTATGTTTCAATATATCATAGCAACCTTTTACCTGCATAGTTGAAAGATTTTCCCCTATATTAAAATGATTGCCTTTTATAAATTCTTTAACTCCTCTGGTTGAAAGCGTTCTTTCAAAGATTCCTAATTGAGATTTTACCGACACCAGAGTGCTTCTACAACACTCATCAAACTGTTCAAAAATATATCGAAAATTATTTAAAATTGTTGGGTAATCTAAATTTTCGAGCAGCCACTTAATATCATAAGTAATCTGATACGTGTTATCCTCTGACTTTTTGACACTTTTTATCTCTGGCACATCTGCAAATTCCACACCTATACCATATCCTATCTGTACTCCTGTAAAAGGATGCTTTTCCCAATAAGTGGTGCATGCTCTTTTTGCAGATAATCTTAGCTTATCGCTAATTGGACATTCTTTCGAGCTTTGTGCATTAACTAATAGCTGAAGATGGTTCAAATTCGCTGTATCCGAATCCACATAACTCTGGAGAATTCTCCCATATTCCGATGGCGCTAATTCCTTGGGAAAATGATAAAGACATTTCTGTTCATTTCTTTGCAGAAATTTGCTTATAATCAAGCGTGGCGTTTGTGGAGAGATACGCAGTACATCTGCCAACTCTCTTCCAAAATGCTTTACCAGTTCCTCTTGTTGTAACAGCACATAAAGTGTAGCCTCCGGATTATTTATATATTCTGTAAATACTTCACCAGAAACTTTTTTAAATACTTTAAATTTAACGAATAATTTCCAGTAATCTTCAATGTAACCAATGCATACCGAACGAGTAATCTGTTGAAAGTTTTCATCATTTATCTTTCCAAAAAATCGTCCGAGAACCTTTGCCAACAAAATACATGATTTCTTATAATATTCAATCTTCTCATCATCCCATTCTTTAAGGTGTACACCACTATTAACTAATTCCTGAACATTATAAAGTTCAATAATCCTGTTTATATCCTTATACTCCTCATTCTCATCAAACGCTTCAAGAAGCATAGCCGATTTTTCTAAATTCTCTCCTATAGACCAATCATTTACACTATAAAATTTGATGCCATCATATTCCGGACGCATTTTATCATTTACCTCCAAACCAGTATATTAATCAAACAATTACTATCTACTCTTAATCTCACCAGATTTTCTCATACAAATTTGATTTCGTGAGCGGGTCTCTGATTAATAATTATATCATTTTCCATCAAAAATGGTACTGAATTCTGAAATTATAATTAATACAACTTCAAAGAGCCGGCTACTTTCACCTACCGGCCCTATGTACATCCTCCCATTACAGATTTCTGAAAACGCTCCTGTCCTGCTTCCCAAGCCCTTTCCGCAATTTCCTGTTCTCCTTCCGCAGTTCCTCATTCTCCTGCTTCAGCTCCCTCACCTGCTGTTCCAGCAGCTCAATCCGACCTCCCATGGCTTTGTCCAAGATATTTCTGCGTGGGTCGATGGTGCCTGCCTGCCCCTCCAGCGCCCGGCTGATCTCAGCCCGCACGATGGGATTCTTATAAAAGAACCCTCTGGAAAGTCCCGTCATTTTCATCAGCTGCGGGACTGATATCCGTTCGCCCTCCTCCAGCATCTTCCGGATCGCCAGCTTTGCCGCTGCGATCTTCTCATCGTTCCGTTCCCGGTTCACCTCAACCATCTTGTCGTATTTGTTCATAGTCCTCACCCCATCCCTCTAAATTTGCCAACAGGATCCTGGTCTGCGCTTCCCTGGCCCTGCGCGTTTCATCCGCCAGGATCTGGTTGCTCATCTTTCGGTAATGCATAACCGCGTTGACTCCCTTATGCCCCAGCAGCTTGGCGATGGTCCAGTCATCCAGGTGCAGCTCTGTCAGTTTCACGCCGTAGGATCGCCGGAACATGTGTGTCCCGAACCGGAAGTGTTTCCCCTCGTCATCCCGCAGGTCCTCTTTCTGTATCAGACTGAGAACCTTATGTTTTATCGTGGTATATTGCAGCGGACGCCTGGTGTCTCTTTCGTCCACAAAGATGTAAACCGTCTCTCCAAACCGCTCCTGGGTATATTCCATCGCCTTCCGTATCAATGCTGCCAGTTCCGCGCTGACCGGCTTTTCAAAAGTCCTTGTCTTGACCTGCCGGATCCTTATCATATCCACGCCATTTAACTGGAACAGGCAGTCCCTCTGCAGAGTAAGGGTATCGGAGATCCTGGTCCCCAGCATCTGGTGGATGACCATGCATCTGGTGATCTGTTCATCCAGCTTTGTGATATGCGCGTTCAGCCGTTTCAGCTCACTGTCCGAGTATGCCCTGAACTCCGGTTTCAGCTCCGGCGGGATATCTGTGTTCAGGAACAGTTTTTCCAGATGGGGATATCCGCAGAGCTTTCCGACCGTCTCCAGTACGGATCGGAGCTTTATGATATCATCGCTGTTCCCCCTTCCGGAGCTTCCATTGGTCGCCTTAAAGATCAGGTATCCTTCCAGCAGGTCTCTGTCTACCTCCGCACAGGAACTTATCCGGATCTGTTTCTCCTTCAGATATCTGGAAAACTGCCGCAGGGAGGTCAGTTCTCTCTTCACTGTTCCAAGCTTCTCATACTTGAGATGCTGGTAGACTGCCAGCTTGACCTCCTCCCGGATCTTCTCCTGCAGGATTCCCGTAAAATTCAGAGTATCCGTTTTGTAGATGGGGTTCTGTTCAATGGGGATATCCAGTTTTTCCAGTTCCCATATGTCCTTCTCCCTTTCCGGCCTTCCGTCTTCCGGCTGTAGGAACCGACAGGCCGCTCGGATATAACCCGTCAGTCTCGCTTCTACTACCTGGACCTTCCCATAGACATTCTTTTTCTCTCTGGTCAATGGGATATCGTTCTGCATCATCCATACCTTCAGTAGCTGGATCCACTTTTCTTCTTTCCAGTCCAACAGGCTCTCCGGTAGCGACCTGCGCGTCTTTAATGCCTGACAGAACTGCCGGAAATAAATATTATCGTGCCGGATAGTATTCAAAGCCACCTGACTGCCTCTGTACCGGATATAGCGGCGGAACTCTTCTTTCATCGTCTCTGTAGGGAGAAGCGACAGGTCAAAGTAAGCATTTTCCCAGTTCTTTCGAGACGGTTCTTTTTCCGGACTGATATAACATTCCAGTTCCCGATAATAGAATCTATCTTCCATGTTTCCCTCCTTTCCTTTCCAGGCCAGCCGCAAGGCTGTTGCCCGGCTCTTCAAATAATTCCTCATTGGCTTTGGCGAGCTTCCGGGGAGTAAAGTCCAGATACTGCTCTGTCATCTCCTCATAATTGTGTCCCAGGTAATCCCGGACGCTCTGCAGGGAAGCGCCGTTGTCGTAGAAAAAGGTGGCTGCCGTATGGCGGTAATCGTGAGATTTAAAAAGATATTCTCCTCCCTCGATCCCGTTCTCCCGGCAGAACTTTTTCATCTGGTACTGCAGGGTGCCGCTCCGATATGGCCCTCCGTTTTTGCTTGTGAACAGATACTCGTCCGGGCCGATCTGCTTCCGTTTGATGTATACCTGCATGATCCGGTACAGCCCGTCTGAGATGGGGATCCGCTTGTAGGTTTTCATTTTGATCTGATAGACCTGGATCCACGCATCCTGTCCCTGCCGGTAGTAGGTGTTCCCTTTCAGCGTACACACTTCGCTGATCCGAAGTCCCAGGCACCAGAGGTGGAGGTACATGCACCTCTGGTTCTCCGGCAGGAGATGCAGCTTTGAGAGTATCTCCATGCAGGCTTCCGGCGAGACGCTCCTGTCATGGTGTTTTGGTATCACTTTTTTCTGGTGGTACTCCGGGTGGAAGGGTACCTGCTCCATGTATCCCCGGACTACCAGAAACCGGAAAAAGTGGTGCATCCCGGACAGATATTCGTTGAAGGTCTTCGCGATAATACCCCTTCCCTGCATCTGTTCCAGGTATGTATCGATCCTGTCCTCTGTGCATTCACATACATTGACCTCCTCTTTCCCCAGCCAGACCAGAAAGTTGCGGATCCCCTCATACTTTACCACCAGGGTGCTGACTGCCTGTCCGGTGATGCCCAGCTGATATTTCATATATTCCTGTTCGTACCTCCGGTTGTCCGGCCTTGTGATCTCCAGGAAGGAAACAGCCGCGAAAGAACCGCTGGGGTTTACTCGGTTCTTTGGCAGACGCAGACGCTCCAGGTACCACACATTTGCATCCCAGCGGATCTCCTCATCCTGTAGAAATATGGTCTTTCTGCAGAAATTGATGATAGGGAGCAGCTGCTGTTTCCTGGCTTCGCTGTTCGTTCTTCCCCTCTGTTCCAGCCATGCTTCAAAGTCCTTTGCCTGCGCCGTCTCCAGCTTTTCCATATCCTCTATCCTTCTTTCCGCACAGAAATCGTAGAGGAAATGGAGCCCTGACAGTCTCTGTTCCCTGCGCCGGGGTTCCTTAAAGCGTTCTATGACTGCGTTCAGTGTGATAAATATCTGCTGTTTTAAAAGCTGGCCGCAGGTTCTGGAAAAATCCCATACCATGTTTGGTTTGTTCCACACAGAGTCGAATTCCGTCACCACCGCCGGATCCGGATGATAGGGGATAAACAGGATCTTATCTTCCAGCTGCCATCTGGACTGTTGCCTGCCCGCTAAAGTCTTCTGCTGTTCCCGGATGGAATGCTGCTTTACCCGGTCATACGCTTTCAGATATCGTTCCGGTCTTTGGATATGCTGGTCGTATTCCAGATACGCCCGGAATCTCAGCCGCAGAGGATAGTCCATTTCCGTAATGTTTAAGATGCCCTCTTTTAAAAGGAATGTTCTAATCTTATTCCTCTCCACGCTCCCGACCTCTGTGCAGGCATCCAGTTCCTCACACAGCCTGGCCGGTAACTCCCGTATCCGGTCTTCCTGCGCTATAACAGGCAGTTCCATTTTCCGTATCGCAGAAGCGGGCATCTCCATCACCTCCTATAGCAGTTCCTTTACCCCATACAGCGCCGAATGTTTTGCGTAGAATTCCTGGCTGGCCTCGATCAGTTCATCATCCACGATGTTCAGATACTTGATGGTGGTGTTGATGTGCTTATGCCCCAGGGCCTGCTGGATCATCTCCAGACGCCAGCCGGCCTTCCGGCGCATGTTGGCAAAATAGCGCCGGAGCATGTGGGGAGTCAGGTCTATGCCTGTCTTTTTCTCCATCCGCTTCAGCATATCGTACACGGTATCCACTTTCAGGGGCTGCCCTGCCGTCTTCCCTGTGATATTGATGAACAGGTAGGACTGGCGCTGCAGCAGTTCCCGGTACTCCGCCAGATAGTACATCAGAAATTCGTAGGTGTCCCTGCTTACCTTAGCTTTGCGGTATTCCGCGTTTTTGGCGCGGGCATCGTTGTCGTTGTCCTCCCGGAAATATACGCCCACCATATGGTGTGTATAATCGATGTCATGGGTGTAGCGCACTCCCAGGAGCTCTCCGATGCGGAAACCTGTCTCCGCCAACAGCAGCAGGAGGAGCTGGTCCCGGCAGTTGGTACAGGCCTGCAGGATGGTGATGATTTCCTCCTGCTCTGCCGGTCTGACATCCCTTTCTTCCGCCTTAAGGTACCCTTTAAAGGACTGGTAGCGCAGTTTCTTCTGCACGCCTACGGCATTGACTGCCACATGATAGCTGTAGGACAATACTTTCAGGCTTCCGATCCGCTCATCCTGGGCCT
>CAQUWW010000107.1:4136-10161 GCA_948896875.1 uncultured Acetatifactor sp. | reverse complement strand
CCTGGAAAGGAAAAATATTCTCCTCCTCTCCCCTGCGTACGGATGGCCACATCTGGATGGTTCTCTGGGCGCTGGAGCCTCTGGTGCGGGCATCCCTGACCATCCTTCTGAGCAGCCTGCCATCCGTGGTCGGAATCCGGTTATGTCCGTCCACATTCAGCGTCGTCAACGCGCTGATATAGATCTTATACTTGCTTTCCTCCGGCAGCGCATAGGACATTTTTTCATTCAGCCCGTGAATTCCCTCGATAACCAGTATGTCATTTTGCCCCAGCTGCATCGTATTGCCTTTGTATTCCCTTTTTCCGATCTTAAAGTTGAACTCGGGCATTTCCACTCGCTCTCCGGCCAGCAGATTGACCATATCCTCATTGAATTGCTTTACATCAATGGCCTCCAGGCACTCAAAATTATAGTCTCCATTCTCATCCCGGGGCGTCTGTTCCCGGTTCACGAAATAATTGTCCAGCGCAATGGGCCTGGGCACTTTGCCCAGTGTCCGCAGCTGAATAGAAAGTCTGTGAGAAAAGCTGGTCTTGCCCGAGGAAGAAGGACCTGCAATCATGACAAATTTCACATGACTTCGGCTGGCGATCTCCTTGGCAATCTCACCGATTTTCCTTTCCTGTTCCGCTTCCTGCACCAGAATCAGATCGTTCAGAGAACCGTTACAGATCTGATCGTTCAGATCTCCCACTGTCTTAATTCCTGCCGTCCTGCCCCACTCCTTGGCGCTCTCCATCGTCTCAAAAAGCTTTCGCCGCTCCGAAAACGGTTCTACAACCGTAGGATCGCTTTTGTCAGGCAGCACAAGCATAAAACCATTTTCATATGGGAGCAGATCATACCATTTCACATACCCGGCATTGGGAAGCATATACCCGTAATAATAGTCGTAATACCCCTCTATCTCATAAATATTCACGGTAGAACCCATCCGGTAATGGAACAGCTTCGTCTTGTCCTCCATTCCTTTTTCCTGAAAAAGTGCCATGGCCTCGTCCAGAGGATAGGAGCGCTTCATAAAAGGAACTTTCCGCTCCGACAGCTGGGCCATTCTGCTTTTCAGCGTCTCCGCGCTCTCCTCCGTCACAGGGATCTTCCCGAATGTATTCACATAAATACCGCGTCCTATGGTGAATTCCACGCTGCTCTCCTGAGCCGTTTCAGCGCCGAACACATCGTAAATTCCCTTTAACAGCAGCATGATTGCTGTCCTCTCATAGGTCTTATGTCCCACATCGTCCCGCAGGGTAAAGAAATCTACCGTACAGTCCCTGGTCACCCTTTTAAACAATTCCCGTATTCTGCCGTCCACCGACACCAATGCAATCATATCGCCGTATTCCCTCTGGAAATCCGCCGCAATTTCTTCGTAGGTGGTACCCGGTTCTACCTGTCTCTGCTCATCCCGTATTGTAACTGTTACCATACCTGATCTCCTTTCCCTGTCATTGTTTTATTCCCATATTTTATTCTCCTCTTCCGGCCTATCCTTCGCAAAAAAAGGTCAATGCCTCCTCTATCCCTTTCAGCTCATCCCCCACCTCTTCCAGGCGGTTCTTTGCCTTCCGCGAATCGGCGGCGAACAGAGAAGCTTCCAGCTGCCTGACATAGCTTTCTCTCTGGCGCAGATACTGCAGCAATACAGGATGCCTTCCCTTCAGCAGCAGCTCTCCGTATTGGTCGTACAGCGGCTGACAGCGGTGGGTCTGCTCCCGGACAGGCACCGCCTTCATGGCAAAATAGTACTTTCCGTCCTCCCGTATGGCATCTTCCTGTGTCACCCGGAAACCGGCTTGTCTCAAAAAGCTCCGAAATTCCGGCAGTTCCGACTGGGGCTGCAGGATAAGCTCTTTCATCCCCGCCGCTTTGTCCATGCCTTCTTCCAGGATTCTTTTCATAAGCCTGCCGCCCATACCTGCACATACCATTGTGTCGGCTTCTCCGGTCCGGTATTTCTTCAGGCCATCCGACAGTCTGATCTCTATGTAGTCCTCCAGTCCCCATTCCGCGACATGGGTTCCGGCAGCAGTCAGAGGCCCCTCCCGCACATCCATGGCAAGCGCTTTTGGACAGATTCCTTCGCTTACCAGGTAAATGGACAGGAAACCATGATCACAACCTATATCCACAAGCCGGTTCCCCGGCGTCACCATATCGGCAAGCATCCGAAGTCTCCCGGACAGATACACGCAGTTCTTCCCTTCTCTTTTTCTTTGCATGCCGGCAGCCCTTAATCCAGATAGTCCTTCAGCTTCCTGCTTCGGCTGGGATGACGCAGCTTGCGAAGCGCTTTCGCTTCAATCTGGCGGATACGCTCGCGGGTCACGTTAAATTCCTTGCCCACTTCCTCCAACGTGCGCGCCCGCCCGTCATCCAGACCAAATCTCAAACGCAGAACCTTCTGTTCTCGCTCCGTCAACGTTCCCAGGACCTCCACCAGCTGTTCCTTCAGCAAGGTGAACGCCGCCGCGTCCGCAGGCGCAGGCACATTATCATCTTCTATGAAATCTCCCAGATGACTGTCTTCCTCTTCTCCTATGGGTGTTTCCATGGAAACCGGCTCCTGGCTGATCTTCAAAATCTCCCGCACACGATCCGGTGGCATTCTCATCTCTTCCGCAATCTCCTCCGGCGTCGGTTCCCTCCCAAGCTCCTGTAACAGCTGTCTGCTGACACGAATCAGCTTGTTGATTGTCTCCACCATATGAACAGGAATTCGAATTGTTCTGGCCTGATCTGCGATTGCTCTGGTGATGGCCTGCCGAATCCACCATGTGGCATAGGTAGAAAACTTATACCCTTTTCGGTAATCAAATTTTTCCACAGCTTTGATCAGACCCAGGTTTCCTTCCTGAATCAAATCCAGGAAAAGCATACCCCGGCCCACATAGCGCTTTGCGATGCTGACCACCAGACGCAGATTCGCCTCTGCCAGACGCTTTTTCGCCTCCTGATCCCCCAGCTCCATCTTCTTCGCCAGTTCGATCTCCTCCTCGGCGGAAAGCAGGGGCACTTTGCCGATTTCTTTCAGATACATTCGAACCGGGTCCTCAAGGCTGATGCCGTCCGGAATGGACAAATCCAGATTCTCCACATCCACGTCGTCCTCGTCTGTGAGAATAATTTCCTCATTGTCCACATCATCCTCGGTAATCCGAAGTACATCCACGTTGTTCTGCTCCAACACTTCAAGAATCTTCTCGAACTGTTCTTCTTCCAGAGGCATGTCCGAGAACATATCGCTGATTTCCTGATACTCCAGTACATTTTTCTTCTTCTTGGCAGTATTTAGGAGCTCTTTTACCTTCTCGTCAAACCTTGTCTGCATATTTTCATCCATTGTAGTAGTTCCATCCTTCCTTAGGCTGCATTTCCTGAAACAGTTATCAATATCTTAACCCTAATCTAGGGAAATATGCGTTTTAGCCAGTTCTTCCAACGCTTTTCTGCCCTCTATCGCCTGGGCGAGAGCACTCATATCCGTTCCCATATGGGCGGTGTGATATGCATAACTGTTCTGCTTTACCGAGAGCAGAATATCCCGAAACGCTTTTCCCTTCTCAGCCCCCGTCTCCACGCTGGGCAAACTTACGGAAAAAAGCGCCGCGATCTCCCGCTGGTCTTCTTCGCTTTCGAATGTGCTGATCATTCCCGCCGGATTCATCGTCCCCTGCTCCAGACTCTGAAACAGTTTTTCTGCCACCGTACGGTAAAGATCTACTGTAAAATCCTGTGGCGAAAGGTATTTCTTCACTTTCTCGTACAGTCCGGGTTCTTCCGCCAGCCAGCTGATCAGCATTTGCTGTGCACGTTTCGCCTTATCCTCCGGGCTTCCTTTTTTATGCACGCCCGATTTGGGCCGTTCCACCGGTCTCGCCAATCCGGATCGGGACGCGTAGGCCGTCACCAGCTTCCGCAGGTTCTCCACACCGATAAAATATTTATCCGCCACTGCCTGCAGATAATTGTCCCGCTCCATCTCCTCCGTAAACTCGCAGAGCTTTCCGGCAATTTCCCGGTGAAACTTCGTCTTTTCTTCCGGGTCAGACAGGTTGAACTGCCCCTCAAGGACCCTGATCTCAAAAAAGAAACTGTTCTCAGCCTGGCGGATGCGTTCCTCAAAGGCATCCCGCCCCAACGCCTTCATGAATTCGTCCGGATCCTTATAGGGCTGCATGTTGATCACCCTGCCTGTCAGGCCTGCGTTCCGCAAAATGCCGATGGCGCGAAGCGCCGCCTTCACGCCCGCCCCGTCGCTGTCATAAGCCAGCAATACATTTTCCGTGTATCGACGCAGCAGAGCCGCCTGCTCTTCCGTAAACGCAGTCCCCAGAGAAGCCACCGCCTGGGTAAATCCTGCCTGATGCATGGCGATCACGTCCATATATCCCTCACACAGGATAATGTTGCTGCTTCTGGCTCTCCTGGCATAATTCAGACCGTACAGGTTTCTCCTCTTGTCAAAAATCGGGGTCTCCGGCGAATTCAGGTACTTTGGCTCTCCGTCCCCCATTACCCTTCCACCGAAGCCGATCACCCGATTGTGAATATCCTGGATGGGATACATCACTCTGTTCCAGAATTGGCTGACCAGTCCGTACTTTTCGGAATGGCTGGCAAGTCCCGCCTCCTGGATCTCTTCGTCTCTGAAGCCCTTCCCCCGCAGATACTGCACCAGCACCGTGCCGTTTTTCCCTGCGAAACCCAAACCGAATTTATGCATGGTCTCATCGGACAGCTCCCTCTTCCTCAGATAATTGCAGCCGATTTCACCGTGAGGACTGCGGAGCTGGTAATAAAAAAACTTCGCCGCTTCCTTATTCACCGCAAGAAGCCTGGCTCGCCTGTTCTCCTTCCTGCGGACATCCTCCGATTCCTCCGGCTCCGGAAGAGAAATTCCGGCGCGTTCCGCCAGAGCTCTGATGGCCTCCGGGAAAGAATAATTCTCATAATTCATCATGAAAGTGTATACATTTCCCCCTGCGCCGCAGCCGAAGCAATGATACACCTGCCTGTCTCCGCTGACAGAAAAGGACGGCGATTTCTCATTGTGAAAAGGACACAGTCCCCAATGCCGGCCGCCCTTTTTCTGCAGCTTCACATAGCCGGAAATCACTTCCACGATATCGTTTCTCAGTCTTACTTCCTCTACTAATGCTTCCGGATAATACATTTTTCTCCTAATTTAGTCGCTGCGCGACGGCTCTAAAGAGTAAAGTCCCTGCGACGCACCTTTTCTGAGAGGAACTTTCACTCGATAGGGCACTCATGAAAGTTCCTCTCGTGCGTCTTTGTGACTTTACTTTAGTCGCTGTGCGACGGCTCAAATTGCCGCATACGGCAATTTGAGTAAAGTCCCTGCGACGCACCTTTTTCCTACAACGCCCAGGATTTGGGTATGTAGATGTCATCATAGGTTGCAATGGCGAAGCGGTCCGTCATTGCTCCAACATAATCACAGACTACCTGTTCTTTCGCTTCCCCCTCGGACAGCAGATTCAGAAATTCCTGGGGCATCGCATCGATATGCTTCAAAAAATGCCGGTACAGGGTTTCCATCAGCCGTTCTGCCTTGCCTTCCTCACTTTTGGCCATCGGATTATAGTACACATTTTCAAACATAAAATTCTTCATCTGCTTCATGGCCTGCGCCACCGGATCCGACATCAGAATATCATTTTTCCCCATGCTGGCAGTCACAATGTCATGAATAAAATGGTCCAGGCGTTCACTGGGCGTACTTCCAATCACTTCCCGGATCTCCAAAGGCACATCGCTCTCTTTTAGAATGCCGGCCCGAACCGCATCGTCCATATCATGATGAATATAGGCAATTTTATCTGACAGCCTGACGATCTTTCCCTCCAGTGTATGTGGTTTCCCTATGGTCTGGTGATTCAGGATTCCGTCCCGCACTTCATATGTCAGATTTAGTCCCTGGCCATCCTTCTCCAGCCGCTCCACAGTCCGTACACTCTGCTGGCTGTGTACAAATCCCAGCGGACATACTCTGTTCAGG
>CAQUWW010000107.1:0-4126 GCA_948896875.1 uncultured Acetatifactor sp. | reverse complement strand
TGCGTGTCCAAAGGGAGTATGGCCCAGGTCATGGCCCAGGGCAATCGCCTCCACCAGCTCCTCATTGAGCCTCAGCGCCTTCGCGATGGTACGGGCATTCTGGGAAACTTCCAGCGTATGTGTCAGTCTGGTCCGATAATGATCTCCCTCCGGCGTCAGGAATACCTGTGTCTTATCCTTCAGTCTCCTGAATGCCTTACAGTGAATGATTCTGTCCCTGTCACGCTGAAATACAGGCCTGATGTCGCACTGTTTCTCTTCTTTCTGCCTGCCTTTGGATTCAACGCTGTGGGACGCATAGATACTCAGGTAATTTTTCTCCCATTGTTCCAAATTTTCTCTGATTGTCATATCTGCCCCCATCCACGCGTGCCTATACTTGCTATAAAAAATCCTCCTGTTATTAATATTCTGCGTCAGATGAGAAAATCCTTTTTTTCGGTAAGATTCCTGTTTCCTTTTTCGTCTTTATCTACAGATGTCATAGATAAACTCCGCATTTTTATCCATTGCCGCTCTGGCCGCCCTGACCGGCGACATCTGAAACACATGCCACATATCGGAATATATGTCAATTTTTACGCTCACATTGGCATCCACCAGCACCTTGTGAAGCCGTAGCGAGTCACTGAGCAGAATCTCATTTTCTCCTACTTGAATGTAAACCGGAGGAAATCCGGTAAAATCTCCGAAAAGAGGAGAAATCATAGGATCCTGCAGTTCCCGGTTCTCTGCGTAGGCCTTCACCATTCTGTCAATGTAGGCACTGTTCAACACGGGGTCCATCTCTGCCTTGGTCCGGAAAGATTTCCCCGAGGAAGTCAGATCTGTCCACGGCGACATCAACAGGATACCTCTGGGCAGCAGCCTTCCTTCCTGTTTCAGCTTCAGAGTCAGTGCCAGCGCCAGATTGCCCCCTGCGGAATCTCCTGTCAAAATCACATCACGAGCGCCATATCCCAAAAGCATCAGATAATTCCATGCCTTTACGGCGTCTTCCAGGGCCGCCGGGTAAGGGCACTCCGGAGCCAATCTGTAGTCAAAGCAAAGCACATCCATGGAAGTGGACTCCGCCAGCTTTGAGGTCAGCGTCCTGGCATACAGGCTGCTGCCTGTGGAATAACCGCCTCCATGGCAGTGGAGCAGCACATACTTTTTCATATGGGTACGGTTGACGCTGATCCATTCTCCATACATTCCCTCAATATTCACTTCCTGGTATTTTATGGCCTTCGTGTTGCTTAAAATTGCTCCAATATGATCCTGGGACTGTCTGTGCTTCTCCAGGTCGGCGTTTTCTACCAGGCCATGAACCCGTTTAATCAGATTCATCAGATTCTGCTTTCTTTTGTCTGTCACCCCTTTTTCCGCTTCTTCAATCGCTACTTTTTCCACTTCCGCCTTTTCTGTCCCACTTTTTTCGTTATTTCCTTTTTCTGCATCTCGTTCTATCAATTCTTTGATAGGTATTCTTTTCATGACTCAGTCCTCTCCCTTTTCTCTCCTATCCTTCCAAACTTTCGGAATTGTCGCATAAAAGCCTTGAAATATCGGCTGCTTAACGCCACATTCTCCTCTCCCTCATCTCAGAAATGCAGCCGCCTGCGCACTTCATTTCTCAGCCGTCTCCGGGAAAGTGTGGTAATCAGAGCAATGTCCAGAATCACGCAGACTGTCAGAACCACTGCCGACCAGCTCAAAGAAATCTCCTGCGCCAGATAATATCCGATCATGATCTCCAGCCCCACACAAAGCAGGCCGATCGCACTAAACAGATACAATGCCACTGTCAGAAATGATCTGGGCAGCTTACAGATACAGAGAGTCAACGCCTCCGCCACCCCTGTCACCAGCACGGTAATGGGCAGTCCCAACCCCGGAAACCATTCTCCGCTGCCAGTCAGAAAGGTCAGCATATACAGATACAATGTCACCGCTCCTCCGTCCAACAGCAGGGAGACATAAACCGAAAGCTTTGTATAGATAACCAGAGGAATCATCATCACCCACAGTATCACGCAGGCGCCAATCACGGCCAGAGACCACAGAGAATCTGCAAATACAAGGATATTGAGAATGCCGCAGGTGACCGCCGTAGACAGCACCACCATAGACAGCAGAAGCCCGAAATCCTTTCTTTTCACCGTTTCTACCTGCCCTTTCTCTTCCGGAAAGGAGGTGGCCGCCTTTTCAGCTCTCCCAGTGCTTTGTCCCGGTTTTTGATCCTGCTCTCTGGGATTTATTACCGGTGTATTGCACAGGGGGCATTCTTTTAAAGATGCATCCAGCTCCACACCACAATTCACACAATATGACATTTTATTCTCCTTTCTTATTCCAGTTCCGAATCCGTCCTGCCAATACCACTTCCTGCATAGAATTCCCGGCCGCACTGCGTCCGTTAATCCTATGGGCATTGGCTGGACGGATTCTGTTCCAGTTCCGAATCCGTCCTGCCAATACCACTTCCTGCATAGAATTCCCGGCCGCACTGCGTCCGTCAATCCTATGGGCATTGGCTGGACAGATTATGTTCCAGTTCCGAATCCGTCCTGCCAATACCACTTCCCGCATCTCTATCCTTCTATATCCTGGCGGCGGTTGCTCTCAATTTTTACATGGATTCCGTCACGTACCAGTTTTCGGAAAAAATATCTCTCCACATCCGCCTCTATAATGCTGCTGGCAAAGTTCACCGTCAGTGTATCCTCAAAACTGATTATGGCACAGTTTGTCCTTCGGGAAAAAGGTTGTCCCATATATATGTCAAATCTATCAATATACGGCGCCATCCCCTCCGGCACCTTCAGCGCTCCCATATTGGTCAGGCCCGCAGAGGAATTCTTGTCCTGCACCTTCGTATAAAAAAGACGCACCACAAAGTCCTTGATAAACAGAGGCACCACACGGATAAACGGGTTCCGCTGAGTTGCCGCATTGGTGGTAATGTCTCCCCGCAGCAGCTTTTCGTTCAGATAGTAACGCATATAATTGTGGACCTGAAGCACAATTTCTTCAAAACTGTACTCTCCAAGTCTCGGGTCTACCCCAGGATAGATCATAGTAATAAAATTCCGCAATGTAATAGAGGGGAAAAAACGCCTCAAATTTACCGGCATTGCGATTTTTACCGGCCGCAGATGCATTCTACGATCTTCTTCCTGCTTTGTCAGCAGCGCATACAAAAGTACCGCATTCAGATATTCCGTGATGGTAGCCTTGTATCGCTTTGCCGCCGCCATCACTTCCGAAACAGACATAATACCATCTATAATATTTAAAGTATAAAATTCTTCCGCAGTCCCCCTGACCCGGTAGGCCTTCTCTTCCAATCTGGGCGGACATACCTTTGCGTTGGCATAACGCATGTAGGCATCCTCCAGCTCCTCCTCGTCCGGGGCCTCCTCTATATCCAGCACAAACCCTCCGTTTTTGATTTCTTCATGCCCCAACAGCCGCAGATAGGTGGCTGTCAGTGTCAGCAGCACACACATCCCGCCCGTGCCGTCTCCCAGGCTGTGATGCGCCTCCAGCGCAATCCGATTGCGAAAATAGTATACCCGCACCAGATAACGATTGTTCGCTTTAAAATACATGGGCTGGCATGGATTTTTTACATCCACCTGCACAAAGGGACCGGGACGGTCATTTGGCTCCAGGTAACGCCAGAACAGGCCTTTGCGGATAGCCGCCTTATACGTCGGGAACCTGGGTAAGGTCAGAGCCTTTTGCAGCACTTCCGGCTTAATCTCTTCCTTCAGTACCACTGACAGCCTGTACACGGAAGAAAAATCTCTTCTCTGTAATGTGGGGTATACGATGGCAGACAAATCCAGCTGATACCAGTCCCTGCGCTGTGCCTTTTTCCTCTTTTCCGAAAACTGCTTTTTTTCTACGGACTGTCCTTTCCCCGCCGACAGCTCTCTCTCCGTTTTCTCTATAGCCATAATTTCATTCCTCTCTTCAATTGTCACTTTCGTAACAATTCAGACAGATCCTGGACTGTTACTCCTTTTCACCGGTGTAGAGAAAAAAAGAGTGCTAAGTAATTTACTTAACACTCTCCTGTCATATGCAGGAAAAGAGACTTGAACTCTCATGGTATTGCTACCACACGGACCTGAAC
>CAQUWW010000106.1 GCA_948896875.1 uncultured Acetatifactor sp. | reverse complement strand
TGTCCAGATTCGGCGTCCGCATCCTTGCATCTCCATAACAGCCAAGCATATCCTTTCTGGTGGTGTCCGTCATCAAAAATATCAGTTGCCTCTTTTTTGTCTTCTCCATATTATTCTCTCCTGTGAATTATTCTCAAAAAAGCATCTACCTCCGCAGGCCAGTCCGTCTGGATGATATCCACCCCTTTTGCCGCCAGGACACCCCATCCCGCCGCTCCGCCGCCTGTCAGAGACTTCAGATCGTCATAGCCCGCACCGTATACCAGCCTTCTGGCCAGACTCAACGAATTGCACCACACCTTCATGTGACGTTCCCTGATCCAGGCGAAAGTCTCATCTGCAAAAAGGCTGTCCTCCGGACTCTGAGGTACCGTTTCCACCGCCACAACCAACATTTTCTTTCTGAGGATGTCAACATCTTTCAAATATTCCGCTGCCTTCACCATTGGAATGAACATGCAGTCTCCATGCCCGGATGCCCATTCTATGGCCCGCTGATTCTTTATGGGAAATTTGAAAATCGCCTGCTCCACCATACCTGACTTTTCCAGCGCCTCATACACAAAATCCCATTGGTCCCAACATTTGTCCAGCACCAGAATGGTCTTCCCCTTCAGACTGTTCAAAATCTCCTCAAAGGTCTCCAATCCTGTCACATTCACCTCTCCCACGTAATTATAGAGAGGCATTTGCCGGATTTCCTCCCATGTATAATCCCCAATTTTGCCATCTATGGCAAACAACCGCTTCATAGTCCCGTCATGGTGTCCTGTCAGAATGCCGTCCCTGGTCAGGTCCAGATCCATCTCCACCATGTCCGCCCCTTCTCCTATGGCTGTGAGAAAGGCCAGCGATGTATTCTCAATCACGCTGGAAGAGAATTTCCCCCGATGAGATGCAATTTTTATCTCCCTGTCCTCCATGTCAAACAGCCATTTCCTTGTTTTTTCCCAGTCCTTCATCGACATTCCTCCCGATATTCACATTTCTGTGTTTGCTTTCTTCCTATTCTCATGGTAGAAAAGTGCCGCTCTCTTGCAAAAAACTATTTTATAATATAAAATTATACTATATTGCCGCCCATATTCCATATCGGATTATGTTTTCTATATGGATAATTCTGCTTTAAGGAGAGATTTTTATGATTCGCATTACCGCCCGTTCCCATACGAAAGGAGAGTACCTTCTCCCCGAAGATACTCTCCTTCCCCTCTTTGTGGTCAGCTGCGGCCACCAATATCATTTCAACAAAGATTTCTCGATCCACCGTCCCCATGGCCGCCCTGATTACCAGCTGCTCTATATTTATCATGGCTGCGGACATTTTCTGAGAGACGGCGTATGGGAAAAGGTTCCCGCCGGCAGCATTGTCCTTTATCCGCCGCGTCAGCCTCAGATCTACACCTATCTGGCAGAGGAGGATCCTGAGATCTACTGGATTCATTTTTCGGGAACTCACATTCCCGCCCTTCTCTCCTCCTTCCGGATTCAGGATTCCCTGATCGGAATCCATCCTGCCCTGGAACAGGTATTTGAAGAAATCATCCTGGAGCTGCAGCTTCACAAGCTCCGATTTCAGGATGTGGCCGGAGCAGATTTGTGCAGACTTCTGGCACTGATCAACCGCTTTGTGCAGCTGCAGGACAAACCTCAGACCGACAATCCTCTGATAGACCGACTGATTGCACAGCTCCACAGATGCTATATGGACGCCTGGGATATCCGCTCCATGGCAGCTTTCTGCCATCTGGGCATCGACCATTTTTCACACAGATTTAAGGATGCCGTGGGAATGGCCCCCATGCGGTATCTCACTCGCCTGCGCATGGAGCGGGCCAAAGAACTGCTTCTCACGGAGACGCTGTCCGTATCCGAGGTAGCCGGACTGGTAGGCTATAAGGATCCTCTCTATTTCAGTCGTGTATTTAAGAAATTTACGGGAATCTCCCCTAGAATGTTCCATGAGAACCGAAGGAATATGGAATAATTCCCATTTTCTGTAAAGCAACTTCCTCGGAATATCCTTAAAATTTATTTAAAATATCCCACCCCGGACTCAAAGATCCGCAGATCCTGTTCACCGTAAATGTTCAGGGCCACGCCCTCATCCCGTCTCTCCGCATGGGCCATCTTACCGAAGCACCGTCCGTCCGGCGAGGTGATTCCCTCTATGGCACAGTAAGAACCGTTGATATTGTACTCTTCGGACACATTGCCTTCCGGATCGGCATACTGGGTAGCCACCTGTCCGGCTGCGAACAGCCTGTCAAGCCACTCCTTCGGGGCCACAAACCGGCCCTCGCCGTGGGAGGCGGGACTGCAGTAAGTTCCACCCAGCTCGGCACCCTGCAGCCAGGGAGATTTGTTGGAAACTACCTTCGTATACACCATCTTGGAGATATGTCTGTTGATGGTATTGAAGGTCAGGGTAGGGGAATCCTCCTTCTGCCCCACAATCTCGCCGTAAGGCACCAGCCCCAGCTTGATCAGCGCCTGGAAGCCGTTGCAGATCCCCAGGGCCAGTCCGTCCCGCTCCTGCAAAAGCTTCATCACCGCTTCCCTTATCTTCTCATTCTGGAAGGCCGTTGCGAAGAATTTCGCGCTGCCGTCCGGTTCGTCACCTGCGGAAAATCCGCCGGGGAACATGATAATCTGGGCCTGTGAGATGGCTTTCTCAAATTCCTCCACAGACTCTCTTATATCCTGGGCTGTCCTGTTGCGGAACACTCTCGTCACCACATCCGCTCCTGCCCGTGTAAATGCCTTTGTGCTGTCATACTCGCAGTTGGTGCCGGGGAACACAGGGATAAACACTTTCGGTCTGGCGGTCTTGTGCCGGCATACATAGATGCTGTCCGCTTTATATACCTTACTCTCCAGGGGAGTCACATCCTTCGAAGCTCTGGTGGCAAATACCTTCTCCAGCCTGGAGGTCCAGGCATTCAGAGCCTCCTCCATCCCTATCTTCACTTCGCCGAAGGTAAATGCCGGCTCCGAGCTGACCCTGCCGATCACCGTATAGTCGTAATCGGATTCTCTGATTTCCGCCAGAGTCTCCGAAGCTACCTCCACCAGAATATCTCCCAGCGCATTTTCGAATAAGGTCTCTGCCGTCACATCACCATCCACACACACGCCTAGTTGATTGCCAAAGGCCATTTTGGACACGGCAGCCGCCACACCCTTCGCGTCCAGGGCATAGGCGGAGAATACCTTCTTCTCCTTCATCAGCTCGTGAATGTAATCATATAGCCGGGCCACGGCATCATACACGGGAATGTCAAATTCATCCTTTTCTATCTCAAAACGCACCAGCCTGCTGCCGGCCTTCTTCAGTTCCGGCGTCACAATCTCTCCATATTTCGCAATGTCCACCGCAAAGGACACAAGGGTCGGAGGCACGTCGATATCATTGAAGGTACCGGACATACTGTCCTTACCTCCGATGGAAGGCAGGCCGAACCCGATCTGGGCGTCGTAAGCGCCTAAAAGCGCCGCAAAAGGCTGACTCCACCGGGAAGGGTCCTCGGTCATCCTGCGGAAATATTCCTGGAAGGTGAAGCGGATTCCCCTGCTGTCCCCTCCGGAGGCCACAATCTTCGCCATGGATTCCACCACCGCATAAACTGCGCCGTGATAGGGACTCCAGGACGACAGATACGGGTCGAAGCCATGGCTCATCATTGTGACGGTATCTGTCCTGCCCTCCAGCACAGGGAGCTTTGCCACCATGGTCTGGGTCTCCGTCAGCTGATATTTCCCGCCGTAAGGCATGAGCACGCTTCCGGCTCCGATGGAGGAGTCGAACATCTCCACAAGGCCCTTCTGGGAGCATACGTTCAGGTCGCTTAACAGTGTCAGCCAGGCTCCCTTTACATCTCCCTTTTCCAGACTTTCCTCTATGGCAGGCACCGCCAGTTTCCGGAAGTAATTCTCCTTTTCCCCGGGGATATCCACTTTCACTTTTGTCTCCTGATGGGCACCGTTGGTATCCAGGAAGGCCCGTTTCAGGTCCACGATCTTCTTCCCACGCCAGTTCAGCACAAGCCGGGGCTCTTTCGTGACAACGGCCACCTCCACCGCCTCCAGGTTCTCCTGGGCGGCATAGGTCAGGAACTTCTCCACATCTTTGGGGTCCACCACCACGGCCATGCGTTCCTGAGACTCGGATATGGCCAGCTCGGTTCCGTCCAGACCCGCATACTTCTTCGGCACCTTATCCAGGTCCACGGTCAGACCGTCCGCCAGCTCGCCGATGGCCACGGACACGCCGCCCGCGCCGAAATCATTGCACTTCTTGATGATGCGGCTGACTTCCTCCCTGCGGAACAATCTCTGAATCTTGCGTTCCGTGGGCGCATTTCCCTTCTGCACCTCCGCGCCGCAGGTCTCGATAGAGCTTTCCGTATGTACCTTGGAGGAGCCTGTGGCGCCGCCGCATCCGTCTCTTCCGGTACGTCCCCCCAGCAGGATAATGATATCCCCGGGGTCGGAGGTCTCTCTGATCACATTCTTTCTGGGCGCAGCACCCATCACCGCGCCGATCTCCATCCTCTTTGCCACATAGGAGGGATGATAGATTTCCTTGACGAAGCCTGTGGCCAGACCGATCTGGTTCCCGTAGGAAGAATACCCGTCGGCCGCACCCCGCACCAGCTTCTTCTGGGGGAGCTTGCCCTTTAACGTGTCCGATACGGGAACGGTAGGGTCCGCAGCGCCGGTCACGCGCATAGCCTGATATACATAGCCCCGCCCGGAGAGCGGATCTCTGATGGCGCCGCCCAGACAGGTGGCCGCGCCGCCGAAAGGCTCTATCTCCGTAGGGTGATTGTGGGTCTCGTTCTTGAAGAAGACCAGCCACTCCTCCGTCTCCTTATGGTCGCCGTAATCCATCTCCACAGGCACCACAACGGAACAGGCGTTGATCTCATCCGACTCCTCCATGTCTGCAAGCTTTCCTTCTTTTTTCAGCTTTCTCATGGCCATGAGAGCCAGATCCATCAGACAGATAAACTTGTCCTCTTTCGCTCTGTCCCCGAAGATTTCTTCTCTGGTGTCCAGATAGCTGTGATACGTAGTCTCAATGGGAGAGCGGTAATATCCTTCTCCGAACTCCACGTCCGTCAATTCCGTGGAAAAAGTGGTATGACGGCAGTGGTCCGACCAATAGGTATCCAGCACACGAATCTCCGTCATGCTGGGGTCCCGCTTCTCATCCTCTCTGAAATACTTCTGAATATGCTGAAAATCCTTGAATGTCATGGCCAGCGACAGAGAGTTGTACAGCTTCAAAAGGGCCGTCTCCTCCATCTGTGCAAAGCCATCCAGCACCGCCACATCCGCCGGCTCCTCAAACTTCGTAATCAGCGTATCCGGCCTGACTTCATCGGTCTCTCTGGAGTCCACAGGGTTGATGCAATAGGCTTTAATCCGCGCAAATTCCTCCTCTGTGATCGCACCCAGAATCATGTAAGTGACAGCAGTACGGATCACCGGCTCTTGATCTTCCTTCAGGAACTGTACACACTGTACCGCCGAATCCGCCCGCTGATCGAACTGCCCCGGCAGATACTCCACGGAGAATATTCTGGCGTCTGCCGGAACCTCCAGCGTCCCTTCGTACAGCTCGTCCACAGGCGGCTCCGAAAATATACTTCTGCAGGCCTGTCGGAAGACCTCCTCCGAAATATTCTCCACATCATAGCGGATCAATACTCTGACACCTTCCACCCTGATTCCCAGAAAGCTTCCGATCTCTTCCTGCAGTTCCTTCGCTTTCACAGCAAAAGGCTCCTTTTTCTCCACATAGATACGTCTGACCATTCCAATGTCCCTCCATTCAGTCTTGATCACAGTTTCCACAACCCCGCTCAGCCCAAAAGCTCTTCTACCTCCTCCAGCCCCAGCATTCGCAGAATAAAGCGAATCTCCCGGTCCACAGCCTCCGCCGTGACACCGATGGTCTGGGCGGAAATCTTCAGTCCTTCCAGCACAAACATAATATTTCTGGCCATTCCTCTGCAGTCTTCACAGTAAAATTCCCCATTGTCAACACCTGTCTCTATCAGCTTCTCCATAATTTTTACCGCAGAATCAAACTGCTTCTTCAGGATATTGTCTTTTCTGCTCAGCTGATTCTGAAAATAGAACTCATAAATAGCCTGTGTCAGTGTATCATTCTTTCTGAGAAGCTCCTTCTTCTGTTCCTTCAGAAACAAAATCAGAATATCCGCGGCCGTAGCATCGTCGGCAATGCTGTCAGAAAATACATCGTCGGCTTCCTGGCTCTCCAGTTTCATCACTTCCAGAAAAATCTGATTTGTATTGTCAAAGTACAGATACAGCCCGCCCCGGCTGATCTCACATGCTTCCACAATATCCTTCATGGTCACTTTCTTAAATCCTTTTTCCACGAAGACTTTTCTGGCTGTCTCCAATATAAATTTCCTCTTCTGTGCGGACTTTTCTCCCATTCTACCCCTCCTCGCACGGTCTTATCTTTTTGTCCTGTCCCAGTATTCAACAATATCTCGCATCTTCCGCAAAATCAATACAAACAGATTCTCCTGCACAGCCTCACCCCACAGGGTGGCCTTAGTCATTCCTTCCAACACATATTTGGACAAAATCCCTCTCAGAATCTCCCAATCTCTCAGCTCCGCAGCGGCGATCACCCTTTTCTCATCTTCATGGGTTCTGATCTGATTCCGCGTATATACATAGCAGTAATTGCGATCCATCAGCTCCGATGCGGCGGCTTCCCTGACAAAATTCATCAATGTGGCATCATAGACCGGAAAACTGATAGAACGTTTACTCAGTCCCTGCCCCTGATAATTGCGGCTCACGCTCTTTCCGGAATGACTCTCCAGCCAGGGCAGATACTGCAAAAGCGGATTCAGCAACCGCCGATATTCCTGTACCACCTGCTGTCGATATTCCATTTTCTCTTCCATAAAACCTACCCACCTTCCGGTTCCTTCCCTGTTTCCAACAAAAATGACACATATGTTTTATTTTATCATATTTTTCTGAAATGTACAGCAGAATCGCCTGTAAATCCTGTCGAAAAAAATAAAATAAAAGAATTTTAAAAAAGATATTGACAAACAATGGGGGATCAGGTATATTATACATGAATTCCCCTTTTATAGGCGAAGGCACTCGTATTTCTTTTACGAGTGCTTTTGTCATTTCAGGATATCCTGTCCTGTCTCGTCCTGCATTTTCTCTACAAAAGGCGTCGGGTCCTGCTCCATCTGCAGCATGGTGTCAAAAGCCGCCAGCAACAGTCTTTGCTGTCTGTATCGGTTCATTTCCTCCGGACGATCCATGTACAATTTGAAATGATCCACCTGCCATATCAGAACATCGACCAGAGTGTACCCTGCCACCTGATATTGGCATAAAAAGCGATTGTGATCATAAAAATAAGCCAATTCCTGCAGCAATCCTTCCGACCGGCGGATTCCCTCCCAGATCCGTTCTCCATATTCCGCATTTTCTCCTGCCTGCTCCGCCAAAGTACACACATAATTCTGCAGAAGTGCAAGCGCCTCCTTCAACTGTCTGTTCTCTTCCATATACTTCCTCCTTCCTCCGGACAAATCAAGCCGGGAAAATCTTCCTATCCGGTCCTGCGCATAGAAAAAGCGTATTGTCCTTTTTACGACCTTACGCTTTCAACCTTTTGCATCCACTATACAATTCATTCCTTCTCATATGTAACAGGGGAAGAGAGGATCGAACTCCCATCAACGGTTTTGGAGACCGCCGCACTACCATTGTACTATTCCCCTGGATGCCAGATCTGCAACAGCTCAGACAAGTCTAAAACTGTTACCCTGATTTTCACTGACGAAGTTTATTATAACACAAACTCTTTCCAAGAATCAAGTATATTTTGAATTTTTTTAAAAGAGTCTGTCGATCACATCCTGAACGGTCTTGACGCCTATGATTTTTATCCTGCTGCATTTTTGGCATTCTTCCGCGCAGACATAAGGCAGAACACAGGTATCAAAGCCCATTTTCTCCGCTTCCATCACACGCTGCTTTGCCATGCTCACTCCTCTCACTTCTCCGCTCAGACCCACTTCCCCGAAGGCCGCCAGTCTGGTACTCAGGACACAGTTCCGAAAACTGGAAAGCACAGCTATCACAATTCCCAGATCAATAGCCGGTTCCGCAATCTTCATTCCGCCCGTAATATTCACATAAGCGTCACAGGAAACCAGCTGCACTCCCGAACGCTTCTCCAGCACGGCCATCAGCAGATTCACCCGGTTAAAATCAGTTCCCGTAGTCTGTCTGCGGGGAATCCCGAAACTGCTGTGACATACCAATGCCTGAATTTCCACCAGCAAAGGCCTGGTTCCCTCCATCGTACAGGTCACCACGGACCCGCTGGCATTCTCAGGTCTGCCGTTCAGCATGTACTCCGATGCATTTTTTACTTCCACCAGACCCTTTTCCTGCATCTCGAAGACCCCGATCTCATTGGTGGAACCAAAACGGTTCTTTACCCCCCGCAGGATCCGATAAGAGGCATGTCTGTCTCCTTCAAAATAAAGTACCGCGTCAACCATATGCTCCAGCACTCTCGGACCTGCCACAGTTCCATCCTTCGTCACATGTCCTACAATGAGAACCGATACGCCCAGCCCTTTTGCCAGCTGCAGCAGCACTCCTGTGGACTCCCGCACCTGAGATACGCTGCCCGGCGCGGCAGACACCGTCTCATTGTACATGGTCTGGATGGAATCAATGACCACTGCCCGGGGTACTTCGCTTCGGATCACATCTTCAATCACAGCCAGGTTCGTCTCGCACAGCAACAGCATCCGGGACGAGAAGTCCCCGATTCTGTCGGCACGCATTTTGATCTGGGCCAAAGATTCCTCCCCGGATATATACAATACCTTGTGTCCCTGATGAGACAAGTTGCGGCACACCTGCAAAAACAATGTGGATTTCCCGATTCCCGGGTCGCCTCCCACCAATGTAAGGGATCCCTGCACCAGACCGCCGCCCAGAACCTGATCCAGTTCGCCGATACCGGTCACAATCTTATCATCCTCCCGGACATCGACCTCGGACAGAACGGTGGGAAGTACTCTGCCATGTCTGTCTGTGGAAGGAGAGGAGACACCTGCGCGCGAGTGGCTCCTCACTGTCTCCTCCACAAAAGTATTCCATTCTCTGCACCCCGGACACTGCCCCATCCATTTCGGAGACTCATATCCGCAGTTCTGGCAGAAAAAAACGGTGGACGTCTTTCCCCTGGCCATTTTTCTTCCCCTTATATCTGTACTATTTTTACCGGAACCTCATCGGCGGCGCCCAGCTCCACACTCAGCGAAAGCTTCCCTCCAAGTCCTGTCTCTATGGCTCCGATACTGCTGCCGTCTACAAATACTTCATAGACCTTGTCATCCATGAGCCCAATGGTGATCTGGGCATCCTCATCACCCTCCACCACAAATTCAACCTCGTTCTCTTTTTCCGTAAAGTTCAGGACACTGGTCCCCGGTACGGACTCATAGAGAAACATTCCGTTTTTCTCCAGCTTTGTGATTTCTTTACAGGTCTTCACCTTCAGCAAATCACCCGCATGCTGATAATCCTCTACCTTTGCTTTCTTCTCCAGCTTATGATTGCCGAAACTGATTCCGCCGTTTGCCTCGCTTCTGAGCAATTCCTCTACCACTGCCATCTCTTATATCCTCCTGCTTTTCGTTCTGCTGTGTCCTTCTATGCACAATGAATCCGGATATCTTTCGGGGCCGCAGCTTTTTCCTCCTGCGGTCCCTGCCTCTTAGCCGGTATTTACAGTATAATATAAAATGGGATTTTTTTCTATCTTTTTTTCAATTCATCCCCGGCTTTTCACTGACTCTGCTTCACTGTAAAGCATACCTTTCCATTCTTGATGCCCGCTGAAACCACATCTCCCGGCTGCACTTTTTTCAAAAGGATTTCTTCTGCCAGGGAATCCTCTACCTGAGACTGAATCGCCCGTTTTAACGGCCTGGCCCCCATCCTTACATCGGCATATTTGTCCGCAAGATACTCTTTCAGAGAAGCCGTCAGTGTCAGCTTGATATCCATCTGCTCCTCACAGCGCGTACGCAGATTAGAGGCCAGAAGACTGACAATGGCCTTCATATTATCTTTGTTTAGCTGATGGAACACGATAATGTCATCGATTCTATTGATGAATTCCGGTTTGAAGCTTCGTTTCACTTCCTCCATAACCCCTGATTTCATCC
>CAQUWW010000105.1 GCA_948896875.1 uncultured Acetatifactor sp. | reverse complement strand
CTGCTTCCTGATCCGCACCAAGATCACTGATTTGGATGCTGGAAGAAATATGCTTTCCCAGTGCAAGACGAGTACCCCGCACCTGAACAATCAATGCGCCATGCTTTTTTCTGTTCAGAATATGGACAACTGTCCCGTCATTCAGGCCCAGAGCCTGCAGTCTACGGGTGATGGCCGGTTCAACATAAAGCCCTTCAATGCAATACCGATTTCCCTTTTGTGCCTCGTAAAGCGTCATTTTTATCAGCTCTTTTCGTTTGTTTTCTCATCAAGTCACACTGTATTATAATCCAATCCTTCGGGATAGTCAATTCTGAAAAAGGCGGTATATTCTTACAGCTTCCTCACATACGTAACAGTTCAGACAGGGCACTGAACTGTTACTCACACACAGATCACCTGGCAGGGCTTTATGTCTCTGTCCTCCGCCGGCAGCTCCTCCACCATCTGGCAATGATACCCGACGGCTATGGTACGCAGCTGCAATCCGGGCTTGTCCTCCAGAAATCTGTCATAAAATCCTTTTCCATATCCGATTCTGTTCCGCCGAACATCAAAAGCAACACCCGGCATGAGCATCAGCGTAGAGCCGGACATCGCTTCGGCATAGACATATCTTTCTGATCGCCCCGAAGGCTCCGGTATTCCCCTATATCCTTCCTCCAATTCTTCCATCCCGGTGATCCGGTAAAAACACATCTCAGGATATTCCTTTCCCGGAATCACTTTCGGAACATAGACTCTCTTCCCTGCCTTCAATGCCTCCAGCAGAATTTCCCGGGTATTGATTTCACTCCCATAGCTGACAAAGCCCAGGAAAATTTCCGAACCATAAAACCACTGGTGCCCCAACAGTTTCTCCGTCAGAAGGACAGCGGCCCTATCCCGCTCCTCGTCGCTTAAATAATCTCTGAGCATCAGAATTCTTTTCCTGATTTCCCCTTTAGTACCCCTGATTTCTTTTTCCATACTTTTCACCGAGATTCTCCCTGGTCCCATCAGGATGTTCAATGGTAATATTGTTCAGCTGACCTCTCAGATTCGCCCTGATGCTGGCCACATATTCCTTCCGCAAAATAGCCTGTTCCTCTTTTTCTTCCTCGCTGAGGCCCTCTTTTTTAGATTTGTGATACAATTCGTTAATCCGTGCAATTCTTTCTTCCATATTCATAAATATTGTCCCATTCCTTTCGCAACAGCCTCCGCAACCCGTATCCCGTCCATGGCGGCGGATACAATTCCTCCCGCATACCCTGCGCCCTCTCCACAGGGATAAAGTCCTCTGAACGGTGACTGCAGGGAATTGTCCCGCAGAATTCTTACCGGGGAGGAAGTCCTGCTTTCCACTCCGGACAGGCAGACATCCGGTCTGTCAAATCCTGCAATCTGTCTGCCGAATATCTCCATCCCCTCCACAATGGCCTGGTTACAGTCTTCCGGCAGAATTGCACTCACATTGGCCCATAGGTATCCTCCTTTGCACTGAGGTTCCATCCTGTCAGCACCATATTCCTCCTTTTGTTTCCGAGCCGCTTCGGCCGGCGGCACTTCTCCGATTGTTCCTTTTTCCACCCCCTGCCGTTCCACAGATCGTTTGTACTCTCCGTACCTCTGTACCGGAATTTTTCCTTCTCCCAGTACATAGGCTTTTTCCTCCAGCTTTCTCTGAAAAGCAATCCCTGCCAGGGGGCCTTCTCCTCCAAAGTCTTCCGGCGTTACCGTTACGATAATAGCGCTGTTGGCATTTTTTCCATTCCGACCGCTGTAGCTCATACCGTTTACCGCCGTGCGCCCCTCCTCGGAAGAAGCATTCACCACATATCCTCCGGGACACATGCAGAAAGAATACACTCCTCTGCCACTTTTGGACTTTGCGGCTACCTTATAGGGCGCCGCCCCCAGAATCCCGGGATCTGACATCCCATACTGACTCTCATTAATCATACTCTGCGGATGCTCCACCCGCAGGCCCACGGCAAAAGCTTTCGCCTCCATAGGCACCTTTCTTTCATGAAGCATGGCAAACGTATCTCTTGCACTGTGACCAATGGCCAGAACCAGCTGTTCGCAGGCTATCCTTTCTCCGCCGCCAAGAATTACGCCCTTCACCTGTCCCTGTTCCAGACAGATATCTGTCACCTGACTTTCAAAGCATACCCGTCCGCCCAGACGAATGATTTCCTCCCGCATGGCCTTCACCACTCTGCAAAGTATGTCCGTACCGATGTGAGGCTTTGCCTCGTAGAGAATGCTTTCCTTCGCTCCAAACTTCACAAAGGTTTCCAGCACCGCCCGATTCCGTCCGTCTTTGTCCTTTACCAGCGTGTTCAGCTTACCATCGGAGAAAGTTCCCGCGCCGCCTTCCCCAAACTGTACATTGGAGGCCGGATTCAAAGGCCCGCCCGCCCAAAATTCCTCCACATCCTTCTGTCGCTCCTCCACACATTTTCCCCGTTCCAGAATCACAGGACAATACCCGTACAGCGCCAGAAAATACCCGCAGAACAACCCGGCGGGTCCCATTCCAACGATCACAGGAGGACAGACCGGAACCTGTAGGGCCTTATCCGGAAAATAGCAGGAATTCTCCGGCGCTCTGCATACCCGACTCTCCTTACCCTGAAATCTCCGCAGCACTTTGTCTTCCCTCCGGACTGCCGCATCCAATGTATAAATATAATAAATTTCCGGTTTCTTTCTGGCGTCAATAGATTGGCGGACAATTTTCAACTCCGTAATATCCTGTTCGGAAACGTGCAGAATCCCGGCAGCCTGTTTCTGTAAATCCAATTTCGAATGTCCTGTCCGTACTTTTACCTGATTTATCCTGAGCATGAATTCTGTCCCTCTTTATCTTCCTGACCTGTTTCTTCACATAAGAGTATCCTGTCAGCCCTTTTAAGAGCGCTTACATGCCGCGGCCTTACCTGCCAGATAACCGCTGCACCAGGCCCAGTGCAGATTATACCCGCCGCATTTTCCATCCACATCCAGAATTTCTCCTGCAAAATAAACGCCGGGAGCCTTTCCCGACTCCAGATTTTCCGTTACTTCTGTCAATGGAACACCCCCGGCAGTCACCTGTGCGTTCTCATAGGGGTTGCTTCCCGTCACAGGAATGCGCCAATCCCTGCACAACGCATAAACTCCGGATACCTTCTCCCGGTCAGCACAGGCAATTTTTTCCGTTGTTTTTAATCCGGCCATTTTGATAAAAAGCAGCATCAGCTTTTTATGAAGCATACCTGAAAAAAATTCCTCTACTGTCCGTTCTTCCTGTAGAAGCATTCTGCGCCTGCAAAAATCTGCAAAGTTCTCCTCGTCATAATCCGGCAGAAAATTAATTCTGATCTCGATCTCTCTATTTCTCATCAATATGTAATTGACCACACGACTGATCTGGAACACCGGAATTCCTGAAATACCGTAATCTGTCAGCTGCAGCTCTCCGCGTTCTCTGACAACGGCCTTATCCTGATGCCAGACCGTCAGCAGCGCATCTGCCCTGACCCCGGCCACCGACTTAAAATACGATTCTCCACTTCTCAACTGCACAAGCGCCGGAACGGTGGGAATAAGCGTATGCCCCAGCTGTTTTGCCAGCAGATACCCGCCTCCGTCCGATCCGGTTTTTGGTGCCGCCCTGCCGCCGCAGGCCAGAATCACATGATCAAAGAAAAACGTCTTCCCGCTTCCACGAACCTGTATTCCTTTGTTTTCAGACCTCTTCCGTATCTGCTCAATGTTACAGTCTGTGATTACCTTTATCCCCAGGGCCGTCACTTCAAAGCGCAGCACATCCAGAACTGCCGATGCCTGCTCGCTTACAGGATACAGATACCCGTCCCTGCTCTTTATCATCAAACCAATCCGCTGAAAAAAAGCTTTTGTGTCGTCTGTGCCGAACCGCCGAAGGCAGCCTTCCAGGAAATCAGGTTCCGAAGTATAATATTCTTCCAGGTCCAGTTTCTCATTGCCCAGATTGCACTTTCCGTTTCCCGTGGACAATATCTTCCTGCCCAGTCTGTCATTCCTCTCAATCAGTGTGACATCCGCGCCTTCTCCTGCCGCGGCAATCGCCGCCGTCAGTCCGGCGGCCCCTCCGCCGATGACTCCTACCGAACACCCCATATTCCGCCTCCTCTGACAACATGTAACAGTTCAGTGCCCTGTCTGAACTGTTACGACAACATACTTTCAACTGGAATAGTTCTCCAGAAAACTATATAGCTTCTCTTCATCCTCTATCCACATAATCTCCATGATACTCTGTTGAAGATCCTCTGGCAAGGTGTCCAGGCGGATATCTGTCTCTATATATACGGTTCGCATGTCTTCCAGATAGACGATTACCTCATTGTCATACACCGCCAGATAAAAGCTGCTGCTTGGCTGAACGAATTTATAGTTCATCTGAATCACCACCCGCTCTCTGGAAAAAGCAAGAACTTCCAGACTCACAAATCCCCGTTCCAATTCAGACAGCGGCGGAAATGCCTCATATACTTCCATGGCCTGAAGAAATTGTTCTCTATTCAACCCCACATACTTGTCCGGCAGCCTCCAGGTGGTCTCCACTACAGTATGATTGAGAATATCCGTCTCCTCCAGCACATACTCCGTGTCAACGCAAAGTGTCTCCGGAAACAGAAGCACCTCTTCCAATTCCTCTTCCGTTCCATCCATATTCTCCGAAACAATTCCATAATCCAGGCCGTCATCCATCATCGGTTCCGGTTCTGTGGATTCCTTTTCCGCTGACTCAGGCTGCACGGATTCCATCGGAGTAGATTCCGGCGCCTCCCGCTCCTGCTCCCCAGGGTAAAAAAAGTGAGACACCTCCACACCTGCATAAAACCCGAGCCCCAGTAATAATATGGGACATAAAACAAATAAGCTGATACCTTTCAGGAATTTCATGCCAACCCCCATAAAATTTCTTTCCATGTAGTATCAGCTGTTTTGTGCCTGTTTATTCAATCCTGTCAAAATATATGCAATATCTGTTGCAGTTTCTCTATCAGCCGTCCTCCGGGAATCACCTCCAGCTCCTGTTCCTTCAAATTCCTCAGAAGAAGCAGAAGCAGCCAGTACACAAGAAAGCCTGCAGCAAAGGCCAAAAGTATCATTACCATGCTGTTCAAATGTGGGGAGAATACCTTTTCCAACAAGATACAGACAAGTGCGGTCACTCCTCCGGCTCCCAGAGGCATGATCAGGATCCCAAGCCAGTCCGCCTGCGTCCGCAGCTGCCTGTACGCAAATAAGCCAAGAATAATGCACCGTACTGCAGCCTCTGCCATTCCGGCATATACCAGCGACAAGATACCGGCTTTTCCGACATTGGTGAGCACCAGCGCAAACAAGATAAAAATGCAGACTCCGGTACCAGTCGCCCCCAACACCAGATATTTTTTTCCTATTGCCTGCAGAAATCTTTCAAAATAAACTGCCGGCACCGTAAATAGAATCAAAGCAGAACCACCCATAAACATCTTCCGCAGAATTTCCGCATTCTCCGGACACAGCAGCTCCGCCAGCTCTCCACCCATAACAGTCAAAAATGCAGTCAGGAAGATGCCATGAATCAGACAAAGATGAACCCCGCTCTGGAAAACCTTTTTTGCAAAACGATTTTCCCCGTTTCTCAGGCACTGGAAGATTCTGGCAAGGACAGGCAGTGCCAGAATCAATATCAGACATATGGCAATTCCACACAATACCAGATACTTTCCTCCATACAGTCCATACTCCAATGCCGCCGCATTTTCGTCTTCTGCTCCTTTGACATAGAAGAGCAATCCCAAAAGCAGAGGAATGACATGCAGTATCCCTGTCACCAGTACAGGCCATCGGCTGCTATAAAGAGCCCGGATGCAATCGAAGCCGGATTCCATGGAATATCTTGTCTCCTGTCCCATTCTCCTTTCCAGACGACGGCTTCCCCGGAAGAGAACTGTCAGAAAAAGGAGGATAAGCATCTCTGCCAGAAGAATGGCAATGGCAATTCCCACCCCGCAATACATAGATGTAAAATTTTCCTGCATCAGCAGGCCGCTTACCTTTTCTCCGTAGCTTTTTGTCATTCCGGAAAACAGCAGTCCAAATCCCAGAATAAGAAACTGCCTTAAAATCCCGGAGATTGCTCTGGGCAGTTCGGATCCTTCTCCCTGAAAATAACCAAGAAGCACCGCACTGATGCTTCTCAGCAGGATAATCGGAGAAAGCACCCTGAGAATCAGCGTACTGTAGCGGATTCCGAAAATGCCTTCCGCAATATTTCCGGAAAAAGACAGCAAAAGCAGACTGCCTGTCAATCCCAGCACAGCCTGAAAAAGCAGTGTGTTTTTACGCATCCTTTCTATACTGCCATACTGTCCTTTGTTCTTCCTGTTCCGAAGCAGCCTTCCCAGCGTATCAGAGAGGTTTCCGCTTACACAGTTCCAAAACAGCGCATAAATCTCTACTGCCAATGCCACATAAGTAATCCCTTTATTCTCTGTTATCCAGCCGATGATCAATATTGTAATCAGGGCCAGTATATTCGTAACTTCCTCTGCCTGCCGTCTCTTAACCTCTGCCTGGTTCATCTGCATCCCTCAGCTTTATCTCTGAATCCCGTGTAATCCCCAATCCTGTCAGGATTTCTTCCTGTTTTCTCTCCATGACAGCCCGCTCTGCCGCCTCCATGTGATCATAGCCGCACAGATGAAGCATGCTGTGCGCCAGAAGAAAAGAAAATTCCCTTTTCACACTATGCCCATAATTTGCCGCCTGCTCATATACTTTATCCACAGAAATGACAATGTCTCCAAGCACAAGCTCTCCTGTGTCAGGATCAAAATAATCCGCTTCTCTCTCCTGGTCTATGTCAAATACACCGCTCGCCTGAAAATCCACATTCGGAAAAGAAAGTACGTCCGTCTCCCGGTCCACTCCTCTATATTCCCGATTCAGCACATGAATTCCTTCATTGTCTGTCAATGTCACGCCAATCTGTACGTCATAGGGACAGGCTTCCTCCTCCAGAACCGCTTTGCATACAAGCTCCACTGTCTCTTCCACAGAAAACGGCAGGTTTCGGTCTGTCTCTCTCTCAATGTAAAAGTACATCTTTTATTTCTGCCTTTCTCTGCTCTTTTGTCTGCTTCTGCTCTCCTCTTTCGACTCAAAATTCTCATAAGCCTGCACAATTTTCTGCACAAGAGGATGACGGACCACGTCCTTGCTGGTCAGAGTGCAAAAGGCAATATCATCAATCTTCTTCAGCACTTTAATTGCAATATCCAGTCCTGATTTCGTCCCCGCAGGCAGATCCTTCTGAGAATTATCGCCGGTTACCACTACCTTTGAGCCAAATCCAATTCTGGTCAGAAACATTTTCATCTGGGCCGGCGTGGTATTCTGCGCCTCGTCCAGTATGATATAGGCATTATCCAGCGTCCGCCCCCGCATATAAGCCAGCGGCGCCACTTCTATCAGGCCTTTCTCCATATTTTTGGCAAAGCTTTCCGCACCCATGATCTGATACAGCGCATCATACAGAGGTCTCAGGTAAGGATCCACCTTACTCTGCAGATCGCCCGGCAGAAATCCCAGCTTTTCCCCCGCCTCAATGGCAGGTCTGGTTAAAATGATTCTGCTCACCTCATCATTCTTAAACGCCGTAATCGCCATGGCCATAGCCAGATAGGTTTTGCCGGTTCCCGCCGGTCCCAGGCCGAACACCAGCATGTTTTGCCTTATGGCATCCACATACGCTTTCTGCCCCAAGGTCTTTGGCTTCACCGGTTTGCCGTTTACCGTGTGACAAATGCAGTCGGAATCGATCTGCGCCAATGCGTTTTCCTGTTCTTCCATTCCTAAAGTAATCGCGTAATCCACACTCTGCTCCTCTATTTCGTTTCCTCTCTCTGAGATAATGGAAAGCTGTCTCAGGACACTTTCCGCCCTCTTCACCATGTCTTCTCTTCCGCTGATACTCACGCCGCCGTTGCGATCCACAATAGATACGCCGAAATCCCGCTCCAGCTTTTTTACATAAGCATCCTGCATACCGAATATTTTCCGCATATGCTCCACGGGCATATCCAGTCTCATTGAAAATTCACTCATCTGTTTCCTCTTGGTTTGCTTCTTCCTGTTCCGGTCTTACAGTTTCCAAACTTTTACCCACGGGTTCCTGCACCAGAAAGTCTCCGCTGATCACCCATGAATCATTGTTCGTATCTATTCTAACATCTTTTTCAATAATTTGTACCCCTTTTTCCTCTAAATCTGTAAGAAAATCCATTAATTTTTGATTAAGAAGCATTTTAGCCTCTTCCAAACTGTGACGATACTCCACATCCTGGTACTCCCTGTTTATCACCTCGCCCCAGAAGATTGGAATTGACAGCTTTTCGAACGCCAACGGTCTGCTCTCTTTTATCAGGCTGTCATAGACCAGAAAGGGAGGATTTTCCGGCAACTTATAAGTTTTTTCTCCAAGCTTCAGATAGTGGCTTTTCTTCTCTCTTCCGGTGTATTCTTTTTTTATGTAATCAAAAGGAAGGCTTTCCGTAAACTGAATTTGATGTTCCAGCAGAATATCTGCATCCGCATCCACATATTGATATTCCCGTATCGTCTGGTCCTCGTTATATACAGGAACTTTTCCCTCCACCAGGATGGTGCCCTTTTCCACCACATCACCAATGGCTACTTGGGGCACACCTTTTCTGACAATCATGGCAACCACTGTTCCGTCATACTCGGTAATCAGATCCGTTCCCGGCGTGACTGCAGGTTTTTCCACAAGAATCGGCGCATCATTCTCTTTAATATCTATCAGCAATTTCGTGCCGCTTAGCTTTGCGGAAGCCCATGTAATCTGCGGAAATGTTCTGCGTATCTGCTTTTCCAGTTCCTCGATATCCAGAGAATCAATCCGCATTCCCACCCGCACTGCATTTTCTTTCAAAAAGCTTTCAAAGACATCCTCGGTAATCTGATAATTCCCGTTGAGCTCTATGTCCCATATGTAGAAGGAGGAAAGGATCCAAAAGGCAAGCGCCAGAAAAAGTCCCAGAATAAATACTTTTCGTTTCAGCAATTCAGGCAGAAAAAAAGGCAGTCCATATCTTTCCAATATGACTGCCCTTGTCCCTGTTTTCCTCAGAATCGGCCGAAGCTCCCAAAATCCTTTCAGACTGATATTCATGGTATAGACATCGCCATCCCGGATAATATCCCACAGCAGGATACCCTTATTGCTGCACAAATTCATAAATCGCTCCGGCGAAAATCCCCATATACGGATACGCAGATATCCCCTGATATACTTCAGAAATTTAATCATGGCCTATCCTCTTTCCCTGTTTTCTTCCATACTGCAGACATACCAACGGTTCAAATATACTTGATATTGCTGATACAACCGCTGATTTTCATGTCCTCATTGGTATAATAATCGACAGTAAGCCCGGTACCCTCAAAGCAGACCTGGCAGGTTCTTGCCTGAAGCAGAATCACGCTCTCCGTATACTCCAGTATCCCCCGGTAGTTCTCAATCCATGCTTCTCTGTTTCCTGTCAGCGTTACTTTCAAGGCTCCCATGCAGATATCCTTTGGAAGCTTCAGGGATTCGATGATGGCCTCTTTTCTTGATTCCCTTTTTTTCAATTCCATTTTCTGAATACGGTCATTGCTCTTTTTCATATTTTCATTATATTACCCCAATATGAAAACTATGCCCTTATCCTGTTATCTTGCTTTTGCAGCAGTTCGGACAGGCTCTGAACTGCCACTGCTTTTTCTATGATTTTCATACAATTACTGCCTTGATAAACGGTGTCCGGTCAGGTGGTGTATCCTGAATAGAGCAGGCTCTCAGATAACGGGTCTCCGCCTCTTTTGCCCTGTTTTCGTCATTTGCATACAGCATTGCCAGCGGCTCTCCCTTTTCCACATAGTCTCCTACCTTTTTGCACAAAACCAATCCCACGGACAGATCAATCTCACTTCGTCACAGGTAATATGACTTACGTACCCGCTCACCGGTGCGGATACAGGCAGGACAATGCCGGCCTGAGGCAACAAACTTGTGTCATACACAGCTCTGGCATCTCCTCCCTGGGCTTCTACGAATTCCGCAAGCTTTTTCAAGGCTCTGCCGTCGGCAATCCCCTGCCCCAGCTTTTCTTCTGCCTCCTTTACCGTCTCCGCTTTTCCTCCGGCTATCAGCATCTGACTGCCAAGTGTCATACACAGCTCCAAAAAATCTGCCGGCCCATGTTCCTGCAGCGTGTCAATGGCTTCCTTCACTTCCAGAGCATTTCCC
>CAQUWW010000104.1 GCA_948896875.1 uncultured Acetatifactor sp. | reverse complement strand
GATGCACACATACAATAGAATGCAAAAAAGCATTCTATTGTCAAGAAGCGCAAAGGAAATGCGTTTTGGCGCTCGAAAGTCTCGCAAAATTGCATAGGAATGTGTCCCGTGGACACATTGCAATTTTGACTTCGCGGTAGGGGGTGTCTGAACTGTTACGCCGAAGGTACTTTATAAAATAAAACAGCAGGAAAAGGTTGACAGAAGGTGAAAAATGTGAGATAGTTACATTAACGTTAATATTGTATGCGCAGGGATACAATTCAGAGAAGTTTCTTTATGGGGAGACAGGTGGGCAGTGGAGAAGGTATAGACCTGTTGACGACAGAAATCAGGGGGTGAACTGCGCATATAATCATTAACGATAATGTTGACGTTGATACAGACAAGATGGAGGTATGATATGAAGCCCTTATTGCTGGATTATATTATTTCTCAGAAGCATCATAAATTCCGAAAAGAATTCCCTGAAATTGACCATATCAGTGAGGAATACAGGCGCCTGGGTCTTTCTCCGAAGGAGAGGATGACCAGGCGGTTTGAGCTGCTGACCAATCTGGAGACACCGGTATTTTTGCCGGAGGAGAGAATCTGTTATATACGGACAGTGAAAAACATACCGGACTGCTTTACGGAAGAAGAATGGATCCAGATCAGAAGGGAGCATTTTATCCATGAAAAGGGGTATCTGTCCAATCTTTCTCCCAATTATGAGAAGGCAATCCGCAGGGGACTTCTGTCTCTGCGGGAAGAAGCGGATGAGTATGGGAAGAGAATGATTGACGCGGTCTTCGGTCTTTCCGACCGATATTGTCAGGAGGCGGTAAGACTGGGAAAGAAGGAAATAGCGATGGCGCTGTCCCATATTCCCCGTCAGGGTGCGCGGAACTTTTTCGAGGCCCTTCAGTTTTTCCGGATTCTTCATTTCAGCCTTTGGCTGGAGGGAAATTATCATGTCACGGTAGGGCGCTTTGACCAGTATATGTATCCCTACTTGAAGGCAGATCTGGAGAAGGGAATTTATACGGAGGAGACAGCACTGGAGCTGCTGGAAGACTTTTTTCTCTCTTTCAATAAGGACAGCGATCTGTATGTGGGGGTGCAGCAGGGAGACAATGGCCAGAGCATGGTGCTTGGTGGAACCGACGATGAGGTGGAGCAGCGGTTCAACCTGCTCTCGGCGCTGTGTCTGCGGGCCAGCAGGGAGTTGATGCTGATTGATCCGAAGATTAACCTTCGGGTGAGCAAGGACACCCCCCTTGAGGTATTTGAATTGGGCAGCGAGCTGACCAAAGCGGGTCTGGGCTTTCCCCAGTACTCCAATGACGATGTGGTGATTGACGGGCTTCTGAAGCTGGGATATGAGCCGGAGGATGCGCGCAATTATGTGGTGGCGGCCTGCTGGGAATTTATCATACCGTACAATGGCGCCGACGTGGCCAATGTAGGAGCCCTTTCCTTCCCGAAGGTGATTGACAGCTGCCTCCATGAAGATTTGTGTGGGAGCCAGACTTTTGAGGATTTTATGGAGGCTGTCCGGAAAAAGATTGTGTTTGAGTGTGACCGTATCTGTGATAATATAAAAGATATCTGGTTTGTGCCGTCCCCGTTCATGAATGTGATGATGGACGGCGGTATCTACGACGGTGGGAAATACAATAATTTCGGACTGCATGGCACGGGAATTGCCACGGCGGTAGATTCTCTTGCCGCTATTCAAAAGTATATTTACGAGGAGAAAAGCGTCTCCGCGGAGGAAATGATTCTGGCGGTGGACACCAACTTTGAGGATAACCCGACCCTGCTTGCCAGACTGCGGAATGAGGCGCCGAAGCTGGGGCATAACGAGGAGTCCACGAACGTACTTTTGGAGAGACTTCTTGGAATGTTTGCAGATGCTCTGGAGGGAAGGATTAACTGCAGGGGCGGAAAGTACAGGGCAGGTACAGGCACGGCCATGTATTATCTCTGGCATGCAAATGAGATGGGAGCCTCACCGGACGGGCGGAGAAAAGGAGAACCCTTCGGCACGAATTTCTCTCCGAGCCTTTTGGCTAAAAACAAGGGGCCCTTTTCCGTTATCAAATCCTTTTCATATCCGGATCTTACCAGGACCATCAACGGAGGTCCGCTTACATTGGAGTTCGCCGCCTCTATGTTCCATGGGGAGGAGGATGTGAAAAAGATCGCGTCTCTGGTAAAAGCCTACATTTCCATGGGCGGACATCAGCTGCAGTTGAACGCGGTGAATACGGACAAAATGAAGGATGCGCAGCTGCATCCGGAGAATTACAGGCAGCTTGTGGTCAGAATATGGGGATGGAGCGCGTATTTTGTAGAACTGGACAGGGATTTCCAGAACCATGTGATCATGCGTCAGCAGTATGAGGTGTAAAGGCGGACAGAGAAATGGAAGGAACCATATTTGATATCAAAGAATTTTCCATTCATGACGGACCGGGGATGCGAGTCACCGTCTTTATGAAGGGGTGCCCGCTGAGATGTGTGTGGTGCCACAATCCGGAGGGACTGAAAGCCGGGCCACAGCTGCTTTACAGGAAGAATCTGTGTTCCCACTGCGGGAATTGTCAGATGCCCTGCGGCCACAGCGAGTGCAGACCATGGGGGAAATGCATTCACGCCTGCGCCAACGGCTGCCTGACTGTATCGGGGCAGACTGTCACTGAAAGAGAAGCGGCGGAGAGAGTGATGGAATACAGGGAGTTTTTCAATCTGGCGGAAGGCGGTGTGACCGTTTCAGGGGGTGAGCCTCTGCTGCAGGCTGATTTTGTCTGTGCCCTTGCAAAACAGCTATGCGGGATACACAGAGCGATACAGACCAGCGGATACGCTGAGGAAGAGACTTATGTGCGGGTCATCAATCATTTTGACCTGATTATGCAGGACATTAAGCTGGCTGACCCGGAGATGCACCGGAAATATACAGGTGTGGACAATGCTCCAATACTGCGCAATATCCAGTATCTGAAAAAAAGCGGAAAGCAGTATGTTTTCCGTGTGCCGTTGATTCCCGAGATTACGGATACGGCCGAAAACCTGATGCGAATATCGGAGATTGTGGGGGACGATCCTGTGGAGCTGTTGAAATATAACCCTTTGGCCGGGGCAAAATATGATATGGCGGGGATGCAGTTTTCCCTGGGGGAGCTAAGGAACAGAGAAGACAGATTCGAGAGCTACTTTCAAAATGCTATACTGGTAAAATAGGATAGTGAGGGGCATTTATGCGAAGGCAGCGGAACTGGAATGGAGGACCAATTATGGAAAAAGCAGTGTTTTCGGTTATGCAATTTGGCGCCACAGGAAAAGGGGAAATTCCCGATACCAAAGCAATTCAGAGCGCCATTGATGCCTGCCATGAAAACGGGGGAGGAACGGTGTACTTTCCTCCGGGCAATTACAGGTCGGCAGGTCTGATTTTGAAGAGCAATGTGACTATGGAGCTGGAGGCAGGGGCGACTCTGTTGAAGAAGACGGAGCCTGGAGAAACAGTTTTTCTGCAGGGCGATAGAGTGGAAAATGTAACGATCAAGGGAAGAGGGGCTATCGACGGCAGGTTGATTCCCGGGAGAGGCGTGTTCACTTTGGTCATTCGGAACTCGAAGAATCTTCGGATGGAGCAGGTCCAGGTGTTGAACTCTTCGGACTGGGCGTTGACTTTCAACGGCTGCTCCCATGTAAAGCTGCTTGGAATCAGTGTAATTGACGGCCGTAAGGACAGCATCGACCTGGTCTGCTGCCAGAATGTACAGATAGACGGCGTCTATATCAAGGGCAGCGGCGATGACTGCATTTGTATCAAAAATGAAAGCGTAGGGCATCGCTATGATACCAGACCGGACTGCGGCTTCTTAAGCGAGAATATAGTGGTGTCCAACACAGTGATTGAGGATACCACCCATCCTGCGTTTAAGATCGGCACAGGCACGGCAGGTATTTTCCGCAACATCATAGTACACGACTGCATTTTCCGGAATTTCAACTCAGTCTGCTGTATTCAGCTGATGCGGCCCACTATGAAGGAGACTCCGGATCGGGTGATTGAGAATGTGAGGATGTCAAATATATTTGCCGAAGACTGCAAGTGCCTTGTGGACATTACCCAGGTGGATGTGGCCGAACCCATCATTCGGAATATTTCACTTGAGAATATTCGGCTGGAAGGGGTGAAAAGGGTTTCCCGCATTGTGGGATATGCCGGAGCACCGATTGAAAATATATCGCTGACAGGAATTTCCTTTGCCGGCCAGGCGTTGACGTCGGGGAGTCCTCTGCTGAGACTGGAATCTGTGAGCGGAGCCCTCATCAGCGGATGGAGGGTGGAAGGGGAGTATACTCCATTGATTTCTCTGAAAAACTGCAAAGAGGTTCTGGTGGAGAAGGTGATGAGCGGACAGGAGGCCCCGCTGCTTAAAGTGGCGGGAAGGGATTCGGAGAGAATCGTTCTGGATACCGGCTGTCTGGTCACCGCCCCGGAGGCGGTAAAGGTGGAAGCGGATGTGCCGGAGGATGCGCTTGTGCCAAGGGTGATAAGTCCGGAATGCTCGTTTACGGAAGGGGCGCATTCTCTTCCGGCAGGGGGGAGATTTGACGGGAAACTGCTGGTGAAAAACAAGGGGCCGGAAGGATATTTCAGACGCGAGGTTGCCGTGGACGGATGTCCCGCCGCTGTGGTGGACGGCTGGCTTTATGGGGGAGAGACGAAGGAGCTTCCCTTTACCACCTGTCCTCTGTATGAGACGGGAAAAAGGAGCGTCACCGTGGAAGGCCAGGAATGGGAGACCCAGGTCATTCAGACGCCCGGGAAGCTGTGGATAGACCCTTCCGTGGAGGTCAGAGAAGAGCCGGTGGGATTTGCATTTCTCCTTCGGGCCCGGAATCTGGGCGGTACAAAGCTGGCGGATGTACTGTGTCTGAAAAAGAAGGATGTGACGCTGGACGAGGCGGTGTTTGAGCTGGAACCGGGGGAGGAGAAGGAGATTTGCCTGCGGACAAAGTGCCCGTACTCAGAAGGGGACAGATACCGGATTCCCGGATATCTGGACTGGAACTTTCAGCTTGCGGCCAACACCTTTTCCAGATACCAGGCATCCGGAAATCGGATCCATATCACGGCGGGAGGAAAGCTGTATTCGGATACGGGAGATTTGGAATATTTAAGGATTTTTGAGTATGCGGCCCTGTATCAAAGGATAGAGGGAGACTTCGAGGCCACCGTCCGGGTCATATCTCAGGATTTCACCGGCCAGTATGCGGCGGCAGGTCTGATGATCTGCAACGACATGAACAGGGCACAGGAAGAGAAAAGCCTGGCTGTCATGACTGTGGCGCCCAAGTATGGCGGAATGGGAATCTGGAGAGCAGACGAAGACGGGGATGGAGAGACGGAGATGCAGACCTGTATGTCTGTCGGGTACGGCTATTGGATTCGGATTGTGAAGCGGGGCAATGCCTTCCAGGCCAGTTACAGCAGCGATTGCGAACACTGGGAGACAGATCCGAACACCGCCCGGATAGCGACGGCAGGGAAGATACAGGATGTGGCAATCTTCGCCTATGCCAACAGTGTGAAAAATGAGGTCTGTCAGGCAGTATTTGAGGATTTCACCATACGAAAGCTGTGAGAAGGAATTGGGAAGAGGAAAAGGTGAAGAAGGTATGTGGGAGAGAAAGAAGGAGCAGGCAAATTATATTTTGAGATATTATCTGCCCTGTGGGCCTTTGTATGATGAGGAAGCCGTCCGGAACCGTATGGAGGGACTGGTGGAATTCTGTGTGAGATACCAGGTTCCCGCCGTCATGCTGTATGTGGATTCCAATCCCTGCTGGTACTATCTTCCGGACACACCGGAGCATACGGCCTGTTACGTGGAAGTGGTAAAGCAGCTGGCTGTGCGGCTCAGAGAAAAGGGAATATCCTATCAACTGAATTACCAGAATCTATGCGGCGCTTCGGATGGCGGCGCCGACCTGCGGGATGTATATCAGTGGGAACTGTATGTGGACGAAAAAGGTATGGAATCCGGCGGCGTCGCCTGCATGGCGGGGGAGAAATTCCGTGAAACCGCAGGGAAAAAGCTGCGGATGTGGGCGTCTACGGAGCCTGATGTGATCTGGATGGACGATGATATGCGCTTTCATAATCATGGTACCGCCTCCAAAGCCAGATGGCAGGGGAAGTACTCGGGCAGGAAAACGGATTACGGCTGCTTTTGCCCGAGACATATGGAGCTTTACAATGCCAGAATGCATACAAGCCATACCCGGGAAGAGCTGGTGGCAGGAATTCTGGAAGGCAGTGCCAGAGCGGACTGGATGGCCTTTGCCGGGGACTGTATGACGGAAACGGCCCATTGGGTGGAGCGCAGCATTCACGAAGTCTCGCCGGAGACCAGAATTGCGATTATGACGTCCACACCGGATGTACACAGCGTGGAGGGACGGCACTGGGGAGACTTCCTGGTAAGCTTAAGCGGAAAGGATGTGCCGCTGCTCAGGCCCTATTTCGGGCCCTACAAGGAGGGGCTGCCGGAAGACTTTTTTGATTCTTACCTGCTGTTCGAACAGCTGAAAGCCAATGTGGCAAGTCAGTATGGAAAAGAATTTGCCTTCTGCCCGGAGATTGAGAATACCCGTTTTACCAGATGGTCAAAATCCCTGGCGGCCACAGGGTATCAGATTATGCTGGCCGCATTTCTTGGAAGCGCGGGAATCACCCTGAGCATCTATGATCTGGAGGGCTGTGTGCTGGCCGAAGAACCGGAATACGGGGAACTGTTGACGAAACTTGCACCCTTTGTCCGGACCATGCAAAGCTGGGAGCTCTGGGACTGGCAAAGCGAGGGAATGGCGCTGGTGACCGCGCCGGACCGGGCGGGAGCTCCCTGGAATGGCAGGAAGGTCAGGGAAATGGAGGAGCTGGCCCGGGGAAGGCTGTGGGACAAGGTGCTGATCAAATGCGGCATTGCCTGCAGATATGTGACGCCGGAGCATCTGGAAGAAGCTGCCTGTGTGGCGCTGGATGCCTGTACGGCGGCGCTGCTGAAGGACGAAGAGATTCGGAAGGTATTGACGAAGGGGGTGTTGCTGGATGCGGGAGCCGCCGAAGTGTTGAAAAGGAGAGGCTTCGGAGAGTGGCTGGGAGCGGAGGTCGGAGAGACTATGGAATGTATCAGTGCCAGCGAATTGTTATGTACCATGCGGCATCAGGATAACAGTCCGGTTCGCGTGCCTTCCCGGATAGAGGGAGGAAAGTGGAATCATCTGCTTCCGAAAGAGGGAAAGGAGCTGAGCCGCCTGATCACACCTGAGGGAAGAGAATATCCGGGTTTTACGGAATTTCAGAATTCCTTTGGAGGCAGGGTGGTTATTTATGCGGGCAACGGAGCGGTGGGCGGTGGATTTTATACGAATTACCGGGTGAAGCTTTTAAAAGAAATCTGTGAACGACTTTCCGGAGGGACCGGCGTGATTGCGGACAATGCGTCCTACCTGCTTTTATGTGTGAAGAAGAGGAAGGACGAGATGGCTTTGTTTATGGCCAATCTGACGGCGGACAAAGTGGAGAAGATGAACATACGCATACCCGGAAAGGTGAAATCAGCCGGTCTGACAAGAGGATGCGGCCCGGGAGGAGAACTGGAAATCGCAGGAAATGAAATTCGCTGCTGCGGCTTGAATTTAGGACTTTATGAAGGGGCGGTGCTGCGGATTCAATGTGAGTGACGAAGGGCAGCAGGGCATTTTTACCGAAACTATCAAGATTTACCACATGCTTACATGGAAAAAATAAGATATAGTGAAATAGAACTATACAGCATTGTACCTGAACAAGCGCGCAGAGAAATTTACGGAAATGGGCTTGGAAGGTACAATGCGGAACTATAATGAGGAGGGAAGACAAGATGGCAATACCGATTCCGGAGGAGAGAGTGGCACGATTTGAAAATATGGGCCTTGGCATGTTCATTCACTATGGCCTCTATTCCCAGCTTGGGCGGGGAGAGTGGATTATGCATATGGAAAAGATCCCGAAGGAGGAGTATAAGAAGCTGGCAGATACTTTTACCGCCAGAGATTTTGATGCAGGAGAGATTGTGAGAACGGCAAAAAGGGCGGGGATGAAGTATATTACCCTCACCACAAAGCATCATGACGGTTTCTGCCTGTATGATGCAAAAGGGCTGAGCGATTATGATGCGCCTCATTCGGCCTGTGGCAGGGACTTGATTCGGGAATTTACGGACGCCTGTAAGGCGGAGGGAATCCTGCCGTTTTTCTATCATGCCACCTATGACTGGTACCAGGAGTCCTTTGAGAAGGATTTTGACAGCTTTCTGCAGTACTTGAGAGACAGCGTGGAACTTTTGTGCACACAGTATGGAAAAATCGGCGGTCTGTGGTTTGACGGAAACTGGTCTAAGCCCGCCGGCACAGACTGGCAGGAAGATAAGCTGTATGCGGTGATCCGCCGTCATCAGCCCGATGCCATTATTGTCAACAATACGGGACTGGGTGCCAGAGGTGCGCTGGGCAACCCTGAGATTGACAGCGTGACATTTGAACAGGGACGTCCTGTGCCAATGGACAGAGAAGGCATGTCCAAATATGTTGCGGCGGAGATGTGCCACACCATGAATGATCACTGGGGATTCGGCCAAAATGATTACAATTATAAGAGCCTTCCGGAAATCATCGAGACACTTTGTGCCTGTAGAAAGGTGGGGGCCAATTATCTGCTCAATGTGGGGCCGGAAGGAGAAGGCGGGATCCCGGCCATGCAGAAGGCCATGCTGGAGGCCATGGGGCGATGGATTGAGACCTGCGGACAGTCCGTTTACCAGGGGAAACCCGGCAAAATGGAGGGAGAAGACAGGAACTTTGCCCTGGATATGGATGACAAGACATATCTGTTCATTCATGACCTGAAGGTGCGGGGAAGCAGTCATGTGGTGGTATCAAAAGGAGGCCCCGGGTTCAGACATTTCTCCGGAACCGGCCGGAAAGTGCGCAGTGTCAGATGGACAGACAACAAAGAGGTGCTGGAATTTGTCCAGAATGGTGAGAACCTCTGGGTCAATGCCACAGGCTATTCCTATGGGTGTAACTACGTAGTCAGAGTGGCAGAAGTAGAATTTGAATAAGACTGCAGAGCGGAACAACTGCCCCGATATCACTAATTTTGACAAAAAGGAAAAATAATGTTGACAGACATTAACGTTAATGATACAATAAGAATCAGCACAGAGGAACGAATGTAACCAATAAACTATAATAATGTATGGAGGAAAAGAAATGAAAGAACGTGCAAAGAAACTCTTGAGTCTGCTTTCTGTAACCGCACTGTGTGTCGGGATGCTTGCCGGATGTGGGGAGCCTGCCAGCCAGCAGAGCAGCGGACCTGATTCAGCACAGGAAAGCACCAGCCAGCAGGAAAGCAGTTCACCGGAAAGCACGGCACAGACAGATGGGGAGCAGGCAGATGCGGAACCGGAAGAATTTACATATCCTATGGAGCATGTGAAGCTGACGCTGAATTACGGTGATGAGGAGAAGGATTGGGGTGAACTTACCGCAGAGGAAGCGTTTTCCGACCCTGAAAAGTATCTGATGGGAGGTATCGGTGTGCTTTCTCAGGGATCCGGCGCTTATATTGAGAGCAATGGAATACATTCTGACAGCCGTAGTGAAGAATTTATGTATATGCTGATCGCTCATGATTTGCCGGATATTATCGTAAACTGCTTTAATAAGTCTTATAAGGGCGGCCCTGCGGCGGCCATCGATGAGGGATATATTATTGATTTGAATGAACATCCCGAATGGATGCCGAATTATCTGGCCTGGCTGGAGGAGAATCCGGATGTGAAGAGCCAGGTGACCACAGACGACGGAAGAATCTGGTGCTTTGCGAACATTGAGGATACAGAGTATGCAATGCAGGACAGAGGGATTGTGCTCCGCAAGGATATTCTGGACGAGCTGCAGATGGAAGTTCCCACTACCATCGACGAGTTTGAAGAGGTGCTGAAAGCAGTAAAGGCGAAGTATCCGGATATGATTCCTTTTTCGTCAGAGATGCGCTGGCTGTACCAGCAGGCAATGCTTTCCAGCTTAAGCAATGCTTATCAGTGTGCTTATCCTTTTTATTGCACAGATGGGGAGAATGTGCAGTTTGCCATGTACGATGACAATTACAAGGCATTTCTGGAGCGGTTGAACAATTGGTGGAATGAGGGGCTGATTGATAAAGACTTCCCCAGTGTCGGCAAAGGCGATGTCCGCGGCAAGCTGGCGAAGGGCGAACTGTTTTCGGCACATCAACAGGCCAGCAATTCCGCCACATCCGTGAATAGCTGTGAAATCGAGGGCGCGGAATTTATAGCGATTCCCGCATTGAA
>CAQUWW010000103.1 GCA_948896875.1 uncultured Acetatifactor sp. | reverse complement strand
CGAAGCTGGACGGACATCTCGTTGATGACGGCGCACAGCTGGGTGATCTCATCGTCCCCCCGCAGCTCCATGGTCCTTCCAAAGCCCTCCTCCCGGATCTTCTGAATTTCCTGAGACAGATACTCCACATACCTGACCCTGCGGTTGATCCTGTGGGAAAAGGAGACGACAAAGCATATCACGGGAAACGCCACTGCCAGCACCGATTGGAGATATTCGGCGGCAATGAGGTATTCATAGCCCAGATCATGAAAATAATCCCACATCCCGGAATGGAGCAGAAGCTGCGTCATGGTCAGTATCACCGCCAGCACCGCCAGGCTGATGACAAGGGAGACACAGGCCGCCTTCAGGAAATATGCCGTGAGGCGTTTTCGGAATGAAGAGGACAGTCTTCTGTAAACCAGAAAAATCACGAAAACCGTTCCTATGATGACAATGCTGTTGATCAAAATATAGTTTGGAATTATCTTTGACAGATTCATATCTGATACCCTCTCCCCCAACAGGTCTTGATAAAGTCCGAATGTACATTGTCCCAGTTCAGCTTATTGCGGAGATTGGCAATGTGCATCATCACCGCATTTTCGGAACAGAAAAATTCTTCATGCCATACCGCCTCATAAATCTGCGCCATGGTCAGCACCTGCCCCTTGTTCCGCAGCATATATTCCAGGATATCATACTCCTTGCGCGTCAGCCTCACTTCCCGCCCGCTTACCCACACCTGGCGGCTTTCCATGTCCACCGTCAAATCCTCCGTCCGGAGCGTATGTGCCGGCTTTTCCGTCTCATTGTACTGTTTATAGCGGCGAAGCTGGGCTTTGATGCGGGCCAGAAGCTCAATGGGCTGAAAGGGCTTCGTCACATAATCGTCTCCCCCCACCGTGAGTCCCTGTATGATATCAATATCCTCTGATTTCGCCGACATAAAGATAATTGGCATTCTGCTTTTTTCCCTTATCTGCAGACAGGCGCTGATGCCGTCGATTCCCGGCATCATCACATCCATCAGGATCAGGTCCACCTGATATTGCTCCAGGATATCCAGCGCCTGGGCCGCATTTTCACAGGCCAGGTAACGGTAGCCCTCATTGCCCAGATAGATGCCCAGAAGCCTGCGGATGTCTTTGTCATCGTCAACAACCAGTATAAATTCTTTCATGATAGTTTGCTTCTCCTTTTTTGCAGAAATGCTGCAGCGCCGCCGAGGCAAGGAACAGAAACAGAAGCTCCACAGCGATCATCTGCCATCGCCTCAGGCCGCACAAACTGCCAAAAAAACCAGAAAAGGCAATCATACCGATGGATATGATTTTAGCAATTATACCAATTTTCAGAAATTGAGGCAATGAAATTTTCAAAAAAGCAGAACCTGCACAGAGCACTTCGTCGGACACAAGCGGAACGATCAGCAGTACCCCAAGAATCCAAAAGCGGTACCGCCCCGTCAGCTGCCGCAGCCACGCAAGCTGTCTTCTCTCCTTTTTCCCCTTTAAAATACGATCTGCAATCAGAGAAGATAAGGAATGCATAATCGTCAATCCCAGCACGGAGCCTGTGACCCCGAGGAAAAAGGCACCCAGGCTGCCGATCTGTCTGGTTCCCCACAGTATCACAGCCGTTTCCGGCACCGGAATGCATATGGGGAGCAACACGCAGGCAAGAAAATAAATACACCACATAACAACACCTCCTGATAATGATTCATACCGCACTGTCCGCAGAAATTTGCTTCCCATGGCAGGATTTCAATTTCATGTGCAGCACATAGGCCGGGGGTAGATTCCGCCAGACCCGTACAATCCTCTGGATGTCGAAATACTGTTCGAGAAAGGCTTTCCTCACCAGTGTGTACTGAAATGTGGTAAATATGCCTTCGGTTCCCATAGCCTTTTGGGTCTGCGACAGTATTCTGTGGGACACCTGCCGGGGAAGGGATGTAAAGGGCAGACCGGAAATGATATAATCCGCATGTTGAAACCCCTGTTCCCTCAAGAAGCCGCATACATTTCCGGCATCTCCGTGGATCAGCACCACTCCCGGCATTCCGTGGAATTGTTTCCGCAGCATTTCGTAAAAACGGTCATTCTGTTCAATTACGATGTAAGCGGCGTCCCTCCTTTTTCTTGCTGCCACCTCCCTGGTAAATACACCCGTCCCCGCCCCGTATTCTACAATGCAGCGGGCTTTATCGAAATCAATAGAAGCCGTCATGGCCGCCGCAAGATGTCTGCTGCTGGGTGCAATAGCTCCGATCGTGTCCGGAGCACTGATATATTCTCTTAAAAATTGCCACATAGGATATTCCTCCTCTTATCCTGAATTCAACATGTTATGCTGTCATTTGATGATTTCAGTATAAAGAGGAAGTATAAAGAGAAAACCGTAAGAACTATAAAGATTTCTTTAGATATGGCAGGCCGGTGCTCCCGCCTGCCATAAGATTTGAATAGATAAACATTGGTCCCAGGACCCATAGGGAGGCCGCAAAATTATTTTTTTATTTCTTTCATCCATTTTTCCACTAAACGCAATGCCTTCTCTACAGAGTCCATTCTGACAGAAAAGTGCAGATCATACCGTCCCGCGGCCTCCCAGTCACTGTACATATACGCATTATCCTTAATTCCCTTTGGAACTTCAATTCCGTAACTCTCAGCAATGGCGCATAAATCATAAATTTTATGTGTATACATCTTTCTTGGACTGATACCCGGATCCGCTTTATATATTTCAGATTTAAGAATTTTTTCGATTGCCTGTTGGGCATGATAAGCCGCTATTCCTTTGGTCGCTTTTCCTGTACAAGGTTTTGCCACACTCTATTACATCACGAAACAAGCCAATGCTATCCTGCTTTTGATAGATTTCTTCTATACCATTGACACAAATCACATCATACATCTGCTCATATCCATCTTTTGCATGCAGCCTCTTCAAAAATTCCTGATATCCCTTGTCCTTATAGAGTTGTGATCGCGTAGTATCACTGACCACAAGCATATCAACATCTGAATCTTCCTGACATCTGTCCTCTATTACTGAGCCAAATAGAATAATTTGACATATTCTTGTACATACACTGGCAGCCTTAATAATATTCTCTATAACATCTTTTTTGATATCAGCCACTTGAATTTCCGTATCAAAGTTTGTTTTTACAGAAACCATCCGGCACATACCTCTTTCCCTCCTCCATCAAAACAGCAAAATCGTCTGTTTTTTTATCATAACACAAAACAGCTGTCTTTACACTATTTTTCCATCAGTCAAACAAAATCTCCTCCACGGTCACAAAGGTATACCCCTCCTCCATCAGCTCGTCGATGGCCTTCAACGCTGCTGTCACCGATGTGTCATAGTAATCATGCATCAGGATAATGTCATTCTCTCCGGTCTTTCTGACAATCTTCTCCGTAATCCGTCCCACATTTCGGGAGCTCCAGTCCAACGGATCCACCGTCCAGAGCACCGGGAACATGTTCAGCTCCTTTTCAAAGCTCTTGTCCCAGCTTCCGTAGGGCGGCCGCACATACTGCACTTCCTCTCCGGTGATTTCCTTTAAAATTTCATTGGTTTTAATCAGTTCTTCCCTGAATTTCTCTCTGTTACTCTTCGTCAACTGAATATGGCTGTATGTATGATTTCCAATAAGATGTCCCTCATCAAACATTCTCTCGATAATATCCGGATGCAATTCCGCATGCTCCCCCGTCACAAAAAATGTGGCGTGGACGCCCCGTTCCTTCAATCCGTCCAGCAGCTGCTCCGTATAGCTGGGATGCGGGCCGTCGTCAAAGGTAATCGCAATCTTCTTTACATCCTCCGGCTCCAGATTCTCCCCTTCCTCCACAATATGCACCATTCCGCTGTCCGTTGCCACCGCCGTGTCCCGCAGTCCGTACATCCCCAAAAAAAGCAACCCTGCCATCACATCAAACAGCAGGATTGCCATCGTCGTTTTCTTCATATCAGACTCCTGCATCTGTCATCCTCTCAATGCAGTATATGCGTCCGGAAATGCAGATATCCGCTCACCTTATCCCGAATCCGAATTTCTCTGTCAAAAGGGGTGTATGCGGTCAAATACAGTGTGGCGGCGCCAGGTGTCTTTGCCTCACTGTCCTCCTTGCCCTCGGTAAAGTGATGTTCCCCGAAACAGGGACCAACCACCAGAGTATCCCTGCCGTTTCCCACTTCCGTGTCCCCTTTTTTCACCACAATCACCTCGCTGCCTGTCAGTGGCAGGTCCACATACTCGTTGCTCAGGAAGTCCACGCCGGAGAAAGCGAGCTCGATTCTCCATGGTGCACCCTCCACGCCGGAGGTTCTCACCCGAACGTCCAGTCCATTCTCCACTTCCTTCACCCACACATCAATCTGCATATCGGGCCCCGTCTTCTTCTCCCGGGAAGCATTGTCCATTTTCCACCAGTCACTGGTAGAAGGCTTTTCGGCAAAGGGTAGATAGTACCAGCCTCTCATGGTCTGGCTCAGGTGATACTCTCCCCGGGACACCCTCTCCATCTGTTCGCCGCGAAAAGCGCGATGCTCGCAGAAGCTTCCGGCCACCTTCATCTCCAGCTTTATGCTTCCGTTGTGAAGATACAGGAAATTGGATTTCCCGTTCATCACCGTATAGGTGAACCTCCCCTGCTGCCCTCTGGCAATACCAGACTCCTGATAGAATCTCTCAAAATCAGTTCGATGATAACTGCCCTCAACCTCCAGCTTCCGGTACTCCGGATGCAGCATGAACCAGATCAGGAAATCAGGGGAATTGATATGGTGTCTGTCCACAATTTCAAAAATGGTATTGCACATCTGCAGAAATTCCGGAATGTCATATTTCATTCCCATTTTCAGGTATTCTATATAGTAATCCCCCGGAAATACCAGCCTGTCCTTGTCAAAGCGGGTGGAATTGGCGGTAAAGATGCTGTCATCCGGCTCCCAGTAGGTCAGCATCATCCGCAGGTTGCGGACGGCATTCTGTTCATAGGAAGGATCGCCTGTGGCCTCCTCCCCGAATGAGTACTGTTCCATTGTCTCCGCCTCAAACTGATACACTGTCACCAGTTCTCTGCCCGGATCCACAATCCAGTATTCTCTGACACCGGCTGTACGGTATTGAAACAGCTTGATAAAATAATCCATCCTCTTGCTTGCGGGAGAGACGATCTCTATGATCCAGTCCGGGGCGCCGTGGCAGCCTTTTTCGTCCAGCTTGAAGGGATCGCAGATGACTGAGATATCCGGCTCCAGATAGTTCAGGTCATCGTCGTAGAGGAATACGCCGAACGGTGCGGCATATGCTTCGCAATCCCCCTTCTGGCTGTCAATATAATTCACTATTGTCTGATACAATTTCCCGCTAAGCTTCTGATGCATCCTGCCCGGAGGCGCCATATTGTAAATCTGCCCGTCAATCAGCTCTGCTCTCTCCCCGTCCGGCAATGCGTAGATCTCCTTCGTGGTAAAAAGCTCTTTTTTTCTCAATGCATCCATTTTCTGACCTCCGACCATATCATATTCTTTTAACAAATTCACTTAACAAATCATCTCATTTGTCATTTGTATTCTTCACTATTGTAATTATAACAATTTTTCATCGGAAGTTCAATGTGGATGCTGCAAAGGAAGAATGATTACTTTCTACCCATTTACTGCGGAAATGATGGCAGGACTCGCCTTTCTCAGCTCTTCTTATGAGTCACAATCTTCACGGCACGTTTCAGCTGGTAAGGAATGATCGCCTTAAATTTATCCTCCGCTGTCACCATTGTGGTGCATTCCGGCCTGTCTCTGTGGAGGGTGATGGCATCGAACTGACACTTGGTGGTACACACACCGCAGCCGATACATTTATTCTCATCCACAATCGTTGCACCGCATCCCAGACAGCGGGCAGTCTCCTTTTTCACCTGCTCCTCCGTCAGGGTCAGATGAGAGTCTCTGAAGGATTTGGCGGGGATATTGGAATCCATCCCCTCAATCTGGCGGGAAGAATTATCATAGCTCTCCACCCGGATATTGTCCTTGTCCAGCTCATTGAATTCCCATTTGTTGCGTCCTATGGTCATATGTCCGCCATGGACATAACGATGCAGAGACTCCGATGCATAGTGGCCGGCAGCGATGGCGTCAATGGCGAATTTGGGTCCCGTATAAACGTCTCCGCCCACAAAAATGTCCGGCTGACCGGTCTGGAAGGTCAGTTTATCCGCCACAATAGCCGGTCCCTTGAATTCCACCTTCTCTCCCTCCAGGAGATTCCCCCATACTGTCTTCTGACCGATGGCAAAAATGACACGGTCACACTCGATGGTAATGGTATCCTCCTCGTCATAGCGGGGTGCAAATCTGCCCTCCGCATTGAAAACGGAAAGGCATTTTTTGAAGACAATTCCCGTCACCTTCCCGTCCTTCGTCAGAACTTCCTTCGGTCCCCAGCCGTTTTTGATAACCACATTGTCCTCCAGGGCTTCTCTCACTTCCTCTGCGGAGGCCGGCATTTCCTGCTCGGATTCCAGGCAGAGCATTGTCACTTCCGCCGCTCCGCTTCGGATGCTCACTCTGGAGGCATCGATGGCCACGTTGCCTCCGCCGACTACCACAACCCTGCCTGTATAAGAAGTGTTGCCCGTATTGGCCTCTTGAAGATACTCGATGGCTGTCATGGTTCCCTGGGCTTCGTCTCCTTCCACACCCGGTCTTCTTCCCGCGCTGCAGCCTATGGCAATGTAAAATGCCTTATAGCCCTGGGCACGAAGCTCCTTCAATGTAATATCCTTTCCTACTTCTACGCCCGTCTTAATCTCCACGCCCATCTCTCTCATGACGTCGATTTCCGCCTCGATCACATCCTTCTCCAGTTTATAGGAAGGGATGCCATATTGAAGCATTCCGCCCGCTTTCTCATTCTTCTCGAATACAGTGGGCCGATACCCTCTCTCCGCCAGGTAGAACGCCGCGCTTAGTCCCGCAGGACCGCCGCCGATGATAGCGATTTTCTCCGGGAAATGGTCCATATGAATACTTGCCGGAATCACCACCGGCGGTATGTATCTGGTCTCCGCCTTCAAATCCTGTTCTGCGATAAACTTCTTTACTGCGTCGATTGCCACTGCCTGATCGATAGTCCCTCTGGTACAGGCGTCCTCGCAGCGCCTGTTACAGATACGCCCACAGACTGCCGGGAAGGGATTCTGCTTTTTGATCAGAGCTGTCTGGCATATTTTTCAACCTTTTCCCTGTCAAAGTCAAAATAAGGCAGCACATCCGTCTTGTTGACCACCAGAAGATCACATTTTTCATACATCAGCGGATACTTCAAAGGCTTGTCATCCCCCTCCGGCACGGACAGAATCGTCATATTCTTCACAGCCCCGGTGTCGAATTCCGCGGGACACACCAGATTGCCCACATTTTCCAGCACAATCAGCTCCGCGCCCTCCAGTCCGAACTCATACAGCCCCTGTCTGGTCATATCCGCATCCAGATGACACATACCGCCGGTGTGAATCTGGATGGATTTTATTCCGGCAGCCATCATTTTCTCCGCATCCATCGCAGAATCAATATCCGCCTCCATCACGCCCATTTTGATTCGGCCCCGCAGCGCTTCGGCGAGAGCCAGCAGGGTGGTGGTTTTGCCGGAACCCGGCGAAGACATCAGATTCAGCAGAAACACTTTCTTCTCCTTCAATTCTTCCCGAAGTCTGGCCGCATCTCTATCATTATCCTCAAAAATGCTTCTCTTTACTTCAATAATTCTCAGTTCTTTTTCCATGCCCATACCTCCTGCCTGAATTGGCGGAATGATAAACTCACTGTCAATCAGATTCTAACGGTCTATAATATATTTTCCGATACATTCTATTTCTTGTAAATTGACATATTTGCCAAAATAAAGTCGAAATTTTTAGCCGAACTTACCCAAACTCCCGCAGCTTCCGGTAAAGCCGCTGCAGCCTGGGCCACGCATAGGGGAAGAATTCTCTGTAAGCGTCGCAATAATAATTCTTCCCCATTCCCCGTTCAAAATAGTCCCGGTCCCTGCGGCAGCCGCCCCGACACAGGCCTCTCCATTTACAGGATGCGCAGTCCGGATGCATGGTGCGGCCAGCCTCCAGGAAGCGCAGTTCCTCTCTTCGTCTGTCCAGGCTGTCAAAACTGTCTGTATTCAAATTTCCCAGCCGATACTCATCCAGCATGTAAAAGTCGCAGGGATATGCACTGCCATCCGCTTCCACTGCGTACTGAATGGCACAATGCCCGCTCATCCCGCAGGCTTCCGGATGCCGCCCGTCCAGCATCAGCAACAGGTTGTCGAAATACCGATTGTATTTTTTGTTTCCTGACAGTGCATCTCTATACCAGCAGTCAAATGCCGTCCGCAGATACCCTGCATACCGTTTCGGTGTCAGAGACCAGGGATGCCCTCCCCTTTCTTCCCCCAGAGGATCCAGACAGGGAATGTATTGCTGATAAAGCCAGCCATTATTCTGAAACAGTTGATACACCTTCCTGAAATTCCGGGCGCAGCTTCCTGTCAGAACCGTGAGAATGTTGCATTCCACCTTGTGTTTCTCCAGAAGCCGGATTCCTTCCAGCACCCTTTCATAAGTACCATTTCCATCCGCATCTATTCTGTTGGCATCATGTATCGCTTTTGTCCCGTCCAGGGATACCCCGATCAGAAAATGATTTTCCGCGAAGAATTCACACCAGGCATCATCCAGCAGCGTGGCATTTGTCTGCAGCGCATATTCCACCTTACAACTACCGTTACGGTATCTTTTTCCAAGCTCCACTGCTTTTCGAAAGAAATCCAGTCCCGCCAACGTGGGCTCCCCTCCCTGGAAAAGGAAAAAGCAGCGCTCTTTCGCCTCCGCAAGGGTTTTGGAGACAATCCTTTCCAGCGTCTGCTCTGTCATGATTCCATGGCATTTTATTTCCCGTTTACCGGCTTCATCCGCGTAAAAACAATATCTGCATCGCAGGTTGCAGAGGCTGCCTGCAGGTTTTATCATCACCTGAATTGTACTGCGCATCGCCGCATCACTTCCCCTTCTTCCTCCGGACCGCTTCCTTCATCTCAAGGCCGGTATCATAATCCAGCTGTCTGGGCTCATACTCTTCGTTTTCTCTCTGGCGGGTATAGCCATCATTTTCCCAGGAAGCTTTCATCTCCGGCCTCCAGGGCCTGCAGGCCCACTGGTATCCCCGGTACAGATCTCTGGTGGCATTCATATGATCCAGAATCCGGTCATGGAGCTGATCCCGGATCCGGGCGCAGGCCGGGTCATCAATCCGATTCTCCACCTCATAAGGGTCTGTCAGCGTATCATAGAATTCATCTGTATCCAGCAGGTGAATCACCAGTTTGTAACGGCCGTCCGTGACAGCCCGCATGATCTGGAGTCCGCCGAACCCATCATGGTCCACCTCATACCTGGTAAATTCCGTGTACACCACATCATTGACAGTCACAGAGGTGTCATAAATCTGTGCAAGCATGCTTTTCCCTTCCAGAAGCTTCGGCACACTCTGTCCGAAATATTCCAGAATGGTGGGCGCCAGATCGATATGGGACGCAGGCGCCTCCACCACCTTTGCCCGCTCCCCGCCTTTGATGATCAGGGGAATGTTGGCCACTTCCCTATACATGGCGGCATTCTTCGCCGACAGCCTGTGGGCACCCAGCATAGCCCCGTGGTCCGAGGTATAGACAATCAGGGCATCCGGGAATCGCTCCTCAAGGACCTTCAGAATTCTCCCCATCTCATAGTCCACGAAGGAATTGCATCCCAGAAACTGTTCTAACTGTCTACTTGGTTTTCTCAGCTCCTCCGACGTGGCCTTCAGCTTTTCTCCCGCCCATAACCTCTGCATAAAAGGCTTTCCCATGAGGTCATCCTGAAATGCGGGACTGTCCTCATACACAAATCCCTGATACAGACTGTGAAACGGCTTTGGGCATAGAGAGGGGCCATGGGGCTCATCATAGGATACCGTCAGGAAAAAGTCCTCTTCCCCATACTCCTCCAGGAATTGTAACGCCCTGTCCGTACACCTGTGAGCATAGGTAAATTCCTCTGTCATATCCTCCGCATAGGAGGTCTCCCGCTTTCTGGATTTCATCCGTTCCTCCTGCGTCAGCTCCTCCAGATAACAGCGCATGTCATACCAATACCCCGGATCCCATCCTTCCGGGCATCTGCCAAGGCCGAAATAATCCCCTCCGTCCAGATGCCATTTCCCGATATAACCGCAGTGAATTCCTGCGTCTGTCAGCCTTTGGCCGATGGTTTTGACATTCTGTCCCATGGCAATGGAGTTGGTCACCATGCCGTTGGTATGGGGAAATGTCCCGGTAAAAATGGCGCTTCTCGCAGGCCCGCACACCGGCTGGCAGGTATAGG
>CAQUWW010000102.1:4110-10478 GCA_948896875.1 uncultured Acetatifactor sp. | reverse complement strand
TCCTCTCTGTCCTGGCTCAATGTCTTAAAATTGCTGTTGTCCGTGGCTTCCATGCCGATCAGCACTGCCTTCTGCGGACCACTGTCCTTTCCACAATGCTCACATTGAAAAGAATAGTATACATCTACTTTCTCGCTTCTCTTATGTTTATAATAGGAACCCATTTTATACTCCTCCTGATACCCTTTCTTCCCTCTCTCTTACTTTTTCTGCAGAAGAGACTTTCCTGTCATTTCCGCAGGCTGTTCTTTCCCCATAATCTCGATCAGGGTAGGCACAATATCCGCCAGACAGCCGTTCTCCCTCAGTGTATAGGCCTGATCATAATTTACCAGAATAAAAGGAACCTGGTTCGTGGTATGCGCTGTAAAAGGTTCTCCGGTCTCGTAATCTATCAGCATTTCCGCATTGCCATGATCCGCGCAGATGAACATCGCGCCGTCCACTTCCCGAATGGCTTCCACCGCTTTCCCCACACACTCGTCCACTGCCTCCACTGCCTTGATCGCCGCTTCCAGCACTCCCGTGTGTCCTACCATATCCGGATTGGCAAAATTGATGATAATGACATCATATTTTCCGGAGCGGATCGCCTCACAAAGCTTATCGCAGACACCATAAGCACTCATCTGGGGCTTCAGGTCATAGGTAGCCACATCCTTGGGGGAATTCACCAGAACCCTGTCCTCCCCTTCGTTGGGCTCTTCCACACCGCCGTTGAAGAAAAAGGTAACATGGGCATATTTCTCTGTCTCGGCAATACGGGCCTGCTTCATGTGATTGGCCGCCAGCCACTCCCCGAAGGTATTGGTCACGGACACTTTGTGGAACGCTACTTCCTTATTTGGAATGGTGGGATCATAGTCGGAAAAGCACACATAGGTGATCTGTTTTCTGGCGCCTCTGTCAAATCCCTTAAAATCGTCATCACAGAAAGCTCTGGAAATCTCTCTGGCTCTGTCCGGGCGGAAATTGAAAAAGATAATGGAATCGCCGTCCGCTACAGTGGCAACCGGCTTCCCGTTTTCCACAACCAGAGTAGGCTTCACAAATTCATCCGTCTCCTCTCTGTCATAGGACTCCTGAATCCCGGTCACACCGCTTTCCGCCGTCAGGCCCTCTCCCTTTGTCATTGCGTCATAGGCCAGCTTCACACGATCATAATTGTTATCCCTGTCCATCACATAATAACGGCCCATTACCGATGCTATCCTGCCCACGCCGATCTTCTTCATCTCGGCCTCCAGCTCCTCCGCATATCCCTTACCGCTTGCAGGAGGGGTATCACGCCCGTCAAGGAAGCAATGCACATACACTTTCTCCAGGCCGTTCCTCTTCGCCAGTTCCAATAACCCGTAGAGATGGGTATTGTGACTGTGTACGCCTCCGTCCGAAAGCAGCCCCATCAAATGAAGTGCGCTGTTATTCTTCTTGCAGTTATCGACTGCCATTAACAGTGCGGGATTCTCAAAAAAGGTGCCGTCCTGAATTTCCTTTGTGATCCTGGTCAGTTCCTGGTACACAATACGTCCTGCTCCCATGTTCAGATGTCCTACTTCGGAGTTACCCATCTGCCCTTCGGGAAGACCTACCGCCATTCCGCTGGCATTTCCTCTCACAAAAGGATATTCTGCCATAAGTCTGTCCATCACTGGCGTTTTGGCAAGGGCCACCGCATTGCCTTCCTTCTTTTCGTTGAGGCCGTAGCCGTCCAGAATCATCAATACTACCGGTTTCTTGCTCATCTTTTCTCTCCTTTATGCCACATCTTCCCTCCACTCTTACATCCGGCCGGAAGATGCCTCCTGGTTTTAATTTGTTTTCTCCGGAAAGCTTGATTTTTCCGCTTTCTTCCCAAGATTATACACTGAAAAAAGCTCCCGTGCAATACCTTCTTGACAAAACTGATGCCGCTAAAAACCACTGTGCCAGCTTACGCTGATTTTCTGTCCCGCTTTGAGCGTATATTCCCGTACTGTCTCTCCATTCCGAAGCTTCACCCTCCTGTCTGAACCGGACAGCAAAGTGACTTTTACCGGCTTTCCCTGTTCCCAGTACAAGTCCAGGAGAATCCCGCCTCTCACCACCGCGCCCTCCAGCTTTCCCTCGGGCCACATTTCCGGCAGGGCCGGAAGCAGATGGATGCAATCCCCATGACTCTGTATCAGCATCTCCATCACCGCCATGGAAAATCCCGTATTTCCGTCCAGCTCGTATACTTCCATGAAAGAGCCGGCACCCCTGGTAGGCGGATGCATGACCAGCAGATTCCCGCCTGTCAGAATGGTCTGCATACTCACCAGATGGCGGTACGCCTGCTCGGCTTCTCCCAGTCTGGCACTGTAAAGCGCAAGCAGGGATCTGGCCCAGCCGGTATCCTCCCAGTTCTCATAGGGCGTCAGCTTTGCCTTTATGGAGGCTGCCGCCGCTTTGGCCAGAGCCGGCGTTTCTTCCGGCGTAATCTGCCCATACGGGAAAAGGCCCAGAAGATGGCTGGTATGCCTGTGCTGGGAGTCTGCTGCTTCATAATCATGGTTCCATTCGGCTAAAGTGCCGTCCGGCAGAATTCTGTACGGCAGCAGTCTGGGCAAAGCCTTCTCCACCCGGCAGCGCAACTCTTCCCAGTCCGGTTCCCGTTTCTCCTCTGCCGCCTCTCCCCATTCCGGTTCCTTCTCCCTTTCTGCCGCCGGTCCACCTTCCTGTTCCTGTCCTGCCTTTCTGCTTTCCTGTTCCTGGTCGGCTACCATTTCGCCTTCCAGCCCTTCTCCAATTCCCAGCTCCCGGCAGCTCTCCACATATTGAAGGAACAGCTCCCGTATCATGACCATCTCATAGGTGCATCCCGCGGATGCAAAGTATTTTTTCCCATTCACCAAAAAAGCATTCTCCGGGGAAATGGAGGGCCCTCCCAGCAAATGCCCCTCTCCGTCCTCAAACAGATATTCCAGGAAAAAGGAAACCGCCTCCCCAATCACCGGCAGCGCCCTTCTTCTCAGGAAATCTCTATCCTGCCCATACCGGTAATGCTCCATATAGTCGGATGCCTGCCAAGTTCCTCCCGTAGGGCAGGGAGAAAGAGACTCGTTCCAGTAAGGAGCCGCATAGCCCCATGCGTTGGAGACCAGTTCTCCCACCCACCCGCCGTATCCATAGCATTTACGGGCTGTGAGACGCCCGTTGGGAATCAGCCGCTTCTCCATCCAGTCAAATAAAGGCTGGTGGCATTCTCTCAGATTTCCGGGCTCGCTGATCCAGTAGTTCATCTGGGTATTGATGTCCAGATGCATGTCACAGGTCCAGCCGATCTGACAGGCCACATCGTCATTCCACACACCCTGCAGATGGGCGGGCAGAGGCGAATCCTGCCGGGAGGAGGACAGCAGCAGATATCTCCCATACTGATACATCAGCTCCGTCAGGCGTCTGTTGTCTCCTCCCTGTCTCACAAGGTCCAGAAGCTCTCCCGCGCTCAGCGGCATTTCCGTGTGTTCCGAATTCTCACTGGTTCTCTCTTTCGCGCATTTCACCTGCTTTCCGTTCTGCTCCCGGTTCTTTCTTTGCTCTGGGCTTAGTCTGGATTCTTCCCTCCACCGTCCCAATTTCAGCTTCTGTCTCCCCATCAGCGCCCGAATGTCGGCGGTATGACGTTCCCTCAGGTCCGGATATTCTCCAATCTCATGATTTACCCACTCCTTCACATGTTTCCGCGCATTTTTTTCAGTCTCTGTTTCCTCTGCTTCTTTTCCTGCGGTCCACACGTCCATACTCAGATAAAGCACCGCGCATTTTGCTCCGCTGACCTTTATCCTGGAGGTGCTCTCTTCCCGGCCGACCTTTTCCAGATTAACTTCTTCCGTACAAAGCTCCTCTCCCCCGTCGTCTTCCGCGCATATCTTCACCGCCCCGTACAGCCTTGTTCCCTCGGTGCCGTCGCTGTGCACTGTCTCAAGGGCCGTGGTCTCAAAGCACAATAGTCCGTCCTCCACCCAGGTCCGGAAAGGATTGCGGCCACCGTCAAAGGAAACTGTAAGTGTCATCTCTTCCCCTGTCTGTTCCAACCGGCAGGCAAACACATGATCTTCATGAGAGGTAAACGATTCCCGACAGTGACAGTTCTCCTCATTTCCATAGCCGCATCCCGCAATTCCACTGTCCAGATCCAGATATCTGCCGTAGTCTGAGACCGGCGGCTGTCCCTCTATTCCGATATGAAGCTTCCCTACCGGCAGATTGGTCCCATAGTTTCCCCTTTTTCCCATGAGCCTTCCGGTCTGCCGATACACTTCTTCGTAGTCCCCCTCTCGGGCTGCCTTTCTGGCTGCCTTAAAAGCTTCGGCTCCTTTCTCCGGGTAAGGATCCACATTTCCCGAACCGGAGAAAAAAGCCCCGTGAGACAGCTCCACAATTTCTTCTCCCGGGCGTCCGTAAACCACCTGCCCCATAAATCCATTGCCAAGAAGGCATCCCTGCTGCCAACGCTCCGCCCAGGTATCAAATAAGATTCTGTTTCCTTCTTTCATTTCTTCCCTTCCTCTGTCAGAATATTGTAATATCCCTGTACCACTTCGGCATTGTCCTGATTCCATCTCCATCTTACGACGACTTTCCTGTCATGTAAAGATAACAGTTAAAAGTACCGGCTGCCGCAGAATATCCGCAGCAGCCGGCTCTCAACTTTTGTTATTTTCAGCCTGCTTCGTATTACTCGTACTCTTTTACGATCTCAAGAGCCTTCTCCCATTCCTGGGTGTAATATGTTGTCACATCATCCAGACCAAGCTGCTTTGCCTGCTCTGTCATAGTGCTCCACAGAGACTCAAATTCCGCCTCGTCCTTAGCGTATACCATCTGCCAGGAGTACTTCTTGACAATCTCACCGATCTGAGTAATCACAATTTCCAGGTCATCCCCTGCAGGTGTAATCATATTTACGGCCTGAGTGGAATCTGCAATCATGTCTCTGGGCTCCAGATATTCTGCCAGTACATTGACACCGCCCATCATCTCGTTCACTTCCTGCTTCATCAGAGTAGGATTCCTTCTCAGCCAGGAAGGCCAATAGCGATAGCTCAGAGTATAACCGTTGTCCATAACTGTGGCAGCCTGAGGTCCCAATGTATTAAAGCTGTACACACCGTCTCTGAAAGCACCGCCGCCCATGTCTTCCGGCACCAGAAGCTCCGTATTCTGGGATACAATGTCCTCTTCGATCACATAAGGCTCGCCATTCTCATCATAATCCCAAATCACACCCTGGGGACCGTTGGTCAGATAGGAACAGACCTCCGGATCATACATCCAGTTCAGCAGCTCCAGAACCGCATCCAGATTTTTAGTATCCTTTGCGATGGCAAAATACCAGTTACGGCCGATGGTCTGTTCCGGCGCATTGTAAAGCTTCATATCATTGGCGACCACGCTGGCCATACCGTCCACCTTATCCGCATTGTTCTGGTTGTCTGAGGTGTAGCTGCCTGACAGCCAGGAGAACCAGGAGAACATGACACGACCTGCGCTGAATTTCGATTCCACATCACTGTAAGTCTGGGACATGGAGTCCGGATCCAGCAGCCCTCTCTGGTTTGCGTCAAAGTAAAATTTCAGTGCTCTCTTGTAGAAGCTATCGTCTGCCAGCAGGGATTTGGTCTCTCTGGTCAGTACATTGGTCTCCATCAGAGGAGAGACATACTCGGTGTCAATCCCGTACATGAAGGACAATGTGGAGATCTCCAGAGCGCTCACATTATCCCAGTCAGAGAACAGGGAGAATCCATACACCTTTTCTCCGGCTTCTGTGGTGGGTTTATACTCCACCATCTTCTCCACTACATCCAGGTAATCCTCAAGGGTTCCGATCTCCGGTTTCCCCACCTGCTTATAAGCATCCCACTGAAGAAGGGGCACCCAGTTCAGGGAATTGTACGCGGTAGGTCCGATTGCCACAGGCATCAGATACAAATGTCCTGTGTCATTGCTGGTGAAATCCTGAGAATATTTCACAGCGTTGGCATAAATCTCGTTCTCGAAAATGTTGGGCAGTTTGTCCTTGTACTCATCCAGGGGAAGAAGCAGATCAGCGTCCATTGCAAGCTGTGCCTGATCCAGTCCTTTCAGTCCCACCAGATCCGGCAGCTGTCCTGCCACCAGGTACTGCTGCAGTTTGGTCTCCACCTCATTGCCTGTGGGATCGAAGTCGATCTTCATCTTCAGGTCATCATACAGCTTCTTCGCACCCCAGCCCTGCCAGATGCCTGACTCACCGGTCACCGACTGCATCACGAAGGCGGATACTGTGGACTCTTCTCTCTCGGCGGGAGCCTCCTCGGAGCTTGTCTCGCTTCCTTCCGCCCCCCCGGAAGCCTGTTCTT
>CAQUWW010000102.1:0-4100 GCA_948896875.1 uncultured Acetatifactor sp. | reverse complement strand
ACTGCTACTGCCGCCGGATTCCGAACCCGTGTCTCCACAGGCCGTCACAGACAATACCATTGCCGAAGCCAGCAACACTGCCAATAACTTTTTCTTCATGCTTAAACCTCCATCTTTCTTTATAGTCTTTATGATAAAGCAGCTGTCTGCTTTTATCCAGTTCCATTTTCTTCTCAACTTTTCCGACTTATGAGCTACCCTTTTACCGCTCCCACCATCATACCTTTTACAAAGTACTTCTGGAAGAAGGGATACACCACCAGAATCGGCAGAATCGTCACGATACATACCGTATATTTGATTGTCAAGGGCGAGAGCATGGTGGCCGGATCCATCTCCGCCATCATCTCCGGATTCTCACGTGCAATTTCCGCCAGCGTATTTGCCTCTTTCAGATACCGGTAAAGTACATACTGCAGCGTCTGGAGATCACGGTTCTTGGTGTACAGCACCGTGTCCATCCAGTTGTTCCACTGTCCCACTGCCGAGAACACTGCGATGGTAGCCAGGATAGGCTTACACAGCGGCATGACAATCCGCATGAAGCGCACCATATATCCGGCTCCGTCAATCTCCGCCGACTCCTCGAGCGACTGGGGCAGAGACTCCATATAGGTCTTCACCAGAATCAAATTAAACGGTGTCACACAACAGGGCAGAATGTATACCCAAAATGTGTCATATATTCCGATGGTTCTATATGTCAGGAAGGTAGGGATCACACCTGCGCTGAAATACATGGTGATAATGACAAAACGGTAAAATATCTTCTTATGCCAGTATTCTTCTCTGGAAAAACAGTATGCCGGAAAAGCGGCACAGATAATGGTGAAAATCGTGCCAAGCACTGTTCTCGCCAGAGACACAACAGCGGCGCCCGGCAGTTCTTTCAGAGACAATACCTTCACATAGTTTGCAAAATGAATTCCTCTGGGAATAAAACTGATTCTGCCTGTGGCCACCAGAGAGTTATCACTGATGGTATTGATAAATATGTAGTAAAATGGGTAAATACAGATTATGGTAAAAATTCCGAATATCAGGCAGATCACAATATCTACAATGTGATCACGCCATGTCCGTTGCTCCACGGAGCGGCTCTCATCTTCTTTCTTATTCCTGGCCATAATGCCTCCTTTCTAAATGCGGTACCATAATGGGATTGGGACTTTCCTTTTAAAATATGGACGAACCTCTGATTTTTTTGGATAATGTATTTGCCACAAAAACCAGCAGTACACTGATCAGAGATTTCCACATGCCCACTGCCGTCGCATAGGAGATATTTCCCTGCTGTAATCCGTATCGGTATACATACAGATCCAGCACTTCTATGTAATCCTGTGTCATCGCATTGGAGAACACCAGGTACTGGTCGATTCCGTTATTGATTATATTACCAATCTGCAAAACGAACATAACGAAAAAGGTAGGAATCAAATGAGGCGTGGTAATATGCCACATCTTCTGAAATCTTCCGGCCCCGTCAATATTCGCCGCCTCATAAATCTCCGAATCAATGGAAGTAATGGCTGATATGTAGACGATGGCGCCCCAGCCCAATCCCTTCCACAAATGATACCCCAGCATCTTCAGCCACATATGACTTGTGGTGGTCAGGAAATTGGTCGGTGTGGTAAGAACTCCGGCTCCCACCAGAATATTATTCAAAAGGCCTTCCGTGGAAAACAGTGCGAAAAATGCCGCATACACCAGAACCCAGCTGATGAAATTGGGAATGGTAGTCAATGTCTGAACAAGTTTACGGTATCCCTTCCACCGGATCTCCATCAGAAACATGGCGAAAATCATGGGAAGAATCATAGTCGCCATATACAGCAGATTGATCCCCAGCGTATTTCTCATCACTCTCACAAACTGCTCTCGGAGCACCGGATTGTTAAACGGTGCTATAAACCATTTAAATCCCACAAATTCACAGTCAAGCAACGCCTTTCCGGGCTTGTAATTAAAGAAAGAATAGGACCATCCTGCCAATGGCAGATAGGAGAAAATCAGGATACCTGCCAGGAATGGCAGAGACAGAAGAAACAGCCTGAATCCCGCTTTATCGCGCGGCGATTTCTTCTTCACGACTTTTGTTTTCTGCATACCTTTTCACACCTCTTATTCTGTTAATTTGCACACTGTCTGTTTACAGGAAACATTATATCTGTTATCTTTTGACAAAGTAAATTGAACAAATTCTTAAACATTGTACATTTTAACAATAAATGCCTATTGGTCTGTCAGTTAGTCTAAAAAAGTGCAAATATTCCAAAATTTTATTACTTTTCAGTTTTTCAGCATCCATGATAAAATAGAGATAATCAAAGTGTGGTTCTTACAAGATGACACAGGGGGTGTCCAATGATTCACAAAAGATATGCTGAAAAAAGTTATGGCTTTTTTTCCAGAATGCTGCTGATCTGTACAGCTCTTCTGACTGGCTTTTCCATTATATCCAGCGTTATCATAGGCCATCTCTCCAGTCAATATGAGCAGACCCAGTATTTGAAATCCTACGATCTCGCCGCAGTCAATCTGCTGGAAGCCTTCGGCAACCGTTTTGCGGACTTCAGCATCCTGGCCGGAAAATTTCTGTCCGATGGTCAATGTGATCCCAGGCTCTGTGATCTGCTGGAAACGTCTTCTTATGAAGAGCTTCCCGCGGAGACCAGAAATTACTGTACCAGGCTGTTGGCCGGCATCTGTAGAGAGGACCGGTATCTGCAGGGCTTTCTGATCCTTTCTTCGAAAAGGGAAAAGCTCTACTATTATACGGAATCCAGATCTTATCTCTTTCATACGGATCCTCCGGAATTCCAGACTCCCGTTCCTTTCTCCGGCAGCCTTCTGGACCTGGAAACGGTCAGGCTCCTGATAACTGCCTGTGACAGTGACAATACTGGTCACAACGACTTTTACGGTATGGCCGCAACCCTTTACCGCAGTCCCGCCGCACCCCTGGGCTATCTGATTCCCCTGTATTCCACTTCGGAGTATACGGATATTCTGTCCAACTACAATCTGGAAGAACAGAGTGCCTTTCTCATCACGGACGAAGCAGGAAATCTTTTCTTTCATTCCAATCCCTCCTTTACTCCGAATCTGTCCTCCTGTTATACCGGTACCTTTCACAACAGCAAATACGGCATTCATGTGACTTATTATACGCAGAAACACGGTCTTCCATTAAATCCTGTCACTTGTATGATCATTTTATTTGCCGTGCTTGTGACTTTATTTTCCTTCTCTCTATATTACATTACCTATTATCTGTCCCGCCGCAATATCTACAGAATTCTGGACGGCATGAAGCGTTTTTCGCTGGATGATCTTACCTACCGGATAGAAAAACCCTCCGGTCATAATGAATTCACTCAGATCATAGACAGCTTTAATACCATGTGTGAAGAGCTTCAGCGCAATGTGGAGCTCTCCTACGTCTATGAACTGCAGCAGAAAAAAAGCGAGCTCTATGCCCTGCAGACCAGCATAAACCCGCATTTCCTGTATAACACCCTGGAAATCATCCGGGCACAAATTCTCAATCTGAAGCAGTCCGATGCCTCTCAGATGATCCTTCTGCTGTCCAAAATCTACCGAAACCAGATCAATTCCAGTATGTTCATCACTTTGGGGCAGGAAGTAGAACTATGTGAAAATCTGATGATACTCTACCAGTATCGTTTTCAGAATTTCGAATATGAATTTGATATGGACGGACAGGTGTCTCGTTTTGCTTTGCCGAAAAACACTCTCCAGCCCCTGATAGAGAATTATTTCGTCCATGGTATTGTGACGGAACGACAGGACAATCTGTTTTTCCTGTCCATCAAATCCTCTCTCTGTCAGGAAAAGCTTTATATTCATCTGACGCTGGGCAACAACGGACATCCTATCTCTGAAGAGCGCATTCAGATGCTGGAGGAAAAACTGCAGTCCAATCTTTATACCAAAGCGGATACCGTAGGCTTTGCATTGACCAATGTAAACAGCCGTATGCGCATTGTCTTCCAGGAAGATTACCACATGCAGATCAGTTCCGGCAAAAACGGCATGCAGTTCCAGATAGAACTCCATTTCCCGGCCATGAC
>CAQUWW010000101.1 GCA_948896875.1 uncultured Acetatifactor sp. | reverse complement strand
CTAAACTCCCGACTTTCATATATGGTGGAGCGGTTTAGTGCATGGGAGTTTAGAAGAAAAGCTGCCGGAGGACTGGCGGTGCGAAGAGGTCAGAGGACTTTATACGGTTCGAAACAGGAAGGGCAAACTGTCCTATAGACAGAGAGACTTCTGTGGGAAAGCCCATGCCTGGGGGACAGACTTCCGGCTGGGAATTGAGAATCAGGACGATATCAACCTTACTTTTCCATGGCGTCTGATGGAGCTGGACTGTCTCACCTATGGGACAGAGATAGAAGAGATTCAGGAGAAGAACAGCCGGGAGAAAGTGCATTACGGGACAGAGGACGATTTTAAGTACTCTTATAAAAAGGAAGATGTGTTACTCCCGGTGCTGAATCTGACCTTATACTGGGGCAGCAGGAGATGGAGACATCCGCTGTGCCTCAGGGATATGATGGATACGAGGCAGAAGTCTGCATTGCCGAAGAAGCTGTGGAATCTGGCGGGAAACTATAAAGTGAATCTGATTCATATGCGGTATATTCCGGAGACGGAGCTGGAGAAGATGGATTCTGATCTGAAGTATGTGCTGGGAATTATGAGGTGTAGTAAAGATCGGAAGCAATTTGCGAAATACATCAGAAAGAACAGGGAATTTTTCAGTATGATGCCAAAGAGTGCGGTTGATGTGATAGATGTGTTTACGAATATGAAAGATGTGCGGGACAGATTACAATTTACGACGAATCCAGAGAGCGGGGAGGAGGAGACAGATATGTGTAAGGCATGAGAAGATATCAAGAAGGATGAGAGAAAGCAGGGGGTTAAGCAAGGCTTGGAGCGCATGAACAAGCTGGTTCAGCTGCTCCTGGCGGACGGCAGGCAGAATGAACTGCTGAAATCTACCTCCGATGCGGTTTTTCAGCAGAAACTATTCAGGGAGTATCATATTTGAGAGACATTACTTTCCCTGATTTCCGCCAGAGCGCAATTCATGCTTGTCTCCCTGGCATAAACTGTGATAAAATAGTCCTATTCCCGGCAAAAGCAAAACGGCCGGAGCAAAGAAAGGTGGTTCATATGGGAAAGGCAAAGGTTTATTTCACAAAGGAGATTACGCCGCAGGCCATGATTAAAATGTATGAGGCCATGGGGGTGGAGCTGCAGGGGAAGATTGCGGTAAAGCTTCATTCAGGCGAGGTGGGAAATCAGAATTTCCTGCGTCCGGATTTTATGAAGCCGGTGATTGACCGGGTGAAGGGAACGATTGTGGAGTGCAATACCGCGTATGAGGGAAAGCGGAATACCACGGAGGCGCACAGGGAGACCATGAAGCTTCATGGCTGGACGGATATCGCGGAAGTGGATATCCTGGACGCGGAAGGGGAGATCGAGCTTTCTATTCCGGAAGGGCAGAAGATTCAGAAAAATTATGTGGGAAAGAACATCGAGAATTATGATTCCATGCTGGTGCTGTCCCATTTCAAGGGACATCCTATGGGCGGGTTCGGCGGAGCCCTGAAAAATATTTCCATCGGTCTGGCCTCCTCTCACGGCAAAGCATATATCCACGGCGTGGGAAATGTGAATAATTTCTGGAATTCAGATCATGATTCTTTCCTGGAATCCATGGCAGATGCCAGCAAATCCATTATGGATATGTTCGGAGACAAAATAGTATTTATCAATGTGATGAAGAATATGTCCGTGGACTGCGACTGCTGTGCTGTTGCTGAGGACCCGGCCATGGGGGATATCGGTATTCTGGCATCCCTGGACCCGGTGGCATTGGACCAGGCCTGTCTTGATCTGGTGTACGCGTCAAAGGACCCTGGGAGAGATCATCTGCTGGAGCGCATTGAGTCCAGAAACGGTGTTCATACGGTGGAAGCCGCTGAGAAAATCGGTGTGGGCAGCCGGGAGTATGAGCTGACAGAGATATAGGGAGTCGGAAGGAACCAGATTTAGAAGGCTGCGGATTTCATTCAGAAAAAACAGAGGCTTTTTTCTGAATGTGGGTATACTTGAACCAAATATAACGAGGATGTCGCATTAAGACCTTGAGGTACAGGATATGACCTTTCATGGAATTATATTGTCATATCCTGTACTTTGGTGTATAATGTGACAGCCTCGTTTTCTTGGAAGCCTGAAAAACTTCATAGGGCAATTTCTTCCTGCTGTCAGGGCCGAGGGAGAACCGCATGTTTTGAGCCTGATTGATTGCAGGATGACCAGAAGAAGTCTCGATTCTGAAATATCAGCCAGATTGTATCCGTCAGTTCCACTTTGCGGAGGACATATATTTCTCTTCACAGTATTTACAGCGGTATATTTCTCTTTCGGCGTCCGCCAGGTAGAAAATGTGGGGCAGCTCCTGCTCTATGGAGGTGATGCACCTGGGATTGTGACATTTGATGACATTTTTAATCTGCTTCGGCAGGGCAAGTTCTTTTTTCTCCACGATTTCTCCGTTTTTAATCACGTTGACGGTGATATTGTGATCGATGAAAGCAAGCACATCCAGGTCAAGCATATCGATATCGCATTCCACTTTCAGAATATCCTTTTTTTCCATTTTATCGCTTCGGGCATTTTTGATGATGGCCACGGTGCAGTCCAGCTTATCCAGCTGGAGATGTTCGTAAATGTCCAGGCTGCGTCCGGCCTTGATGTGATCCAGCACGAAGCCTTCTTCTATTTTTCCAACGTTCAGCATATATTTTTTCCCTTTCTATTGCAATTTATTTTTACAAATATGTCTGACAGTTACCTGGATTCCTTTTCAAGTTGGTGTCTGGCTGTCGAGATTTTTGCAATTTCTTACCATAGAATACCAGTGTTTTATGGCAGGCAGCGAATGATTTACGGTACACCCATGCATCTGGCAACATTGCCATACATGAAAATCTGTGGGCAGACTATTATGCAATTTCTAACATAATGGTGCACTATATAGTTCGGATAGGTTGATGAAATGATACAGTGCAGGCATATGCATGGAAATACAACCAGGTACATGAAATTTACGGTACCAGCTCCAACAGCGTCAATATCAGGGCCATACGGACATAGACGCCGTATTTGGCCTGTCTGAAATATACCGCTCTGGGGTCAGAGTCCACTTCCACCGAGATTTCGTTGACTCTGGGCAGGGGATGGAGTACCAGCATGTCCTCTTTGGCCAGGCTCATTTTGTCAGCATTCAGAATATAGAAATCTTTTAAACGGACATAATCTTCTTCGTTGAAGAAGCGCTCCTTCTGGACTCGTGTCATATACAGCAGGTCCAGCTGGGGCATCACATTTTCCAGCCGGATGACCTCCTGGAAGGGGATCTCCTTTTCTTTCAGCATATCCGTGATATAGTCAGGCACCCGCAGCTCCTCCGGAGAGATGAAGACGAAGCGGATATTCTCATAGCGAATCAGCGCATTGATCAGGGAGTGCACGGTTCGGCCGAATTTCAGGTCGCCGCACAGTCCGATGGTGAAATCCCCCAGCCGTCCTTTCAGACTGCGGATGGTCAGCAGGTCTGTCAGAGTCTGGGTGGGGTGCTGATGACCGCCGTCGCCGGCATTGATGACGGGGATACCGGATTTCTCCGCGGCTACCATGGGAGCACCCTCCTTCGGATGACGCATGGCGCAGATATCCGCATAGCCTGAGATGACGCGGATGGTGTCGGACACGCTTTCTCCTTTGGCGGCGGAAGAGGAGGTTGCGTCGGCGAAGCCGATGACTCTGCCGCCCAGCCTTGTCATGGCCGACTCAAAGCTCAGGCGCGTGCGGGTGCTGGGCTCGTAAAAACAGGTGGCCAGAATTCTGCCATCACAGGTATGGGCGTATTTTGCCGGATGGTTTTCAATGTCATTTGCCAGGTCGAAGAGCCGGTCAAGTTCTTCGGTGGTGAAGTCAAGGGGACTCATCAAATGTCTCATAGCTTTGGTTTTCCTCTTTTCTGCGCTGTCATTTATGGGCGGGGCTTATGCCACAGCGCGAGCACAGGCACCCGAAAAAGGAGTCGAAGAGAAAAACTCTTCGACTCCTGCTTATGACTGATACGATAATAATTCTTCCACCGGTTTTCTTCTGGGAGCCACGGGGGATTCATCGGGATATCCAATGGGAATCAGAGCCACCAGCTCTCTGTCTTCCGGAAGCTCCAGCAGCTTTGAGGCGTCTTCCTCGTCGAACAGGCCCATGATAACGGTGCCAAGTCCCTGCTCATATGCGGCGAGACAAAATGCTTCGCCCGCTGCGCCGGCGTCATACATCTGCCATCTGTCTCCTTTGGGAGTGGAGAAAGAACCGTCTCTCTCATAACCACTGCGGCCTTTGATCATGGTGACGGCGATTACCATTGGGGCATTTTCCATAATTCTGCCATTGCCCGGATAGAGAGAGGTGCATTTTGCCAGCGCGGCTTTCTTCTCCCCTTCCACGGCAATATAACGAACAATCTGCGTATGCTTCCAGCTGGGGGCATAGGAAGCCGTCTCCACAATCTGGGCAAGCAGCTCATGGGAAACAGGCTGGTTCGTAAATTTACGAATACTTCTGCGGCCTTTGATACATTCGTTTGCTGTCATCGTTTCGCCTCCTTATTATAGTCCCGCAAGAGCAGGAACTGTGCCATGTTCAGCGGAGAAGTCCCGTCCGCCCTGCGTCCGTAACTTCTCCGGGCACAGTCCCTGCTCTTGCTGATTTTAGTTCCGCAACCCCCTGCAAGGACACAAAGCCCATTGATTCAATTCCGGCTGCCAAGGATATGCATCCGTAATTGAATCAGTGTCCTTGCAGGTGGTGCTGATTTTAGTCCCGCAAGAGCAGGAACTGTGCCATGTTCAGCGGAGAAGTCCCGTCCGCCCTGCGTCCGTAACTTCTCCGGGCACAGTCCCTGCTCTTGCTGATTTTAGTTCCTTAATATCCTTCCAGTATAATACCATGTTCCAGGACGAGTTGCAATGATAACTTTCAGATTCATACCAGAAGTTCCGGAATCTCCTGCAGGCTGCGGATTTCGTAATCCACCTTTGCAGTCGTGTCATTTTTCAGCCCTGCGGGATTGTACCAGCATGTCTTGATACCGGCACGGTTGCCTCCGGTGATATCGCTGCTGAGGGAATCCCCCACAATGAGAATCCTGTCCTTATTCACCGGGCCGATTGCCTGAAACACACAGTCGAAAAATTCGATTGCCGGTTTTTCAAAGCCAATTTCCTCGGACAGAAAGACGCCGTCCATTAACCGGTCAAAGCCGGAACGTCGAAGCTTTTTGGTCTGGGCGATTATGGTTCCGTTGGATACAGCATATTGTCTGACTTTGCCCCGCAGGGAGGCCACCAGTTCCTTGCTGTTGTCACAAAAGACGATGGTGTCCCCCAGGCGGGGCTGGTAGGCTTCATTGAACGAAGCTCCCAGAGACGAATCCAGCCCTTCGCCCCGGAAGAAGTCCTCGAAGCGGCCCTTTAGAATCTGCGGTTTGGTCAGCTCACCCCGCTCCAGCCTTTTCCAATATTGTTGATTGATTGCAGAGTATCGCTCCAGCATTTCGTCGGTACATTCGCCCAGGCCGAATTCCGCAAAAAGGGATTTGACCGCGGCCTTCTCTGCCGCCGCGAAATCCAGCAGTGTTCCGTCTATATCCCACAGGAGTACTTCAAATTGATTCATCTTGTGCTCTCCATAGTTCATTTTTGATTGGACATATCATATACTCACGAGCGCTAGAGTTTGCCACAAATTCACAGCATTCGTCGCTCGTGAGTCGGGTAATAATGGAAGAAGATCATTCCATGGCAAATGTCAGCGACCGTCAGTATAAAATAATGTGACAATTCAGAGTTCTTCTGTCCTGTAAGCCACATATCCCTCATAGTAATAGCTGTGATCTATGCCTTTCATATAAATTTCCCTGTCGTTAATCCGGTCGGTTAAGGCATTTTTCAGCAGATATTTGATTTCGATATCTTTGACCGGACTGCGTTCCATGGCCAGCAGATAGTCCTCCTTATCAATTCTGCTCCAGTCTATCACCAGGTTCAGCTCCACACTTAAAATGAGGTCCAGCCAGATTCTGGTACTTCTCCCATTTCCTTCTCTGAACGGGTGGGCAATATTCATTTCCACATATTTTTCGATGATCTGTTCAAAGGTTGCCTGCGGCATGGCTTCGATATTTTTCAGAGCAGCCTGCAGATACATCACCGGTGCAAAGCGAAAATTTCCCTTTGAAAGGTTTACAGTTCTGACTTTTCCCGCAAAATCATAGATATCTTCAAAAAGATATCGGTGTATCTGCAGCAGGCTGTCAAGCGTACCTGCTTTTAAAGTATGCAGGTATCCGCTTTCAAAAAGCTGTTTTGCCTTTTTCTTGCTGATTTTTTCTTCCATACGGGCAAGTTCCGCCGAATCGGTTATGTTGAGCTTATTCTCAAGTGCCATAGATATCCTGCCTTTTCCGGATTTTTAGGGGAATTTAGTTTTCCTGCTTGTATTTTATACTGCTTAACAGTTAAAATTTCCGAGTGACCTGACTACATAACGCCAGCCATATATGTTTAGCCAATGTAGTACGATATACTCACGAGCGATAAATTTGCCGCCGGTTTATAGCATCTGACGCTCGTGAGTCGGGTGAATCGGCAGATCTTAGCGACTGGGCAGTATGAATTCTGGCGTTATGTAGTATATCATTTCGATTCAGTTTACGCAAGGTATTGCTGTTCGCTCGGTGCTGCCGCGAGGTGTTTTCACGCTCTCTTTGTCTGGCAAACCCGAGACTGCCGTGTGCGGTACCTTTGTTCCTGGGGTTTTATATGTATCCTTTTTCAGAAACAGCGCGGAAATTTCACTGCATTCCGCTCCGTTTTCGTATACTCTGTCACTCGGCCGTCACCTTGCCCGAGTACCGGTCATAGGCCTCCTGGTATACTTTCAGAAGCTTCTCCATACCGCATTTGTCCGTCAAATGCCTGATATAGCTCTCCCACTCCTCGTCCGTGGGGCCGCCGTTTTTAATCCACAGACCCTCCTGCTCCGATACGGCGCTCTCGAAATCCGCCCTGTACCAGTCGATATCATCCAGCTCTCTGCCCGTGAACACACAGTCCACCGGATAAGTGGAGGTGTCGGCCACATAGGGCATCCAGTACTCATACAGATCAGTCAGACGCTCAATGGCCCTGTCCTCCATTCTGAACGTTGTGAGATAATAATCGCTCAGAATCAGCTTCGGCCCGAACACTTCACATTCCCCTTTCAGCTCTCCGGAGCCCTTGCCGTATTTCTCCCGGCTGGCTTCGTCCGAGATACTCAGCCACACGCCGTCCTCATCCTGCTCCGTAAAGTAGGTTCCGATGGGGCCGTACTGCAGCTGCATGACGATCTCCGGATCATACCACATGTCATAAAATTTCAGCAGATTCGCAGGGCTCTTGCACTTCTTCGTGATATTCAGCTGTCCGCTGTTGATTCCACCGCCGGTACGGATGGTCACATTGTGGGTGCCGTCAGGTCCGTCCAGCACGGGAAGGAACACATAATCCTCCGCATAATCGCCCATCAGCTCCTCGATATACCACCATGTGGAGACTCCCACATAGCCCTGAGAGCATTTGGCTATCAGCTGGGTGGAATCCTGGCTGAACATCTCCACGTCCATCAGTCCTTCCGAATACCAGTCATGGAAATAGCTGACCGCGTCTCTGTACTGGTCCGTGACACACATGAATTCCACGGTTCCATCGCTACGCAGCACCAGGTCGTTACACACATCGTTGGGCCAGTTTGTGAAGCCGAAGCCCGCATAGAATATATTCTGTCCCCAGCACCACTGGTCAAAGCCCGTGCTCATTGGAATCGTGCTTCCCGGCGCATTTCCATAGTATTTTGCGCTCATGTCATTGTCCTTGAAGGCCTTCAACGCCGCATGCAGCTCTTCCAGGGTGGTGGGTACCTCCAGTCCCAGATCGTCCAGCCACGCCTTGTTGATCATGGAAAACTGGGGAATCGAATATATGCTGTAGTCCTCCGGCGCCCCGATTCCAGCGGTTCCCATGCGTTCTCCCGCAGGCAGACCGTAAATGTATCCGTCGTCCATTGTAATGGCGCTGCGGATATCCGGGTTCTCCTCCAGAATCTTCGCCAGATTGGGCATATACTCTTCCGTCAGATAAGGGGTCAGGTCGATAAAGGTACCGTCATCCCCGTACCGGGAGATGTCATAGTTGCTGAAGCCCACACCCATGAAGGCGTCCGGAAGCTCATCTCCTGCGATACGGATATTCACCTGTTCGCCCAGGGACTCGCTCATGGTGGTCCAGTCAATGTGGATTCCCGTATCTTCCTGTAGCTGATTCAATACCTCATTATCCGCATAACCCGGACTCAACGCACTCTGCCCTCCCATAATGGCGAATTCCGTCTGGGAAGTGTCCGGATTCGCCACGCCTTTTTCATGATGGCCGTAATCTTTGTTCCCGCAGGCTGTCACCGACAGCGCAAGCGCGGCGCCAAGCCCACAGAATGTAATCTTTTTTCCATTGTTCCAGTTTCTATATCTATATTTTTCACACATATTGATATGCGACCTCCTGTTCCAGTTCTGCAGCCCGTTCCTGGCTGCGCTTGTTCCGACTTCCACGTGCTCATCCCTTCACCGCGCCGGCCATAAATCCTTTTTCAAAATATTTCTGAACAAAGGGATAGATTGCCAGCATGGGAGCCGCCGCTATGATAATGGAAGAAAACTTGATCATCTCCGTCATTCTGTTCAGCTCTGCAAATCCGCCGGATATGGTGCTGGCCTGGCTGGCGCTGGCCGAGCTCTTGATCAGGATATTCCGTAGCACCAGCGGCAGAGGTGCTCTGCTGGGAGAAGGCAGGTAAATCATGGCTGTGAACCAGTCGTTCCAGTAAGCCACCATGCTGAACACCACCATAACCGCCATGATGGAACGGCTCAGAGGCACCACAATCTTGATAAAAGTCGTCCATTTGGAAGCGCCGTCGATGTCTGCCGCTTCCACCATCTCCCCGGGAATGCTGTTCTCGAAGAAATTTCTCACGATAATCATATTGCCGACACCCACGCCGCCGGGCAGGAACAGGGACCAGATGTTATTGATCAGCCCGGTCTGCTTTACCACCAGATAGGTGGGAACCATTCCGCCGCCGAAGTACATGGTAATAATGAAGAAAATGCTGAGCCACTTTCTTCCAGGCAGGCTTCTGACGCTCAGCGGATAGGCCGTAAGGTAGAGCATAATCACAGAAAACGCCGTACCGATGACGGTATATTTAAAGCTGTTGAAAAGACTTGTCAGAATACTGGAATCTGCAAATACCGACTTATACCCCTCCAGGGTAAGCCCGCTGGGCAGAAGGAAGGTCTTGCCCGCATATACATCGTATGGGTCTGACACGGAAGCTATCAGCACATAATACAGCGGATAGGCAACTAACAACAGGAAGATGGAGCAGAGAATCACCAGAACCACATCACTGCTTCGCTCGGAAAGTCCTGTCAGCTTTCCGGATTTTGTATTTGCTTTCATATCGCACCTCCTCATTTTCTTCCTATATAAAGCTTGTGTCTTCGGATATTCTGTGGGCAAGCTTATTTACCACAAGCAGCAGAATGATATTGATTACCGTATTGAACAGGCCTACCGCGGTGGAATAGCTGTATTTGGCATTTTCGATACCCTGTTGGTAGACATAGACTGCAATGACGTCGCTGGTAGCTTTGTTCAGATTGGTCTGCAACAGCCATACTTTTTCAAACCCTACGTTCATCAGTCCGCCCGCGCTCATGATCAGGTTCAGCACCATCACGGATTTCAGGGCCGGCACGTCGATATGAATGATTCTCTGAAACAGAGATGCGCCGTCCACTTTCGCCGCCTCATAGAGAGAGGTATCCACATTGGACAGGGTGGCCATATAGACGATGATGCCCCAGCCCGCATCCTGCCAGATCCCGGAAGCGATATAAATAGTACGAAAAGCGGAGGATTCTGTCAGGAAATCAATGGAGGTCCCCGCAATCAGGTTCAGCAGACCGCCGGAAGGACTTAAGAAGATTTTAATCATACCGCAGACCACCATGACGGAAATGAAATGGGGCGCATAGAGCACGGTCTGGGTAATCCTTTTAAAGCGCTGGAACCTCACCTGATTCAGCATCAGCGCCAGGATGATGGGAATCGGGAAGCTCCAAAGCAGGCTGAAAAGGCTCAGCAGTATGGTATTCTTCATCATACGGCCAAAGGTAGGTGCGCTGAAGAATCGCTGGAACCATTCGAACCCAACCCATTCGCTCCCCGTAAACCCACGGCTGGCTTTATAATCCCGGAAGGCAATCTGTATTCCGTACATGGGTATGTATTTATAAATCACAGTCAATATAACGGGAATTGCAAGCATCGCATATAACTGCCAGTTGTCCAGTATGCGTTTCTTCAAGGGTTTTCCTGTGGATATCGCCGGCTTTATGGCAGCTGACTTCTTCTTGCTCATAATATTCTCCTTTCTCTGCCAGGCGGATGAATTTATTCTTTCTTCTGGGGATTCCGACTGACTTTTCGCTTCACGTTGGGCGCCGTTTCGTGAAACGTTATTTGTTTGTGTTTATAACGGTACCACCGTTTTT
>CAQUWW010000100.1:4581-10742 GCA_948896875.1 uncultured Acetatifactor sp. | reverse complement strand
AAAGGTCCTTGCAGGAGTCCGCGCCTCTTGTGAACTAAACGCGAACTTCATTCAAAGCACTATGAACATTCCATTCGCTTTCTGTTTTTAATAGCATCATGTAAACCCGTAAAGAGTTCATCATATTTAACCCTCTCCTGGTTCAGACTGATTACGGAGATATACAGGCACAGCGGTATATTGCACTCATTGTACTCGATAACGGCCTCATTTCCGGCCTTAATCTTCTCTGCAATCCCATCCGCATAACTTTTCTCTGTGCTGTTAGTCAGAATGCAGAATTCATCGCCTCCGATACGAAATACCATATCTTCCTCTCCTGCCGCTTCTTTCAGGCGGTTCATTGCTTCAATAATAGCCAGATCCCCTGCTTTATAAGAAATCTCATTGATTGACATCAGATTCTTAATATCACAGCAGATAAAAAAACAGTTTCTTCTTTCCTGAAACAGATCATATAACTCACTGATATCTACATATTTTCTTTCCATTATAACACCTTCACCTTTCATCGGAATCCGAAGTCTCGGATAAAGTTCGGCATATTTCATATTACGAAATTCCGAGGGTTTACAGTTCCATATCTGTCTGAACGCGCGCGCAAAGGATTCGTGTGTGTTGTATCCGCATTCCAGTGCAATCTCCAGAATTGTCCTGTCCGGACAGCTGTTCAGAAGTCTTGCCGCCTTCATCATTCTTCTGCGGATCACATAATCATGGACAGATATTTTGTTCACACAGCGAAACATTTTTTCGAGGGTGGATTTGGAACAATAGCATGCTGCCGCCACATCTTCGGTTTTTATTTCATCACACAGATGATTCTCAATAAATTCCAGCGATACAATCAACAATTCCACATTCCTCATCCTGTCACCTCCGCTTTCCGATATCGTAGTTCCATTATAGCAAAGGATTTCGAAGTAGATTTGACTTTTTGAATGAAAGTGCAATTTCACACAACAGCCGTTTTCTCCCGGCAATAATTCTCTTGCTTTTTCAGGCAATCGAGTAGGGGAATGCTTTTCTCCCCTACTCGCCGCGCGGCCCGCATGCCGCCTTAACGGCAAACTTCCATATGCGGGCCTGTGCATAAAATATGCTCCCTCCTAAGCGACAAGTTTTTGCTATTTCACTTGTCTACCTGGAAGGGAGCATGTCATAACGCGACAATCCCTTTTTCCGCCTCTCTATTTCAGTTCTTTCACCATCCACATATGCGGACATCCCTCTTCTTCCTCCACCTCGCCCTGTTCCATGTATCCCTGCTTCCGGTAGAAGTCCATAGCCTTGCACTGGGCATGCAGAGAAATACGTCTGCCACCTTTCTTCCTCACATATTCCTCTGCATTCCTCATCATCTCAGCCCCAAGGTTTTTCCCCCGATAAGGCTTCATCACCGCCAGGCGTCCGAGAAGATAAAAACCTGCGTGCTCATCATCCGGAAACACACGACATGTGGCCACAGGGTTCTCTCCGTCCCACATTACAAAATGTGTGGCCGTCCGGTCAATATCATCCATTTCGTTTACAAATCCCTGCTCCTCTATAAATACGGAGGTACGGACAGCCGCCGCACCCTGAGGCAGGAAATCATATGTTCTAATCTCCATCGTTCCAACTACACCACCTGCCGAAGTCTTGTATATATTTCCAGTCCTCTCTTCCTTCCGAACTGCTTGATCGTGTCCAGATACAGCAGACGATTTCCCTTCCTTCCCTTTACAATATTAACCATCTGTCCGACCAGGTCCCTGTAAGCGGTATCCGCGAAGCAGGCTTCCAGCTCATTTCGGATTCTCAACTGCTCCGCATAACACTCATACTGCGTTTCCAAATTCACCTCACGCAATTTCTCCCGAATCAGCTCCCGCCTTACACTGTCCTCATCAGAAACCAGAATGCATTGCTCAATATCAGACTGAATAACCACCTTCCGTGCCGGAGCAACACAATTCTTCCAATAATCCTGTACCGCACGGTATCCCTTGTCCCTGCTTACAATGGCAACAATTCCTCTGTAGCCTCCTCCGAATACTTCTCCTGTTTTGGAGGCAATGTAAAAATCCAGCGCATTTTTCCCGGTATTCTTCAGACGGCATATTTTTAGAATACTTCCCGCATCCATAATCTGCTGCAGCTTTCCGCTTTCTATCTTCAGACAGGACTGGCTGTAAAAAACTGTCACACAATCTTCCGCGGACAGATATTCGGCACCCTGCAGCCCCTTACTTCCCGTATTCTCCAGATCAATCATAAAATGAAACATTTCTATGCCGCCTTCTCCCGCCAGAACCGGTAGTACACATGCATTCTTTCCCGCTGTGAATATCCCCTCTCATACGCAATGATACGGTCCATTCCCGACACCGGAACCAGAATCTCCTCCATCGGTACATCCAGAATTCCTGCCAGATTATAGATATGATCCACCGAAGGCAATGTCTGCCCCTTTATCCAACGGTACACCGGCTGTGGACAGGACAACTGCATCAGCTTCTGAATATCCTTTACCGAATATCCCTTCTGTCTGAACAGCAGTACCAGACGCCAGCCTGTTTCCAGCATGTCAATACTCTGATACCTGTATTGTGACAGCATATAACTGCTTCCTTCCTCTGATTTATCGTCTATGGCTCCACATGCCTTTCTTCACATTATAGCAGATGTTTTCTCTTTCGTCATTGGACGTTTCGTCCAAAACAAACCTGTTTTTTACAATTATGTTTCTATGACCTGCGCATTTTCCCACAGCCATTTTGCAACTCCGTCCCGATCATTACTGTCCACCACAGCAGTGGCCGCCTTTTTCAGTTCCGGTACCGCATTTTCAACCGCATAACACTCATCGGAAATCTCAAACATGGGAATATCATTGATCGCATCCCCAAATGAAACTACTTTATCACAATTCCACATTTCCTTCAGCTTTTGAATGGCTTCCGCTTTCGTTGCCCTGCGGGGCATGATTTCGCAAAAATATTCCGGTCTATATAATTCCTGCTGAATGGTACAGCGGAATCTGCAATCTTTCGACATAATATTATACAGCGGCATCAATTCCTCTTTTTCTCCGATACAGGTATAGTAAAATATATCCCCGTCATACAGACCTTCGACGCCGTCCAGCGGACGAAGTCTCCTGTCTCCCTTCCGCAGCGAAAGGTATCTCTCTATTCCCGGATTCTCCTGTCTGGTATTCCACGATACCTTTTCCACCTTTTCCAGAAAGGAATATACCAATGGACTAACCTGCGTCTTCTCTATATTCCTGCGTACAAATGCCGCTTCCTCTTCTGTGAAAAACAGGGAAGACAGAATTTCTCCCGTATATGGATCCATGATAAAAGCCCCGTTGTATACAATGACAGGCATTGTCATCTTTAAGCCTTCTGCCACCACAGACGCCGATGCCAGAGATCTGGCGGTGGCATAGGTAAAAAGCATTCCTCTGTCAATCAGCTCATTTAGTAACCTGAGACTTTTCGGATTGATTCTGTCCTTTGTGTTTAATAATGTGCCGTCCAGATCTGTCACATATAAAATACGCATATTTTCTCCCTTTTCTGCATATCCTGTTCCCGAGGTAATATGTATGAAACAAGTAAAACGCTATACTATAATCGGGATCCTTTTTGTACTGATCACAGGCACACTTTCACACTTTCTCTATGACTGGTCCGGGGCCAATTCCATAGTCGGTCTTTTTTCGCCTGTCAATGAATCAATCTGGGAACATATGAAACTGCTGTTTTTCCCAATGCTGCTTTATTTGCCGGTAATGATTTTCAAGTTCAGGGAGCTTCGCTCCTGCATTGTTTCGGCCTTTTGTTTTGGAGTTCTGGCCGGAACATTGTTGATTCCCATTTCTTACTACGGCTATCACGCAGTCCTTGACAAAGATATCTTTATTCTGGATATCAGCATATTTATTCTGAGCATCCTTGTTGCATTCTGGCTTTCTTACAGGTTTTCGATATCCTGCGCCCTGAAATCTTATACCCTTTTGTTCGTCGGCCTTGTGGTTATTTTCTTTCTGTGTTTTATCGTGTTTACCTGCTATCCTCCGGATTTCAGCCTTTTTGAAGACCCCTCCCGGCATTCCGACAATCAGTCATCTGTCATGGCAAGGAACCTTCCGGCGGCGTCTGTCAATCCCTTAAAATCAACTACAGCAAAATCAGTTGTATTTTGTTGTTCATTGGGGTCCTTTCCTGAAAAATAGCAACAAGATTTCCACTATGTTCTCATCTCAGATCCATTATACACATCCATACCATAGATTACAACCAATAATCTCATTCTTCCAGCATATGCAAAAGCAGCCAGGCCCCCGGGTAAAGTTCAGCCTCATCGGTGTCCTCCGCATTGCTTTTAAACACATCGAACCAATTCTGCCCGGTGCCGGAATCCTGGTCAACAATGCTTCCTTCGCCCCACATATTCATAATATCCTGACAGGCTGACGCCATGATATGTCCATGCAGTCCTGTCTGACCGCCTTGCTGGAACTGTTCAAAGCAATAACGCAGGGTATACTGACCATAATAGATCAGCTCGCGGTATTCAATGGAGTGTTCTTTGATATAATCGTCCGGATTGGAGGAATATGCCGGCGAAGATTCTATAACTTCAAACAGCTGTTCCATAACGGAGTCTGTATCCACTTTGCCGTACTCCACGGCCTGAGCATAACAATCCTGTTTCTGAGGAAAGATGTACTTTTGTGTGTCTATCGCATCCTCCGCAATCTCAGCAGGGAAGATATCCCGAATGTCTTTCACATAATAGCTTCCGTCCCGAGGCTCCCAATATTCTCTTAAGACATATTCGCCATCCCTGATTTCAAAAGTAATAGCCACAGGAACATGGCTCCCCAGAACTTCCTGGAATGCAGCCCCGGAATACTCATATGCCTGATGCAGTGCAAAACCATACACTGTCACCTCCATTGGTGTAATCGGATCGCTGTCTCTACAAAGCTCCTCCTTGTCCAACAGGACAAAGCTGGCGCAGTGGTACAGATCATCTAACCCGGCAGGCTTATTGTGATCAAGAATCGCGTTGTAAATTGCTTCTGTCAGCAAATCCTCAGACTCCTCGGAACGAACTTCTTCCGTGAAATGTCCCTCTCCCATAGAATCCCCTTCTTCTGTGGAACCTCCCGCGGAGACTTCCTCCTTCATAGTAATCTTCTTTGTAGTGACCCTGATACTATACACATCACCGAGCTGTGCAGGGTAAGTTTCCAGGATTTCTCCATTATACGAGATTTCAATGATATCTCCCACCTGAGGCTCCGGCGACGGATCCATATTTTTCACAGGAACTTCAATTTTGTCCGCGCTTTTGAGTTCCCGGCTTCCTTCCACAGGTTTCACAAGGAAAGACCCCTCGTGGATTTCCAGAATTTCCGCTTCCATCAGGAAGGTGTCCGGTTCGCTTGTATCTGAAATACGGACTATAACGTTCTCCACATTCACGTAAACTGTCTTTTCCTCATCGGTATTATTCTGAATATTCACCCCAATTTTGAACCAGCCGCCCTTCTCCACTTCCAGCTTCACGGGCATGCCCGGTGTCAGATAAACCGGCTCGTCATAGGCAGTTTCTGTTCTCACCTCCACCGGTTTCAGAGACACTTCCGTATCCCCAAGGCCGTCACCGGATGTTATGGTAATGGTATTCCCCAGTGGGGAAATTTCTTCATGACTGTAAACGACAGAAGCCTGACTCCCTGCCGGCACAACTATCTTGATAGAAAACCGGTCCTGTTTCGGGTTAGTCAGAACGCAGACAGCTGCCGCAGCACAGGCAAGAATCGCCAGCAGAACCACCCAAAAGGCAGGTTTCTTCCAGCTCGCCAGATTGCGGATGCGTCCTTTGGGATCGCTTTCTCCAAATGCAAGAGAGATTTCGGCAATCCTGCGTTTCCCGGCGGCAAGACTTAGCAGGGATGCGGTATAATCCGCCAGAATATCGGTCCCCATTTTCCGGATCACAGCCTCATCACAGCTCATTTCCATATCCTTACCGGCCATACTGAAGGCGACCCATGCCAAAGGGTTAAACCAATGGATGCACAATGCGCCATAAGCCAGTATCTTCACAATATGATCACATCTGCGTATGTGATACTGCTCATGCATCAAAATGTAAGA
>CAQUWW010000100.1:0-4571 GCA_948896875.1 uncultured Acetatifactor sp. | reverse complement strand
ATGGAAACGAAATTTCGTCAGCCAGATAAATATTGTCCCGTAATGGCGAAGCAGTAATCAATTTCCTTCGAAGTCGTATATAGGATACCACCGCATGGATAACCATTGCCAGGATACCTGCCATCCAGACGTAAGTGACAATCGCCATTGACGTTTCCAACGGATCTGCACTCAGTTGTCCCGTCCCCTGTGACAGACTGTCACCAACTCCCTCCTCTCGAGGCTGGCCGGCACTGAGGCCTTCCCCTTGAGACCCACTGCCACTGATTCCCTCCCAGATACCTGAAACAGGAAGATTCTCGGACGGAATATATTCGATGCGGCTGGTTATGTTGTCTTTTGCGGTTACCGGAGTATCCAACAGCCCAAACAGCGACAGGTCAGACTGAATGGAAATCGGACAAAGCAGCCGGAAAAGCACAATACTCCAAAGGGCATAGGAGATCGCCTTCGGCGCTTTTTTGAGCAGAAGCCGCAGCAGCAAGACAAATAAAATAACCACACTTGCCGTAAGGCTCATATTCAGCAATTTGGGCAAAAATGTATAGAAAAACATGGAATCACCTCCTCAGCCCGTCGATAAGCTTTTTCAGTTCCTCGACTTCTTCATCCGACAATTTTTTTCGTGTGCCAAAGGCTGCTATAAACGCAGGCAGCGAGCCGTCAAAAGTCTCCTCCACAAACTGCTCGCTTTTCATCCCGTAGAATTCTTCCCGGGAGATCAATGAAGTAACCATTTTGTCCTGAAGCCTGAAAATTCCCCGTTCGCACAATCTCTTCAGAACGGTATAGGAGGTGGTTGACTTCCAGCTCAGCTCCTTCTGTGCCATTTTAATCAGATCTCTGGAAGCCAGCGGCTCATGACTCCAGATCATATCCGCAAAACGGGATTCCAGCATTCCCATTGTAGGCATATGTTTTCCTCCTTTCACCTGCATCTTGTAAGGCATTTGTTGTCTACCCTGCACAGTGCACTTATAGTCTACACCTTGTAGAGCATTTATAGTCTACATCATGTAGAGTGATTTGTCAATGCCTTCTCCGGATTTTTAAACGCGTAGGGACTCTTTTCTCTCTATGTGGGCCTGTGCAATCAAGTAGGGGAATGCTTTTCTCCCCTACTCGCCGCGCGGCCCGCATGCCGCCTTAGCGGCAAACTTCCAAATGCGGGCCTGTGCATAAAAAACCCGCAGGATATTCTCCCACGGGCAGTAAGTCGTCCAGATTGTATTATTAAGGTTCCATTATATGATCTTTTGCAGCAAACCGGTTATTCTTTCCGTGCAGTCCGCTATTCTGAATTCCTGTTTTCTCCAGGAATCGGATAAGGGAAAGTATATCCCGTCTTTTGCGCCTGCGCCCAAATCCCACTTTCCATTTTCATCTTTATTCGTCTCAAGCCACCTGACAACGAATTTCAGCTTTTCCCGGGCCTGGCGGTAGCCTGACAGCAATTCTATTGCGGCCAGATAAGAGCTTGTCTCCCGGGAAGCGAAGGTTTCAGGCAGACTGCCCAGACATTTGTTATAAATATAATAGATCCCTTCCGGTCTTGATAGATAATAGTCCAGTAAAAGACTTTCCGTTTCAGCGGATAAGACTCCCTGCAGTAATGCCGCATGATAAAACATACCAAAGCCTGTTTCAAAACCACTTTTGGGTTTTCGTCCAAATTGCTGCTGAAACGCCTCCGCATCATCCTCCTTGCTATACTGCCCGCCGCGGAATGCCCCCTCGGCAATAAATGCCCATTTTCTGGCAACCTCCAGGGCAATTTCGTTTTCAGGCTCAAAAAGCCTTATCCAGGCAGAGAGCATAAGCTTCTCAAACAAAGGCCAGTCATGGGTTTTCTCAAAATAATTGTCTATTTTCCTCTCACCGCTGACACACAGGTACATTCGCTCCAAAACGATCTGAATTGCTTCATCCTCTCTGGTAAATCCCAGAATTCTGAGTCTGCGGATCGCCTGCTCGGTGGTAATGGCTTTGTTGCTGACAGGCCGGCTTAATGTGTGGAAATTCCCCCACATTCCCTCCGCATTTCTGCTGTCAAGAATCTGCTTCGCCCAAATGCTGTTTTTGTGGTCCATGTCATATCCTGCCTTTCTTGAAAAATCAAAAGCGGTTACCTGATTCTCTAAACAAGATTTACGGAAGAATTCTCCAGAATATCAGGTAAAAAGCTGTAGATATTACATCCGCACAATTCATCAAAATACTTTTTGGCATTCAGAAATGCCCTCCACTTATCTAATGTAAAATCTGGTAATCCATGTCGCAGGGCAACATCTACCAGACGCTTTTCTATAATACATGCCCCATTCGGCAGGGAAAGCGCATCGCACAACTGAATCAAAATATCATAATTATCATACTCCAGCTCTTGTAAATATTGCTTCAGAAATAATTTCTGCTCAGGAGAACAGTCATATTTACCGAAAAAAGTATTTACATCCTTTATCGGAAAGGAATGTGTCAGGCAAATCCTTGCTGCTTCTTCCTGCCCTATACTCATCATATAATCATATCCGTCAAATAGATGCAGGATTCCCTTATTGCCGGCCCTGCGGCCGATATCATGCATCAATCCCATGACATAGGCCCTGTCACAGTCCATATCCTTTGTTTTCCCGGCAATCAATCTTGCATTTTGGGCCACTGACATACTATGCCGCTCCCAGGGCCCCGGATTCATTTGCACAGCAAGCCTCAGTTCCTTATCTGCCTCCGCAGGTTTCAGCATTTTCCCTTCCTCTTTTCCATATGATTTGAATTCGCCCGGAAGTAAATCTACCGGTTCTTTATATTACGTTCATTATACACAGTCTTTCTGTAAATTACAACAAGCAGCACCACGTGAACAACAAAAGGCCACAGACACCATGCGCAGTCTCCATAGTGCCTGTGACCTTTGAAGCCGCTGTCGCGGCAAGAACTTTACTTCACTCTGGGCTTCACCGGCAGCATCAGATCCAGCTGTCCGGGGAGGCCGTTTTCCTTCCATCCGTTATGAGCGTCGTATACCCAGTTCAGATGCTCCTCCAGGCAGCCGCCCATGATTTCCAGTCCCAGCTCACTGTAATCCGGCTGGAAGTCCGGGCTTTCGTCGGCCCACCTGCTCAGTTCCCCCCAGAACTGAAATTCCGGGAAGCGAATAGTCAGCACCGCATACAGCCCGCCCGGGAATTTCTTTTTCTCCAAAGGCGCCTTTACTTCCATATCCTCCGGAATCGTGACCCAGACCTCGTAGCCATAGACGTCATTCTCCAGAATGCCCGGATTGGGATGGTTGAAGCCGAACATCCTGGCATCCGGCTTTTTTTCATACAGCCCGCTCTCCTGCACGAATCTGGTTACCACATCTCCCGCCGTTTCCTCCGGGTTCTCTCCGATGAACTGGTAGGCTGCCACAGTAAAGGGCGGCAGACGAAGGAGCCTGACCGGCAGTGTCTTGTTCAGAACTTCTCCGGCTTTGTTCAATTCTTCCATACCTGTATTCTCCTTTATGGTGGTTTTGGGAAAGGCCAGCGTACCTGCAATCTCCAACAGCGTCGCATCCTCCAGCAGGTCAAAATGAAGCTTCCGCTTCCGGCTTTCGCTCAGGCGTTCCGCCAGCTGCTTTAAGAGCCTGCGGATAAGCGTGAGTGCATCAATTTCATCGTCAAGCTCCGACAGCCTGTCCTGTAACAGCAGCAGGGATTCGTTCTGCCAGGTATCTTCCAGGAGGATGGCTATCTCTTTCAGGGGAAGCCGCAGCTTTCTCAGTATAATGATCTGCTGCAGGCGCCGGACAGCCCTCTCATCGTACATCCGGTAAGCATACTCGTTGCAATGTCTGGCTTCGATCAGACCCAGCTTTTCGTAATGCCGCAGCATCCTCGGGGTAACGTCATACATCCGGGAAACCTGGCTGATAGTGAGATTTTCCATGGGCTTGCTCTCCTTTCCTATGCCTGTCAGTATAAAGGATGACACCGTGTCAAAGTCAAGGGGTTTTTTCATGAGTATTGGGGTAGCTCTGTAAAAACAACCCGTTTCCCGTCAGCCACGCCTGCATACATCTCATTCGTATTTCGTCCAATCTCCAGATAATGCTCTATGACAAATTTAGCGGTATATGGCATTTCCAATGCCGGCAGTTCCGTATATGCAAACCACCTGCATATCCCCTCCGTTGATACAATGCACTCTTCCACTTCATTGCCTGCCTCTGCAAAAAAGTAATAGTTCTGTCGGATTTCTCCCTTTGTCCTCCGTAAAGTAATATATCGCAGCGCCAGATTCCTGACAGCAGTTTCCTCTATTCCAAGTTCTTCTTTCATCTCCCGCAATACACATGCTTTCGGATCGTTTAGTTCACTCTCTTCAAAATAGCCTCCGGCGGATCCCACCCATGTATCGCTCACCACTCTGCCGCCCTGCCGGAAAAGCAGCAGCATTTTATCCCCTTTTGTTATGTAGATAGAGGTCATATTCCTCAGCTTCTCATCCATTTACGTTACCCTTTCCTTTTCAGAGGTAGTGTCAAATACTACCCTATTTTTTATTACTCAAACCTTGATTTTATGGGA
>CAQUWW010000099.1 GCA_948896875.1 uncultured Acetatifactor sp. | reverse complement strand
TCAGGACTGCCTGCGGAAAAAGTATTCCAAGCTTTCCGGGGGACAGAAGCAGCGTTTTACCATCATCATGGTGATGATGCAGGAAGCGGCGCTGACCTTTTATGACGAGGTGACTTCGGGACTGGATTTTGAGACGAGGCAGAAGCTGGTGGAAAAGCTGGTGGAATGGTACAGAGGGAAGAATGCAAGCTTTCTGATGGTATCGCATTATTATGAGGAGCTGGATCAGCTGGCGGATAAGCTGTTGATCCTGGACCAGGGGAAGGTTGTGGACTATGGCGACAAAGAGGAGCTGTTTCATAAATACTGTGGCAGAGCGGTGATTGTGGTGGATGAAAGCGAAAAAAATGAGGCTTTGCTGTCCGGCTATGATAAATTGGCTTCCCCCGCTCATTTGATTGCAATTTCCTGCGGAAGCGAGGAAAAGGAGAGAGAAATTACCAACCTGCTTCTGGAGAACAATGTGAATTATAAGCGGAGTAATGATGATATCGAAATATTATACACCAACGCAAAGCAGGAGGTGAACGAGGTATGTTGAAGGAAGAAAAGAAAAAAGGGATCATTTCCCGGCAAATGCTGTCTTTCGAATTTCGAAAGACAATCGGAAATCCTTATGTGCATATATTCGGCGTAGGTATGCCGGTTCTGATGATGATTGTCATTACCCGGGCCATAGGAGGAGAGATGCCGGATGCCGAAGCTTTCAGCGTGGCGGTGACTTCCGTCTTCCTGGGAGTGGGGGCTTTGATTCCCATGGCCACCATATTCATGGGATATGGAATTTCCAATGCCCAGGAGATGGAGAAGGGGATTCCCCAGAGAATGGAGCTGTTCGGGATCAGGACCGGCGTTTCTCTGTGCAATCGGGTTTTATCGGAGCTGATTTTTATGCTGATCGCCTTTGGAATCTATTTTGCGGCAGGCTATGCCTTTACGGAGATCAAGGCGCCGAAGCTGACGGGAGCGCTGCTGTATGTGGTGTGCATTCTGGCATTCAGCGTCATCCTGTTTGGGCTGGCCCATGCCATCTCTTCCCTTTTGCGGAAGTTTTCGCTGACCTATTGCGTGACGATGCTGCTGTATTTTGTGTTCATGATTCTGGGAGGCATGATGGGAATCACCTATGACAATCTGCCTTCGGCGGTGCAGGTGATCGCAAAACTATTGCCGGTTACCTATATCAATCGGGATTTCTATACGGTGTGGACGGGAAAGCAGTACAATTTCATGCCAATGGCGCAGTCCTATCTGCTGATGGCGGCCATAGCGGGAATCGCGCTTTTTCTCTCCGTGAAAAGAGATGCGAGAAAGCTCCATTGACAGAAGAAGGAGCGAGAAAGTTGCATTGACAGGCGAAGGCAATAGAAAAGAGTAAGGGGTGAGAATTCGTTTGAGAAATGGAAAAATGAAGTTGGGGAAAGGGGAATAGATAAATGCGGCGACCTTTGTTTGTGGCTGCCCTGTTCCTGGTGCTCATCGCCGCCCTCCGGCTGAAGGTCGGATGGGCGGACGGTGTGGAGCCGGGCTTTGTCAGCACAGAATGGCTGCGTGCATCTGACACATTGCTTGTCACCGGTCAGGTGTACCAGAAAGACGAGACTTCTCTATATCTGCAATCTGTAGTCATACAGGAATCAAATGCCTTCGGGCTTTCTGCCGCCGAATCAGGGCGGGAAATTCATTGTCAGGAAAATTTCATCATTGAGACGGAGAACGCGCCGGCTGTGCCACTGGGAAGTATTGCGGCAGTGCGGGGCGTCTTTTGGCCGTGTTCACCGGCTACGAATCCCGGGGAATTCGATGCCTTTGTATATTACAGGACCCAGGGAATCGGAGGAAGACTGCGGAAGGCGGAGCTCCTGGCCCTGGGCGAGGACTACTGGCCGGTGAGAGAAGGGCTGTTTCGGTTGAAGCAGTATTTGAAGGAGCGACTGTACGCCGTCTTCCCGGAAAAGGAAGCGGCGGTGATGAGCGCGCTGCTTCTGGGAGACAAAAAAGACCTGGGCAGTGAACTGAAAGATATATATAAAAGAAACGGAATTCTGCACATCCTGAGTATTTCCTCCCTGCACATTACCATCCTTGGAATGAGCGTGTACCGACTGCTTCGAAAAACGGGAATGCCGATTCCGCCCGCCGCGGCCGCAGGCAGCATACTGCTTCTTCTCTATGGCTGTATGACCGGTTTCAGCGTGTCGGCCTGTCGTGCCATCGGCATGTATCTGATCAAAATGCTGGCGGAGGTGACGGGACGCACCTACGACATGCTGACGGCTCTGGGGATCATGGGGGCGGGGATGGTCATTGCCAATCCGTATTCTCTGCGCAACAGCGGGTTTCTGCTTTCCTTTTCCTCCGTCCTGGGCATAGGGGTGGTCTATCCGTCTCTGGGCCCGGAGAAGGGTTCCGTCCAGAGAAAACCGGCGGAGAGGAATCTTTTTTCCATAATCAAAGTGTCTGTGACGAAACTGGCGGAAGGGTTGAAGCAATCTTTTTTTGCAAGTCTGTCCATCACGTTGACCACCCTTCCCGTTCAGCTCTGGTTCTATTATGAAATTCCCGTCTATTCCGTCTTCTTGAATCTGTTTGTGATTCCTTTGGTAAAGCCTATGATGATAACAGGATTGCTGGTCCTGGCAGTGCCGGGGGCGGGAATCCTGGGAATTGTGGACAGAATGATTCTGGGGACCTATGAGTTTCTGTGCGGCTGCTTTGACAGACTGCCTTTTCATACCTGGAACCCGGGCTGTCCCGGCATCTGGCAGATTGTGGTTTATTATCTGCTGCTGGCGGGAGTCGTGCTGTTTCGGAAACTTATGAAAAAACGGGAGGTGGAAGCAGAGAAAGTGAGAAAGCACAAAACAGGAAATGGAATCCTCTGCACAGGGGCTGTGGTTATGGCAATACTGCTGTTTGCCATAAAGCCATTACCGGAGAACAGTGCCATCTTTCTGGATGTGGGACAGGGAGACTGCATTCTGGTGCGGACCGCCTCGGGAGAGAACTATCTCTTTGACTGCGGCAGCAGCAGTCGGAGCAGTGTGGGAAAGTATGTGCTGCTTCCCTATCTGAAATACAATGGAATTCATCACATCGACGCGCTGTTCCTGTCCCATCCGGACGCGGACCATGTCAATGGCGCGGTGGAGCTATTGGAAATGGGAGAGGAAAGCAATATTCGGGTGCATCAGCTGTTACTGCCTGCCATTGAAGAGGAAAAACGGGAGGAACAGCTGGGAGAATTGCCGGCTGCGGCGGCACAGGCGGGTCCTGACGGAAGCGGCATTCCGGTGGGATATCTGGCCGCAGGGGACAGCTGGAGCTGTAAAAATGCGGAATTCACCTGCCTGCATCCGGCGAGAGGCTTTGACGCACAGGATGTCAATGCCTGTTCGGAATGTGTCTATGTGGAATTCAAAAGCGATGCTTCCGCAGAAAACTGGACTTTGCTTTTGACAGGAGATGTGCAGGAAAAGGGGGAGGAGGCTCTTCTGGAGGAGCTGAGGAAAAGAGAGATCAAGGATATCACAGTGCTGAAGGCCGCGCATCACGGTTCCCGCAATTCTACGCCGAAAGAAGAGCTTGACCTGCTGAATCCTTTGCTCACCGTCATTTCCTGCGGCAGGAATAATCGCTATGGACATCCACATGCCGAACTATTGGAGAGACTGGAAAGCGCCGGCACCTGTATTCTACAGACTTCACAGGCCGGGGCGATCCGGGTTACCTGTCAGGACGGACAGATCAGGGCGGAGTCCTATTGCCGTGAGCAATGAATCATAGGCCGAAGGCAAAATTGTTGCTTGCAAAGGGGATTACTTGTGGTATGATGAAAGGAAGGAAAGGGTGGACGAAGCCGGTCCAAAGGGAAAACCGTATGCAGTCACTGGAGTTGTATGAGAAGAAAATTATAAGCGATCCGGAATTCCCGGTGAGTATGTTTATCAATAAAGCAGAAACCAGGAAACGCATTTTTTCTCCCCATTGGCATGAACATGTGGAGCTGCATTATGTGATGGAGGGAAAGACCAGGATCTGTCTGAATCAGAAAGAGATTCTGGCAGAAAAAGGAAACCTGGTGGTGGCCAACAGTAATGAGCTCCATTCCGGGTACTGCGACGGAAGTCATATGAAAGTGCTGGTCATCATCTTCGAGATGGAGGCTTTCTCCAGAGAGCTGGCGGACAGGGATATTCTGTTTGAGCCGCTGATAGAGAAGGATGAAAAGATTGATGGGATGATGACCGCAATTTACGATGAGTACACCAGGAAGGAAATCGGGTATCAGCTGATCTGTAAGGGAGAATTGATGAAGCTGATTGTGCATCTGGCCAGAGAATATGCGGTGAAAACGATGACAGAACGGGAAAGTGACAAGAGAAAGAAACAGCTGGAAAGGCTGAACAGAGTGCTGAAATATATTCAGCAGAATTATTCCAGGCCTATCGGCAACGAGGAGCTGGCCCGGCTGGCCTATCTGAGCGAGGGGAGATTCAATCATCTGTTCAAGGAAAGCATGGGAATTTCGCCGTTGCAGTACATAAACGAAGTGAGAATCAAGAAGGCCATGAATCTGCTGAAGAAAAAGGAGGGCACAGTGGCGGAAATTGCCGGCAGTGTGGGATTTACGGATTACAACCATTTCGGAAGGCAGTTCAGACGATATTATGGCTGTACGCCCTCCGAGATTTTGAAGAAAGAGAAATAGCAGGATTGTATGGATAAACAGCAGGGAAGAAGCTATCTTCTTTTGCTGTTTTTTCTTATGATGAAAAAAGATGGTAAAGAAGGAACGGAACAGGAGGTACATACTATGAAACTGGGAACATTGACGGTAGCATTGGGTGATCTGCCCTTTGAGGAGGCCTGCAGATTCCTGGCGGAAAGAGGCGTGCAGATGGTGGAAATCGGGTGCGGCGGCTTTCCGGGGAAGGCGCATTGCGACGCGGCGGAGCTTCTGGCGGACGAGAGGAAACGGGAGGCGTTTCTGGAGACACTGGACAGGTATCATCTTCAGATCAGCGCTTTGAGCAGCCATGGCAATATGGTACATCCCAATCCGAAGGTGGCACAGCGGTTTGAGCAGGATTTCACCAATGCCATCCTGCTGGCAGAGAAGCTGAACGTACCGGTGGTCAACACGTTTTCGGGCTGCCCGGGAGGCAGCAGGGAGGATGTGACCCCCAACTGGGTTACCTGTCCCTGGCCGGAGGATTTCAGTGAGATTCTGGAGTATCAGTGGAACGAGGTATTGATTCCCTATTGGAAGGAGAAAGCTGCTTTTGCGGAAGCCCACGGCGTTTCCAGAATCGCTTTGGAGCTGCATCCGGGATTCTGTGTATACAATACCAGGACGCTGCTCAGACTCCGCCATGAGGTGGGACCGCAAATCGGGGCGAATTTTGATCCAAGTCATCTGATCTGGCAGGGGATGGATCCCGCAGTCTCGATTCGGGAGCTGGGAAAAGAAGGGGCAATTTTCCATTTCCACGCGAAGGACACCGGAATAGATGCGGTAAATACGGCGGTGAACGGTGTGCTGGATACCACTCATTACGGAGAAGAGCTGGAGCGTTCCTGGATTTTCCGTACAGTGGGATATGGACATGGGGAGGACTACTGGAAGAATATTATCTCTCAGCTCCGCATGGTGGGATACGATTATGCCATCAGTATTGAGCATGAGGACGGTTTGATGTCCGGCCGGGAAGGGCTGGAGAAAGCCATCCGCTTTTTGCAGAATGTACTGATTCAGGAAGACAGAGGTGCCATGTACTGGGCTTAGAAGGAAAGGGTCCGGACGTGGGCGGTGAAACCGAGGGAGAGACGGCCGGCGAATAAAGATAAGAGGTGGATTTAGGATGAAGCATAAAATGGCGATTGTAGGTTTCGGCGGAATGGCCGGCTGGCATTATGATCAGGTGCAGACCATAGAGAATCTGGAGATAGCAGGCATCTGGGATATAAAAGAGGAGCGCAGGATATATGCGGCGGAGAAGGGGCTGCATGTATATGAGGGGCTGGAAGACCTGCTGGCGGACCCGGAGACGGATCTGGTGCTGATCGCCACGCCCAACGATGTGCATAAGCCTGTGGCCATTGCGGCGATGAGGGCCGGGAAAAATGTGATCAGTGAGAAGCCAATTACCCTGAATTCCAGGGATTTGCAGGAAATGATGGACGCGGCCGAAGAAACGGGACGTTTCCTGACAGTGCATCAGAATAGACGCTGGGATGAAGATTTTTTGACGGTGAAGAGGATTTTAGAGGAGGGAAAGCTGGGAGAGCTGTTCCGGCTGGAATCCAGGGTTCATGGCTCCAGGGGCATCCCGGGAGACTGGCGTCAGGAGAGAGAACATGGCGGAGGAATGATTCTGGACTGGGGAGTGCACCTTCTGGACCAGCTGCTGCTTTTGTTCCCGGATGTGTCCATCCGGAGTGTCTATGGCGCTTGCACCAATGTAACAAATCAGCTGGTGGACGACGGCTTCCGGGCGGAAATCGTTTTTGAGAACGGTGTCAGTGCCCTGGTGGAGGTAGGGACGAGCAATTTTATCTCCCTTCCCAGATGGTATGTGCTGGGGACCAACGGCACGGCAGTTGTGGAGGATTGGGAGAGGAATGGCAGGATTGTGCGGGCTTCCGGTGTGGATGAGAAGGACGTGGTACCGGTGATTACCGCCGCAGGCCTGACCAAAACCATGGCTCCCAGGAGAGAGGACAGCATCTACACGGAAGCCCTTCCCGAAGTGAAAAGCGATGTGCGGGAATTCTATGAGAATGTGATGGCAGTACTGGAGGGAAGGGAAGAGAGCAGAATTCGCCTGTGTGAGGCGGCGCGGGTGATGAGGCTGATGGAAGCTATTCAGGAGTCTGCGGAGACGGGGAAAGTGATAGCTTTCGAGTGAAAGGAAAAGCCGGAGGAAGGTAGAATTGCGTTTCCGAAGGGGCTCTTCTAAAAAGCATGGAAGAGATGATGAAAAACGGAGTAGAAGCAGGAGAAGCAGAATTGAATGCGGAATGAGAAGGAGGAGGCTGAAAATGAGAAAATTAAGAGTGGGAGTCATAGGGTGCGGAGGGATTGCAAACGGCAAACATCTGCCGGCCATGAAGCAAAACGGGAATTTTGAGATTGTGGCTTTCTGCGACCTGATTGAGGAGAGAGCGCAGAAAGCAAAGAAAGAATACGGAACCGAGGATGCAAAGGTTTACACAGAGTATGAAGAGCTTTTGAAGGAGGATGTGGAGGCTGTCTATGTGCTGACACCCAACAGCTCTCATGCCCCCATCAGCATCGCGGCGCTGGAGGCAGGAAAGCATGTCATGTGTGAGAAGCCCATGGCGAAAACCTATGCGGAGGCCAAGGCCATGGTGGAGACTGCGGAGCGCACGGGGAAGATTCTGACCATCGGCTACCAGAACCGCTACCGGGCGGATTCCACCTATCTGAAAAAAGCCTGTGAGGCAGGAGAACTTGGTGAGATTTATTATGCGAGAGCCCATGCGATTCGCAGGAGAGCTGTTCCCACATGGGGGGTATTTTTGGACGAAGAGAAACAGGGCGGCGGTCCGTTGATTGACATCGGAACCCATGCGTTGGATCTCACGTTATGGATGATGGACAATTACGAGCCGGAGATGGTGGTGGGCTCCGTGTACCGTAAGCTGGCCGACCAGACGGAGACTGGCAATGCGTGGGGTGACTGGGATCCGACGGTCTTCACTGTGGAGGATTCCGCCTTTGGATTTGTCAAAATGAAGAATGGGGCAACCATTCATCTGGAGTCTTCCTGGGCGCTGAACAGTCTGGACGTGCGGGAAGCGCAGACGACCCTCTGCGGAACAAAGGCAGGCGCCGATATGGCGGACGGACTGCGGATCAATCGGGTCAATCACGGCAGACAATGTGTGGAGAAGCCTGATTTGGCCAGGGGAGGCGTTGCCTTTTACGATGGAACCGAAGAGCAGAGCAGCGATGTGGAGCAGAGAGTATTCTACAATGCGATTGTGAACGGTGAGCCGTTGACAGTGGAGCCCAGGCAGGCCATGGTTGTGACGCAGATTCTGGAGGCAATTTACGAGTCGGGCAGAACGGGAAAAGCAATCTATTTTTAAGCGGCCGGATTCGGAACTGGAATAAGAAAGGAAGAAAGACGATGCAACTGGGAAGAATAGCATGGTTTGAAGACGCAGATTTTCAAAGTGCAAAAGACCGGGGAATGGAATTTATTGAACTGGATGTAAATGATCGGGCCCGGGAATTTCTGGACAATGTGGTGGCAATCCGCGAGAGAAGCCTGAAATATGAGATGCCCATCGGCGCAGTTGGCAGATGGGGCAGTGATCGTATCTGCAGAGATGGGATCTGTCAGGAAGAGCTGGAGCTGGAATACCGGCTGATCGAGGCGGCGGCTTCTCTGGACTGCGAGGTCTACATTACCGGCTGTAATTATGTGGAAGAATTGTCCTATTATGAGAATTGCGGGCTGGCGATTTCCTATTTTGAAAAGCTGATTGCATATGGCGCTGAAAAAGGGGTTAAAATTGCGGTCTACAACTGCAGGTGGAATAATTTTGTCTGTACGCCCATGGCGTATACGCTGATTCACGGTTATCTGAAGGATTTATATATTAAGTATGATCCTTCTCACTGCATCTATGACGGAGGAGATTATCTGCAGGAGGCCAGGGACTGGGGAGACCGTTTCCTGCATGTCCATCTGAAGGGTTCGCTGGTCATTGACGGCAAGCGGTATGATGATCCGCCGGCCGGTATGGATCAGACAAACTGGGGTGCATTTCTGGCCATTCTCTATGCGAAGGGATATGACAGAGCTTTGAGCATCGAGCCCCATTCCCAGAACTGGAAAGGGGAACTTGGGGAAAAGGGCATCGATTACACCATTCGTTATTTCAGGAATCTGCTCTTGTAAGAAACCACAAAAAAGAAACTGCAAAAAGAAGAAAAGCGATCGCGCGGGAACCCGGTTTCCGCGCGATATGCTATTCATGACAATGGAATCGAAAATTTATTGAAAAGACTTTCATATTTTTACCAAAGGGCTATAATATATCTTGGATAATAGAATCAAAGCAAAGTGGAATGAGGAGAAATTTCAGGGAAAACGGAGAAAAAATATGGATGTGAATCAGATTTTGCAGCAGGTGGATGCGTATTTTGAAGAAAATAAGTCAGAAGAAGCGGAAGGGCTTATGTGCAGGTCGTTGGAGCAGGCGGAGGCAGAAGGAGACGAGGGCGCTCAGCTGCAGCTGCTGAATGAGCTGGTGGGCTATTACCGGGAGGTCAGCCGGCGGGAAGAGGTGATCCGGACCGCGGACCGGGCCATTGCACTGGCGAAGCGTATGGGGCTGGAAGATACCATTCCTTATGCCACCACGTTGCTCAATGCGGCCACCGGATATCGGTCCTGTGGTAAGCTGCAGGAAGCGATGGAGTATTATCGCCAGGTGCAGGAGATCTACGACAGGCTGTTGGAGCCGGACGACATGTATGTGGCGGGATTGAAGAACAATATGAGCCTTTTGTACCAGGAGATGGGAGAGTTTGCGGCGGCGAAGGAAAAGCAGCTGGAAGCTCTGGGAATTGTGGAAAAAAGGAATGCTGTCTATGAGGCGGCGGTCACCTGCGCCAATCTGGCCGGCACCTGTATGCAGCTGGGAGAAAGGGAAGAAGCCCATGGGTATGCGCTGAAGTCAGTCAGGCTTTTTCAGGCAGGCAATGTGGAAGACAGCCATTATGCGGCGGCGCTGGCCACATTGGGCGCCTATCATTATTCCGGCAGGGAATTTGAGAAGGCGCTGCAGTATTACCGTCAGGCCACGGAAAACGTGGAAAGAAATCTGGGCAGGAACGAGGCTTACAAGCGATTGCGGGCAAATGTGGAAGCCTGTGAGGCGGCTGTGGCAAAGGCAGCAGGAAATAGGGAGAAAGGGGAAAGCAGGCAAGCTGACGCAAAGCCAGGGCTAACGCTGGCAAGGGCATACTATGAGACTTACGGGAAACCCATGATAGAGGAGAAATTCCCGGAGTATGCCGGGAGAATTGCAGTGGGGCTGGCGGGAAGAGGTTCGGACTGCTTCGGGTATGATGACCAGGCTTCCCGGGATCATGACTGGGGGCCGGATTTCTGTATGTGGGTCACGGATGAGACCTGGGAGGAAATCGGGGAGGCGCTGCAGCAGGCCTACGCGGAATTGCCGAAGGAATTTCAGGGGTATACAAGAGCCCCACATAAAAATGGACGCAACAGGAGAGGTGTGATCAAAATCTCTGAGTTCTACCGGAGCCTGGTGGAAACGGAATCTTATGAGCAGATAGACTGGAGGACAGTGCAGGACAGCTCTCTGGCAGCCGCTGTGAACGGAGAGGTTTTCCGGGACGAGGAAGGTATTTTTACGGATTTTCGGAAAAAGCTGCAGCAGGGATACCCGGAAGAAATCCGGTATTTGAAGCTGGCGGAAAGCGCCGCTCGTTTTGCCCAGACGATACAGTATAATTATCCCAGAATGCTCCACAGACGGGACAGGCTTACCGCACGGATGATGCTGTGGGATGGCATCAAGGAGGCTATGAAGCTTCAGCATTTTATAGAGGGGAAATATCCGCCTCACGACAAATGGCTGTATCGCAGCATGACGGAGTCTCAGGAGGGAAGGGAAGTGGCGGTGCTGCTTGAAAAGATCGTGGAGGACAGGAGCGCTTCGGACGGAGACGACAAATGGAGGCTTGATATGGAGAATACCGGAAGAAAAGGTGATGAGGTAGATGCGGATGTGCCCTGCTCCCGGGAGATAGAGCAGGCAGGAGAATTCTTTGCGCTGGAGATGTACCGGAGGGATCTGATCAGCGATACGGAAAGCTATCTGGATGCCCACAGCGAGGAACTGGTGTACAAGGCTTCCCTGG
>CAQUWW010000098.1 GCA_948896875.1 uncultured Acetatifactor sp. | reverse complement strand
TGAATAAATTGCTCATCAGAGAATTTATTCAACCCTACCTCCATGCCGAAGCGTCACAAATTCTAACTGAACTTGTTCAGTTTTTGCTCATGATCGTTCCTTCTTTGCCCTATTGTCTGCCTATGCCGTTCTTGCTCCGTCTTCCCCGTAAAAGCAGGCCTTTGCATTGATCGACATAATCTCAATATCCGAACTGCTCCGTTTGAAGTTCATGTTGTGTTCCACAAACAACGACAGCATCCTTCTCTCCTCTTCCCGGTCCTGACAGGACAGAGCGATCAGGTGGTCGGGAGACTGCAGCTCCCGAAAGTCAGCCGCCAGTCTGCGATTCTCCGGCGTGTTTTCCAGGACATAGACCGCATCGCCACAATATTTCCGGAATAGTTCCCGCACCTTTCCGTAAGCGACCACCCTGCCCTGGTCCAACAGCAGGATCTTATCCGCCAGCTGTTCCAGTTCTTCATAATAGTGGGAAACAATGATCAGGGAATCCTCCTTGTCCCTGTACCATTCCGCCAGCTTCTCCGTCAGTTTCTGTCTGGACTCAAAATCCAGCCCGGAAGTGACTTCGTCATAAAAGGTCAGCTCCGCCTTCTGCATCATCACCATGATGATCGTGAGCTTCTGTTTCTGGCCGCCGGAAAGCGCGTGAAACCGCTTCGACAGGCAGTCCTGAAATTCAAAAAACGCAATTAATTCCTGCAGTTTTTTGTTCTCTGAAATCTTTGTCCCCAGAATGGCCTCCATAATATACCGCACCGGCATGGCGTCCGTATATTCGTTAAACTGCATATGAACAGCCATTTCCTCCGGCTTCAGCCGGGTCTGAATCGTTCCCTGATAGGGCACAAGTCCCAGAATACTTTTAATCAGTGTACTTTTGCCCGCGCCGTTTGAGCCGATTACCCCTACCCGGTCCCCCTCTTCAATGACAATCGGGTCCTGAATGGCAAGCGCAATATCCGCTCCATAACGCACGGTTATATTCTGAATCGTTAACAACATCCATTTATGCCTCCCTTGCTATGCTCTCTACGACTGTCTTTACTTTAGCACACCTTTATGAATTTCAGATGAAGATCCTGTGGAGCTTTCCTCCATCTGTGCGCCCGGAGCAGAATCCTTCTATCCAAACACTGAACCGCTATCCCATCACAGCTCTGCAAGCTCTGTGACAACGCTGTTCTCCCCGTTGGAAACAGAAAGCACAAAATTCATTTTTTTCGCATAGTAAGAAGCAATATAAAGTCCCAGTCCGTGACTGCAGGCTTCTGATGTCCGCGGGTGATTTCCACATACAAAAGGTTCAAAAATGTGAGGCAGCAGTTCCTCCGGGATGGTCACCCCGAAATTCTCTATCCGAACCATGCCCTTCTCACACTCCCCTTCCGCCGGTGTCCCTTCGTTCCCTTTCTCTCTGCTTCCAGTCTCCACCGTCAGACGGCAGGTTCTTACCTCAATCCGTCCGCCAACCGGCGTATATTTTACGGCATTGGACATCAGGTTGTCCACAATCTGAACAATCATCATTTCATCCGCCCACAAAGCCAGCCCGCTTTTCTCCGAAAATTCCACAGCGATATTCCTGTCTGCCAGCGCCACCTGATAAGCCCGCAATCTCTCCTCCAGCAGCTGTTCCACATCCACCGTCTGCAGCTTCACATGATCCGCGCAATGATTCAGATATAAAATCTCTTCCACAATTTTTCTCATGGAAAGAAGCTGCTCCCTGACTCTCGGCAGATAAACTAACGTCTCTCTGTATTTTCCAACCTGGTTCATCATGCCGTCAACCAGCAAAAGCGCCGCGGCCACAGGTGTCTTCAGCTGATGGGAAGAAGCTCTGAGGAAGACTTCCTGTCTCTCGTTCTCCTCGGCCAGCTCCCTGTTTTTTTCTTCCAGCTCACGGTAGCTTTCTCTGATCTGCAGATAGAAATCATCCAGGGTATCCGCCAGCTCCCGCACCTCGTCACTTCTGTCCCGCCAATTCTCCGAAAGCCGCCTCACCTCCGGATTCTTCGGCCCCTTCATCTGTTCTGTGTGCTGCACCAGCTCCGTAATAGGCCTCACAATTCCTTTGGAATACATCTGTGAGACCAGCAGTACCAGCAGAATCACCACAGCTCCCAGCATTGGCAGACTCTGGAGAACCACAGGACGTATTTCATCCACCTCCGGCGCCACCACCGGAAGAACGGTAAAAATCAGGTTGTCTTTCGTCTGTTCCACAGCAACATAATTTGCGTATCGATTGGCAGAATCTTCCACACTTGACTCGATGATAATCAGATGATCAGAATAAGAATGGACCTTTACCGTTTCATTTCGGAATTCTTCCTCCATATCCCGGCTATATAACAAATGAATCTCCACGGGCAGGGCGGAATTTTCTCCCGCTGTTTCCTGCAGAATTTCCGACAGCTCCTCCATCTCGCGGCCCACCGCCTCACCCGCCGTCCGCGTGGTCTCTCCTTCTGCTCTAAGCCTCTCCCGGCATCGGTCCAGAATCTCACGTAACCGTTGGTCCCGCACCATAAGCTCCGCCGAAAAAAACTTTCCGGTTACCAGTATGGAATTCCCTTCCATCGGAATCTCAACAGAAAAACAGGCCGTGGAATTCCTTACCTTTACCCCTTCATAGCTTCCGTTTGTCCGATAGGCCAGATGCTGCTCCCGAACCGCCCTCAGATTTTGCTCCATCACATAATCCACATAAAGAGAAGGAAGCATATAAAGAAAATACCCTACCAGCATCAATAGCAGAATCCCCGCCAGCGCCATACTGTACAGCAGATTTTTTCGTCCAAGTTTCATGTCTCAATCCTGTCCTCCGGCATCCTTACCGGCTGTCCTGTCATATTGATATCCCACGCCGATGACGGTCTTAATGCAGGATACGGGCAGCTTTTTCCTCAGATTCTTCACATGGGCGTCAATGATCCGGTCATTGCCGATATAGTCCTCATTAAAAATACTTAAAATCAATTGTTCCCTGGTAAACACTCTGTCCGGTTCCTGATAAAGCTTCTGCAGCAGCAGGTATTCTGTCAGGGTAAGCGGCAGCTTTTCCCCTTTATAAAAAGCACAATACGCTTCCTCCTGCAGGCTTAAACCCGCTTTCTCTTCTCTCTCCGCCCCTGTGCTGCGTGCGGTACGCCGCAGAATGGTCTCCATCCGTTTCAACAGAATGATAGGAGAAACCGGCTTGATCACATAATCATCCGCATACAGATTAAAGGCTTTCACCTGAGTCTGCTCGTCCTCCAGCGCGGTCAGCATAATCACCGCCGTCTGCTTCCCGTATTCCCGGATTGCTCTCAATACCTGGAACCCATCCGCTCCCGGCATACAGATATCCAACACCGCCAGATCAAACTCCTGCTCCGACAGAAGGCGGATTGCCTCATCTCCCTGTCCCGCTTCGGTAACCTGATACCCTGACAGCCGCATATATTCTGTCAGCACTTCCCGAATCGTCGGCTCATCTTCTGCAAAAAGTACTCTATATGCCATGCCCTCACCTCTTTTTTCGAAAGGAAATCTATTTTTCCAGAGAAATTACAATATCCAGATTCCGCTCGAAAGTAGAGGAGGAAAACTGCGCCGGCACTTCCCCATTGATGAGAATCTGTACCTTATTGATATTGTTCAGCTCTACCAGCGAGTTGACAATGGCATACACAGACACATCCGTAGATACATTGTTTACCACTGTCAGAAAATTCTCATCCAGATTTACATAACATATTCCATCCTTTGTGGTGACATTGATCACCTTTGTATTGGGATTCACACAGGGATAAAGGCCGTCTATCTGTCCGCTGGGTCCCGCAATCAGCTCTTCTACCACAAAACGCTCCAGCAGCGTGTTGGTGGAATAATGTTTTTCCCGGTAAGCCGCAATCAGATTTCCTCCGCTTTCATCCGCAAAATACAGCCTGACCCGCACCATCTCATAGGTGTTGATCTCATTGCCGTCATTGTTGATAAACTGTTCCGCATTCATCCATCCTACCGCATTGTTCTTGCAGTCATAGAGCTGACCGCCCTCCACCGTTATCATAATCAGGTTCACTTCGGGCAGCTGCGTCAAAGTCCGCACGATTGCCGCGCGCACCAGCACTTCCGTGTGCGGGGCCAGCTCCTTGTAAGCGGCATCCACATCGATGAGCAGATTCCCCTCCTTCAGCGTAGTACTCAGCACTTGAAATCCCATGTTCAAAGGCGCCTTATATTCCAGCTTCTCCGGGTTGGTAGACAGACATTCTATCAATTCTTCCAGCTGTCCCCCAGATTCCACCGCCAGCATTTCATGTGCATGCACCTCCACTTTGGTCTCGGAATTACTCACATAATAAACCTGATAGATATTTGCATTCTCCTCATTCTCCTGGCCGCAGGCAGCCAGCAAAAGCATGCATGTCAATAATATTATACTTCCACATATTCTTCTGACCATTCCGTCTCCCATCTGTTACTTTCCTACAGACACCTGTCTATGAAGCAAAAGCTGCTCCGCCGCTGACAGCGCCGCTCAGAGGAATCTTCACCGTAAAGCTGGACCCCTCTCCTTCTACGCTTGTCACTGTAATCGAGCCCCTGTGCATCAGTACCGCGCTTTTTGTAATAGCCAGTCCCAGCCCGGTTCCCCCGATGTCCCTGGAGTGGGATTTGTCCACCCGGTAGAATCGTTCATAGATATTCGTCAGAGACTCTTCCGGTATGCCCAGTCCAGAATCACTGACCCGAAAGGTAAAAAACTGATGATCCGCATCCAGCTCTACCTTTACCCAGCCATTCTCTTTGTTATATTTGATCGCGTTCTCTACCAGATTCGTCATAATCAGCGTCATCTTCACTTCGTCCACTTCTGCCACCACAGGCCGAACGCTCTCAAAGATAACCTCCACATCTTTTTTCCGTGCCAGCGGCCGGAGACGTTTCAGTATCAGCTCCACCAGGTCATTCATATTCAGGGATGTAATATTCAGCTCCTGGGCTTTCTTGTCCATCTTGACCAGCGCCAGCAAATCCGTGATAATCTGATTCTCCCTGTCTATCTCCGACACAATATCCGAAAAAAATTCCTGGTACAATTCCACCGGCACATCTCTCTGTCCCGCCAGGGAATCCGCCAGCACTTTTATAGCAGCCATGGGCGTCTTCAGCTCATGGGATACATTTTCCACAAACTCCTGCCTGGAGTTATCCAGCGCCCGCATCCGTTTCAACAGCTGATTAAACGCGTCCACAATATGTACCGTCTCCGCATAATCCGGCACGGAAATACTCTCGTCGCTGTAGCCGGCGCTGACTTCATTGATTGCCTCCGTCACCCTGTTAAAAGGGCGCGTCAGCATAACAGACAGAAGCATAGCCATGGCGACGATTACCACAATCATCAGATTCTGCAGGATCACAGACTTGCGGTCCAGCACCTCCAGCATGGCCACAATCGCCTCATTGGAAATGCTGGTCAGCATGACACCCACTATCTGGCCAGAGTCATCACTGGAATCAATGATCGGCGTAGTCATCTCAATATAACCATGACTGCTGTCATAATTGGATATGGACTCTCCCCGAAAGCACTTGATTACCTCCTCGGAGATAATCGTCCTGCCTGTGCTGATGCCATAGGTATCCTTCACTACTTTCAGGCTGGAATCAATAATCATGACCCTTCCCTCGTACAGATTGGATATCATCTCCAGTTCCGCATCAATTACCTCCCTGGACACACTGCTGGTATAGCCCTCCGGCTTTGTATTAAAATAATTGTTGCTGATCAGATGATTTCCCACAATCATCAGCTGATTCTGGACATTGTAGATTCGCTGCTGGACGGACTGTTCCTCATAATTGTTCAGAATTCCGTATCGAACAATTACGCTTGGAATGAATCCTGCCGCCAGCACAATGATAAAGATGCGCGCCTGCAGGCTGCGCAAAGAAATGAGCCGTTTCAGCTCTCTGCATATTTTCCCAACCATTTTTCACCTTAACCGAACTGTTCCGTTTAGGACCTGTGTGGACAACTCCTGATTATGCATTGCGAAAGTAATAGCCGACACCCCATTTCGTATGTACATACCTGGGCTCGCTGGGGTTTGCTTCCACTTTTTCCCGAAGTCTCCTGATATGCACGTCCACAGTGCGGACATCTCCCGGGTAATCCGCTCCCCACACCAGGTGCAGCAGATTCTCACGGCTGTACACTTTATCGGGATTCAGCATCAGAAGCTCCAGCAGTTCAAATTCCTTCGCTGTAAGCCCGATTTCTCTCCCCGCAATAAAGGCTCTTCTTCCTTCACAGTCCAGGCGAACCTCTCCTCTTTCCACCGTTTTAGCCGCAGGGACTTCTCCCATGATACGTTTCGGCTCCGTCCGGCGCATAATTGCCTTGATCCGGGCTTTCACCTCCAGGATGTTGAAAGGCTTGGTGATATAGTCGTCGGCGCCGTACTCCAATCCAAGAATTTTATCCATGTCTTCGCCCTTTGCCGTGAGCATAATGATGGGCACATTGGAGAATTCTCTGATCTGCTGGCAGACCTCAAACCCCGTGAGCTTTGGCAGCATTACATCCAGAAGAATGATATCATATTCATTATGACTGGCATATTCCAGGGCCTCTTCTCCGTCATAGGCACAATCTACCTCCATGTCATCCTGTTCCAGGCTGAAGCGAATCCCCTTCACAATCAATTTCTCGTCATCTACCACCAAAGCTCTTCTTCTGGCCATTCTATTCTCCCGCTCCTTTTTTCATTCTCATCTATGGCTGCCATATTCATCTGACCGTTATTTTATCACGTATTTTCTCGTACATCGCAGTTTTGATACCCGGTACTTTCATGATGTCTTCACAGTTCTCAAAACCGCCGTTGGCTTCCCGATAGGCTATGATATCCGCCGCCCTGCTCTCACCCACCCCGGGCAAAGTACACAGCGCCGCCGCGTCCGCAGTATTAATATTGATCAGTCCCGATGCCGCCTCTTCCTCCCTGGCTTTCTCTTCCAGGGCCTCTTCCTGCGTGGGGAAATACAACATCTGGCCATCCGTTACCCAGTCCGCCAGGTTCACAGCCTCCCGTCCTGCCTCCGGGGTAAAACCGCCCGCCGCTTTCAGTGCGTCCTCCACCCGGCTTCCGGCGGGAATCTCCACCACACCGGGGCTTACCACGGCGCCGCATACATAGATGCAAATCGCCGCCTCCTCTGACGACGTCTCACCGGCATGGCCGACCTCCTGCGAATTGCCATCCTCCCCGGCAACTTCCCGGCTCCGGTTTTCCGCTTCCTGATTTTCCCCGCTGCCTATCAGGATTGTCCCGCTCTTTTGTCCGCAGCCGCAACACAATATAACTGCCGTCATAAAACAGGATACCGCCAAAATCCATTTTCTCATCATAGTCCCTCTCTTTCCCCATGAAAAAGTTCATGGTCTGAAAGGGATTGCCTCTCTATGCTGACTTTTTTATTGTAATAGAATCCTATCGTTTTTACAAGTAACTTTAGGAAATCTTCATGAAAAAAAGAAACGGCAGGGAAGGCCCTGATCAGCCTGCCCCCCGTTCCCACTTAAAAATGATAATCCCGGCAACCGCCACTGCCATTCCCACTGCCTTACGCCACTCCCAGGGCTGTTTCTCCACACCAAACCAGCCGAACAGCTCAATGATATAGGCAACCGCCAGCTGTGCCACCACAATCAGCATAACGGCCTTTGCCGGTCCCAGCATGTCCATGCTCTTAATCACCGTGTAAGTAATAAATGCGCCGATGGCGCCTCCCAGAAGCATATATTTTGGCTGTACCTGAAAGACCTGAAGTAAATTGCTCCTGTCTGTGCAAAGCCATGCGCCTAGACAGACAAAAAGCGCCGTCAGCTGTACAAAAGCGCTGGCCGCCCAGATACTGGAGGCCTTTGTGACCTGTGTGTTAAACACACCCTGTACACTCATCAAAGCTCCCGAAATCAATGCAATCAAAAATCCAATCATAGGTTACACCTTCCTTTTACCACTTTTTTAAAAGTGTATCCCATGATTGGAAAAATATGCGCAATCTGCACTTTCTTATTCCGCCGCGTTTATCTGCACTGTGATATGGTCTGCCAGCTCCTGCACCAGCGTCGTCACATCAGAACCGTTCCACACCTTTGAAAACAGTCCCTCCAGCTGAAGCCAGAAATTCCCTGTCTCCATCATTTTCGGAAGCGGAATGCTGTCGGCATATTCCGCTTTGAAAATCTGCAGAGCCCCGTTCTCCTCATCCGTGTCAAGCTTTGCCGCCACCTTTCCCGTTGTCTCATAAAGAGAATCGGCACATTCCGTCACCAGATATGTCGCAAATTGATTGGCCAGATCCTGATGTTCGGAATATCCGTTAATCGCCACCGCGTTGGTCACAGACATGGTACGGCTGTCCAGCTCTTCGCTGACCCGGGGCAGCCTGGCGATGCCGTAATCAAAGCCCAGGCTTCCATCAGCCCTGGCCTGTTCCAGCCGCTCCACCACATCCGTAGTGGCAATGGTAAAAACCACCCTGCCCTCGCAGAAATCATTGATCACAGATTCATAAGTCACCATCTCCGGCTCGATATAGAAAAACTGATTCAGCGCCTTATAAACCTCCAGGCATTGAATTGTCTCCGGATTATTGATGTTGATCATCTCCCGGTTATCGCCTGCATCTCCTCCCACAATCATATAATTGCCCACAATCCAATAGTTGTAAAAAATATCGGACACATCCCACTTCAAGACCCCCTCCACTCCCTGGGGCACATCAAAGGTATTCGCGATATTCAAAATATCATCTATAGTGGAAGGAATGGCACCTGTAAAATAACTCTCCGCCTTCTCCGCCAGAAGTCCTTCATCCACAGAAATTCCATCCGTTTCCTCCGGATTCTCATCCAGCTCCCCACTCTCCAAAAGCTCCTTCATCGCAATCTGCTCCGCCCATTCGGCCAGATAGGTCTCATTATAGACGAGAGCGCTTGTCTCAAAGAATAGAGGATATGCCACCTGCTTCCCCTGATAGGATACCGCCGAAAGTGCGGCGGCAGGAAAGATTGCCTCGTTGCAGATTCTCTGCTCATCCTGTATCCTTTCTGCCAGCCCTGACAGATATGCTTTTTCCAGAGAATCATGACTGATAATGTAGGCATCCGGCGTCTGGGAAGTGTGAATCGAGGCCTGATTAACGGCTTCCAGATACTCGCTGTCGGAGGCCAGGACCGGAATCACCCTCACATTTTGTTCCTCGCCGAAGGAAACGGCGGCGCTGTTGATGAAATTGGTCATGCTCTCATCGTTATACCAGAAATAAATCGTTTCTTTATGGTCAAATACGGACAAAATCCCCTCTGGCTCTTCCATATCTCCTGCCTCCAGAGTACTTCCGTATAAAGCAACGGCTGCAAAAGCCACTGTTGCCGCCGTTGCAACCAGTCTCTTCCTAAACTGCATTCTACCCTCCGTGCCGCTGTCCGCAGCCTTCTCCTACAATCCGACATTTCAGCCGTCTGTAACTCCACAGGCACCCTCCGATTTACACTTCGATACAGCTGTCCAGAATATCAATCATCTCATCAATATTTGCCTTCGAGATAATGAGCGGGGGCACAAAACGAATAATATTCGGACCCGCATTAATCAAGATCAGGCCTTCTTCCAGCGCCCGGTTGATGATCTCGTTCACCGGCCGGTCGAACACCAGCCCCTGCATCAGTCCCACGCCCCGGCGTTCTGTAATACACTCGTATTTATCCTTCAATTCTTCCAGACATTTCTCCAAATAGGGCGCGGTTTCTCTTACCTTATCTATTATATGGTTCTCTTCGAATAAATCAAGGACTTTTTCCACGGCCGCACAGACTAAAGGATTGCCGCCGTAAGTAGTTCCGTGATCCCCTGCCGCAAGGGATTGTCCCGCCACCTTTTCCGTCATCAGAAAAGCGCCCACAGGGACACCGCAGCCCAGCGCCTTCGCCGTGGTCATGATATCAGGTTTCACCCCATAGCGCTGCCAGGCATACATATATCCCGTCCTGCCCATGCCACACTGAATCTCATCAAAAATCAGAAGAATATCTTTTTCCTCACAGATTGCTCTCACTTCCTTCAGAAATTCCTCTGTTGCGGGGAAAAGCCCGCCTTCTCCCTGCACCGGCTCCAGAATAACGGCGCAGGTCTTATCCGTAATCTGACTCTTCACGCTCTCAATATCGTTCAGATCTGCAAACCGAATATTGCCGATCATGGGTTCAAAGGGCTCTCTGTATTTCGGATTTCCTGTCACGGACAAAGCTCCCATGGTTCTCCCGTGGAAGGAATGATTCATGGCTATGATCTCATGGTCGGTTCTGCCATCCTTCAGATACGCATATTTGCGGGCGGCCTTAATGGCCCCCTCCACAGCCTCCGCTCCGGAATTGGTGAAAAATACTCTGTCCATTCCGGACACTGCCTTCAGCTTCTTTGCGGCGTTCACAGCCGGCTTATTGTAATAATAATTGGAAGTGTGGATCAGCTTATCAATCTGCGCTTTCAGCGCATCATTATATTCTTTGTTATGATACCCCAATGCGAACACTGCGATACCTGCCACAAAGTCCAGATATTTGATTCCCTCCATATCATACAGATAGACGCCCTCGCCTCTGTCAAGGACAATCTGGTAACGATTATAGGTGTGAAGGAGCGCGCTTTCCGCCTCCTCTATATATTCCTGCATGTTCATTTTTTTATTCTCCTGTCTCATTTGAAAAGGTCTCATGAAAACCGATTCCGTACGCCCTCATGATTTCACTATATAGTCGCGCCTGTGCCGCTGTTAGATTTTGATGACTTTTACCCCTTTTACCCCACCCCGATTTTGATTCGACAAATCGACAAATTCCGGTATTTCCGCTAAAATCCCATACTTTTCAATTCGGAGAAACTGCATCAGAGCAACCTTAAAAGCTGTACCAACTCATGCGACTCGTCCGTATCTGATGTGGTC
>CAQUWW010000097.1 GCA_948896875.1 uncultured Acetatifactor sp. | reverse complement strand
CTGGACAGGATGGATGACGAAGGGATCGATGAGCAGCTGCAGAATGCCGTAGGCGACGCCTGTGATCAGACCGGCTCCGAGACCGAACCAGTAGCCGGGAAGGCAGACGAACAGCATGGAGAGCAAGGTGACCGACCCTCCAAAAGGGAAGCGGTAAAGCTTCACATTGGAAAGCACTGTGCCAAGAGCGATGGCGACGGCACAGAAGGCAAGCTGTTTGGCGCTCAGCTTCAGAGAGCTTTTTCCGGGAGCTTTCTTTCGGGCAAAGGCCACAGCGGCTGCAAGAAGGGCAACAAAGGCGATAACAAGCACTGCTTTGCCCAAAGTGGTGGGGATATAACTGATGTCATCCCCGTCTGCGATTACATTGTACAACATAAAAAATCCTCCTTACTTTCGGCTAAGGAGGAACGACATCGGCAACGGTGAAGGCACAAATGTATGGGATACTGTGCCTGCGGTTCTTCGTTGCTATGCTTCCCTACGCCGGTATTATCCGGGTCAGGTAATGAGGGTTAGAAGCAGTGCGACGGCACGGCTTCAGTCTCAGCGATGTGCTCCCCTAGCGGTTTATTATTTATGACAATAGAAGACTCGCGAAGCGCGGATTCTATTGTTTAGGACTTACTATAGGGCATTCTCAGTTTTTTGTCAAGAGGGACATGGATTTGAACTTTTGAAGATTGTGAATGAGCATCCTTTTTACCACCGGCTACCTGACACAGCGAGGCAGCGAGGACGGGGAGACTTATCAGCTGGCCATACCGAATCGCGAGATACGGAAGATTTTCATAGACCAGAAGCTGCGCCAGGATGGCCTGGAAACTATCCTGAAATACGGTATTGCCTGTAACAGGAAAAAGTGCAGAGTTATGTTAATAAATTGAGCTTTTGTAGTTCGCTTTCCTTGAGAAATGATAATAAAAAAGAACACCTTCGGGTTTTATTCCTGAAAGTGTTCTTTTCTGCCAGGGGCCTTTTTCACAGTCTCTTTGGAAAATCATAAGGGAAAGCTCTGTTTTGCATTTTCCATCACAGCAATCACCTGATCGCACCATGCGTCAAAGGCCGGATCCTCCTTCTGACATTCCTCCGGGTGTGCAAAAATATACTTAAGCGCAAGCTGCACCCCCTGATCAAAGCGGATGGTGGTTCTCATATCAGGCACCACTCTTTTTAACTTACTGTTGTCAAAGATGACTGAGACGGCTTTATCTCCGAGGAGGCTCCCCTCAAAATCATAGCCATAGGGAGCTCCGGCCGCCGCCAGAAATTCGGACGCCACATGATAAGCGTTTAATTTTACGCCCAATGCGTCGGCTACTGTGGCATAAATCTGGTTCCAGGTAAGCGCCTCGTCCCCTGTGATGTGGAAGGCTTCTCCGATGGCATGACGATTTCCCATCAGGCCGGTATACCCTATGGCAAAATCCGTATTGAAGGTTAGGGTCCACAGAGAAGTACCGTCTCCCTGAATGATGACGGGTTTCCCTTCCATCATACGTCTGATTACCTGCCAGGAACCATTGTCTCCATGCACGCCCAAGGGAATTTTGCGCTCATCATAGGTGTGACTGGGCCTGACGATGGTGACAGGGAAGCCTTCTTCCCGATATTTTTTCATCAGGAATTCCTCGCAGGCAATTTTGTCTCTGGAATACTGCCAGTACGGGTTGGCAAGGGTCGTTCCCTCGGTAATGATATAATTTGCCGCAGGCTTATGGTAGGCGGAAGCAGAGCTCGTATAGATATATTGTTTTGTCTTATTCCGGAAAAGTCTGTAGTCCCGTTCCACATCCTTTACGGTAAAGCCGATAAATTCGCAGACCGTGTCAAAGGTGAGGTCTTTGAGCTTTTCTGCCACATCCTGTTCTTCGTTGATATCTGCAGTGATCTGATGGATACCTTCCGGAAAACTCCTTTTGCGGATTCCCCGATTGAGGATCCAGACCTCCCAGGTTCCTGTTCCCCCGATAAAAAGCGCTTTTCTCATAGATTCTGATCCTCTCCTTTATTCCTGCGAGCAATGAGTCTAAGTCCATTTCTTCCTGCGAAATGGCTGTTGTTGCGTGAAACTGATTCTATTTTAACATGGCGCCAAAGACCAGGCAAGTTTATTTTGGTCCGGATCGTCTCGGCATTGCGCTGCCACGTCTCCCGCTGTATAATGGAATTATGGAACTATGACTATAGGGTTCGCGAAGCGGTTGACCCTCGAAGCGGAAAGGAACGGATGAATGCACAGCAATAAATTAGTTATCGGCATACTGGCCCATGTGGACGCGGGAAAGACTACTCTGGCGGAGGGGCTTTTATATACCGGCGGGCGAATCAGAAAGCTGGGCAGGGTGGACCATGGAGATGCTTTTCTGGATAATTTTACACTGGAGAGGGAGAGAGGCATTACCATTTTTTCCAAACAGGCCCAGATTCAGTGGGAAGGATTGGATATCACTCTGCTGGATACGCCTGGCCATGTGGATTTCAGTGCGGAGATGGAACGGACGCTCCAGGTATTGGATTATGCATTGCTGGTAATCAGCGGCTCCGACGGGGTGCAGGGGCATGTGCAGACGCTTTGGAAGCTTTTGGGGCAATACAGGATTCCTACGTTTCTCTTTGTCAACAAGATGGACCAGCCGGATACGGAGAAGGAAAGGCTGCTGGAGGAACTGCAGACAAAGCTGGACGGCGGATGTCAGGAATTTGGACAGGCAGCGGAAGAAAAGGGGGAAGGATTCTGGGAGGAGATCTCTCTGTGCGACGAACGATTATTGGAAGAATATCTAGAGACAGGGTGTCTGGAAGAGGGAGTGCTGGCAGAGGGTATTGCAGGACGGAAGCTGTTCCCCTGCTATTTTGGTTCCGCATTGCATCTGGATGGCGTGGAGGAACTGTTAAGGGGGATACGCAGGTATGCAATTTGTCCCGAATATTCGGAAAACTTTGGGGCAAGAGTCTATAAAATTTCCAGGGATGCATCCGGCAATCGGTTGACGCATTTGAAGGTGACCGGCGGGACTCTGTGTGTGAAAATGTCGGTAAGCAATGCTTGCAGCGCGGCGTCGGAGACGGAAGTCTGGGAGGAAAAAGTGGATCAGCTCCGGGTATACGGAGGGGCACAGTACAGTGCGGTGGAGCAGATGGGGGCGGGAGGCATCTGTGCTGTGACCGGTCTGGACCGAACCTTTGCAGGTCAGGGGCTTGGAAAGGAAGGGCGCAATGAGAATCCTGTCCTGGCCCCTGTATTGACATACGGTCTGGTGTTGCCGGAGGGAAGCGACGCCGTCAAAGTATTGGGGCAGCTGCGCAGGCTGGAGGAGGAAGAGCCACAGCTGCATGTGGTCTGGCAGGAGGCGGGGAGAGCGGGAAATTTCCCGGAAATTCATGTGCAGGTAATGGGAGAGGTACAGATTGAGATCCTGAAAAGGCTGATTTTGGACCGTTATGGCCTGGAAGTGGAATTTACAGACGGCAGGATTGTATACAAGGAAACCATTGCGAAAGCGGTGGAGGGAATCGGACATTTTGAACCTTTGCGCCATTATGCGGAGGTACATTTGCTGCTGGAGCCGGGAGAGCCGGGAAGCGGACTGCAATTTGCCAGCGCCTGCAGTGAAGACGAGCTGGACCGGAACTGGCAGAGACTGATTTTCACCCATTTGGAAGAGCGTACCCATCCGGGGGTGCTGACGGGTTCTCCCGTGACGGATATGAAGATTACTTTGCTGACCGGGCGGGCGCATATCAAGCATACGGAGGGCGGCGATTTCAGGCAGGCTACGTATCGGGCGTTGCGGCAGGGGCTGATGCAGAGTGAGAGTGTGCTGCTGGAACCGGTGTTTTCCTATACGCTGGAGGTGCCTACAGGCCAGATGGGCAGGGCTATGTCCGATATCAGGAGAATGTACGGGAAGTTCGAACCACCTCTGACCCAGGGAGAATATACCATAATCACAGGAAGCGCGCCGGCGGCTACAATGCGGAGCTATCAAAGCGAGGTGAATGCTTACACAAAAGGCCTTGGGAGGCTGAGCTGTGTGCTGAAGGGATATGAACCCTGCCACAATACGGAAGAGGTGATGGCGGAGGTGGGCTATGAGCCGGAGGCGGATACGGAGAATCCGGCTTCCTCGGTGTTCTGTGCCCATGGGGCAGGTTTTATCGTCCCCTGGGATCGGGTACCGGAGTATGCTCATATGGAGAGCGGATGGAGCCCGGGCAGAGACAGCCGCAGGGGATGGAGAAGTGGAAAAGGTTTTGGAAATGGGGAAGAGGATGGGCGGAAGGAAGACGGGGAATGGATATACGACGATGAAGGCGCCGGTGGTGAAGGTACTGGGATTGAAGGGGACAGTGTCGTCGGAAAAGGGGCAGGCGTCAATGTAGGAAATCGGAGCCGGGCTTCACGGAGTTCGGAATCTGCTTCTGATTACATTACCCAGGAGGAGATCGAGGAAATTTTTCAGCGCACATACGGCAAAGCAAAGCAGGATTATGAACCCTATCGGTATCATCAGCGCAACACCGGGTGGGGGAAATGGGGGAATTCCGCGGAGCTTGAGAGGGCCGATTCGGAGGAGGGGGAAGCCGGCGGAGAAAAAAGCGGAGAAAATGGCATAGAAAAAGCCACAGACAGGGAAAATACCTCACGCCGGAAGGAAACGGCTTTCCAAAATGAGGACAAAAAAGAAGAATACTTGCTGGTGGACGGTTACAATATCATATTTGCCTGGGAGGATCTGCATGATCTGGCGGAGGTGAATATCGACAGCGCCCGGGACAGACTGATGGATATCTGCAGCAATTATCAGGGCTTTATGGGCTGTACGCTGATTCTGGTCTTTGATGCTTATAAGGTGAAAGGAAATCCCGGTTCCGTACAGCGGTATCATAATATTTATGTGGTTTATACCAAAGAAGCGGAGACTGCGGATCAGTACATTGAGAAGACCGTTCATAAAATCGGCAGAAAGCATCATGTGACAGTGGCCACCTCCGACAGGCTGGAGCAGATGATCATCTGGGGTGACGGCGCCATCCGTCTGTCAGCACAGGGCTTTCGGGAAGCTGTGGACAGGGCTTCTGTGCAGATACGGGAGCAGTATACACAAAAATATGCGCAGCAGAGGGAAGAGGCGAGGAACCGGCCGTTTGAAGGATTGAATGGGGGACGGTAAATTTGTTGCTGTGTGGATAAATTGGCGGAAACTCAAGGAATGTTCATATTGACATATCATTATATGATATATATAATATATACAATAGAATTAAGTCCTGGATTCTATCCTATTGATAACAGAACTTGCAGGTAAATGCGCAGGCTGGCGCACGGAAGTGATTTAAAAAGGAAAGAAGAAATAAAGAAGGGAGACAGACATGAAATTAATGCATTCAGAATGGCAGGGACGGCTTGAGCACTGGTTACGTACCTTGAGAGACGATTTTTACGAACCGCTGGGGGAGATCTCCTGGGAGGCGTTCCGAACCATGGAACAGCTATCCGTGGAGGAGGCGCAGACGAGGGAATTTGTGCCGGTACAGCCCGGATTTACCTGGGGAAATATCTGGGAGTACTGCTGGTTCAGAGGAAGTATCACATTGCCGGAGCAGGCAAAAGGGCAGAGAATTGTGATGAATTTGAAGCCCGGCGGAGAATCCGCGTTGTTTGTAAACGGGAAAGCCTTCGGTACATATCGGGCAGACTGGCTGGATGTGCCTCATCATTATATGGAAGATAATGTACTGACCACCTGTGCGGAGGGTAAGGAGCATTTTGATATTCTGATGGAGACCTATGCGGGTCATTACTATCCGGAAGCACCTACGGGCGGCTGCGCCACAGGACCGGTTCTGCCCGGTGCTTATGAGGACCCTGCGAAAGAGGGAGAGCGCAGAAAGCTGGAGAAATGTACTTACGGCATCTGGAATGAGGCGGCCTATCAGCTGTATATGGATGTGGACACCCTGGCCCGTCTGCTGACCACGCTGGATGAAAAGTCTCTGCGGGCTGCGAAAATTGCCAAAGCCCTGGAGAAATTTACGCTGACCGTGGACTTTGAGCAGGCAAAAGAGGGAAGAATTGCTTCCTACCTGAAGGCCAGGGAAGAACTGCGGCCTGTGATGGAGGCGAAGAACGGCTCCACCGCCCCTGTTTTTTATGCCATTGGAAATGCGCATATCGACCTGGCCTGGCTGTGGCCCATGGCGGAAACCTACCGCAAGACAGAGAGAACCTTTGCCGCCCAGCTTCGGCTGATAGAGGAATATCCGGAATATAAATTCATTCAGAGCCAGCCTGCGGCCTATGAGATGTGCAGGAAGTATTATCCGGAGCTTTTTGAGAGAATCAAAGAGGCTGTAAAGGGCGGTCAGTGGATTGCGGACGGCGCCATGTGGGTGGAGCCGGACACCAATGTGGCCGGCGGAGAAGCGTTGATCCGTCAGCTGGTGCACGGGAAAAAATATTATAAGGACATGTTTGGCGTGAACAGCCGGGTGCTGTGGCTGCCGGATACCTTCGGCTACACCGCCGCACTGCCGCAGATTCTAAAAGGCTGCGGTGTGGATTATCTGGTGACCCAGAAGATATTCTGGTCCTATAACGAAGGGGATCAGTTCCCTTACCACTACTTTACCTGGCAGGGTATGGACGGCTCCCAGATTGTTTCCTTCCTGCCTACCAGCTATACCTACCGCACAGATCCGGTGGAGGCCAACACCATCTGGAAAGAACGGACACAGCTGCAGGATCTGGATGCTTTCCTGATGCCTTACGGCTATGGCGACGGAGGCGGCGGCCCGGCCAGAGATTTCGTGGAGTATGCAAAACGCCAGGAAGATCTGGAGGGCAGCGTGAAGATGAAGATGGCAGGCCCGCTGGAATTCTTTGAAGATATGGAAAAGCAGGGGGGCCCTGTGAACACTTATGTGGGAGAACTGTATTTCAGTGCCCACAGAGGCACTTATACCTCCCAGGCGGCTGTGAAGAAGAATAACCGCCGCAGCGAGCTTGCCATGCGGGAGCTGGAGCTGTGGAGCTCTCTGGCTTTAGGCCATGGCCTGGAATATGATCTGCCGGAGGCGGACGCACTGTGGAAACAGATTTTGCTGCACCAGTTCCACGACATCCTTCCCGGTTCCTGCATCGGACGGGTGTACGAGGAAGCGAAGGAAGCTCACAGGAAGATTCTGGAGGGTGCGGAGAAGCTGCGGAACAAAGCGTTGGAAACCCTGACAGAATCCGGGAATATGCCGGCTGTGACTGTCTGGAACTCCCTGAGCTTTGAGCGGGAGGCCCTGGTGGAGCTGCCGGAAGCCTTTGCGGATGGAGCCCGGACGCTGGAGGGGGAGACGGTTCCCGTACAGCAGGCGGAAGGCAAGGTGAAAGCACTGGTTCATATTCCTTCCTGTGGTGCGGTGTCGCTGGTACCTGAGGCTGAAAAGGATGTGAAAGCCGGAACGTTGGCAACGACTTCCGTAAAAGAAGACGGAGAAAACTATGTGCTGGAGAACAGCAAATTGAAAGCTATTGTCAACAACAAGGGCGAGCTCACTTCCTTCATCCTGAAAGAATCCGGCAGAGAATTTGCGGCAGGTCCGTTGAACAAACTCCGCCTGTATAAAGACGTTCCCCGCCTGTTTGACGCATGGGATATTGACTCCAACTATACCCTTCAGGAAGTGGAGGCGCTGACAGACGCCCAGGTAGAGGTGGTGGCAGAGGGCCTGGAAGGTGTATTGAAGGTCAGCGGCCGGATCAGCGAATCCACATTTGTACAGTATATTCGCCTGGCGGCAGACAGTACAAGGGTTACCTTCGAGACGGAGATTGACTGGAAGGAGCTGCACAGGCTGCTGAAAGCTACTTTCCCGGTGAATGTATACGCGGAAAATGGAATCAATGAAATGCAGTTCGGCTATGTGGAGCGTCCTGCCCATCGTTCCAGACTGTATGACAAGGACCGCTTTGAGGTGTGCAACCACCGCTACAGCGCATTCTGCGACGGTTCTCACGGAGCGGCGGTGCTCAATGACTGTAAATACGGCATCAGCATGAACGACAACGCTCTGGAGCTGACCCTTCTGCGTGCGGCGGCCACACCGGAAATGCGTGCGGACAACGGAATGCAGACCTTCACCTATGCCTTTACGGCCTGGGAGGGAAGCTTTGCGGACTGCGATGTGGTGCGCCAGGGCTATGAGCTGAATGTGGCACCTCCGGTGACCGGGGGAGCTGTGAAAGCATTCAGCGGTCTGACAGTGGACCGGGCCAACGTGATACTGGATACCATGAAGCCTGCGGAGGATGGAAGCGGGGACGTGATTCTGCGCCTGTACGAAGCGAAGAAGGCGGCCACGGATGCTGAAATCAGCCTGGGATTCGATGCCTCGGGCGCTTCCCTGTGTGACATGCTGGAAAATGTCACGGAGGAGCTGGAATTGGCAGACGGGAAGCTGAAGTTGTCCTTCCGGGCCTTTGAGATTAAGACCGTTCGGGTGAAACGGTAGAGAAGATGTCTGCCCTCCGGCAGGTTGTCTGACCGGCCGGAGGGGATGATGAAAAGGGAAGCATATGAAAAAATGGTTCTGGAACTTAAATCTGAAAAAGAAATTTTTTCTGCTGATTTTCACCATGATATTTGTCATGATGGTGCTGGAAACATTGAATCGACGGGCCGCATATGATACCTATAATCAATTGCTTTACGAGGACAATGCCCGGATATTGATGATTTACATGGATTATATTGAAAATGTCTTTGCCCGGATGGAGAACATTACTTATCAGATGATTGCTGATCCGAATCTGCAGGAAGATCTGATGTGTCTGAGGGACCACTATGGGGAAGATGTCTGGATATCACGGAAGGCGGCAGTCAGTGAAAAAGTAAGCAGTTATGCATATAGGGAAAGGTATTTTAGTGCCTTTCTGCTGAAGACGGATTCTCTCATATTCGGATTCGGGGGAAGCGGCCTTGGGATGCAGGATGATCTGGAACCTTTTATACAGACGGCAGCAGGTGCGAATGGTCAGATGCGTCTGATTTCAGGAGAGCAGAGACTGATTCTTGTGCGGGAAATCCGACAGGCTGCCAATTTGGAATTATCTAACCTGGGATATATTGTGGCCCAGGTTAATTTTAATGGAATCTTAAATGATTTGGGGAAAACGTTCCGGCATGCCGATATGCCCATTGACATTTCCGTGTATGACGGCGGGAATTGTCTTTACGCCAGTCAGCCTGAATTGATATACGAAACAACAATGGAAAATGGATGGCATATAGAAGATGATGAGTTTATTACCGCCTATACCAGTGAAACATTGGGATTTACCATGGTTATCCGTACTCCTTACGGAGAAGTCGGGAGAATGATTGGAAGTGTGTATCAAAGATCCTTTCTTTTATCTCTGCTGATTGCCATGACAGCTCTGGCTTTCGGCAGTGCATGGGTGAAGATTGTGATTCGGGATATTTATGGACTGATTCACAAAATGGATGATTTCGGTGCAGGGAAGCCTTTGAACTCGGAAGAAGAGAAGCTGTATCAGAAGCGTATGGATGAAGTGGGGAAGATGTACCGTCATTTTTATAGGATGGCGTCGGATTACAGGCGATTAATGGAGGAATACTACGACAATCAACTGCTTTTAAAGGAAGCGGAATTCAATCAGATGCAGAAGCAGATTCAACCTCATTTTCTCTTCAATACCCTCACGGCGATTACATGGATGGCTTACAGTAATCAGGATGAAGAGACCGCCAATATGGCAGAAAGGCTGGGCAGAATGATGCGCATGGTTACAGACAGCAAACAGACACTTATTACTGTGGAAAGCGATCTGCAGATGGCGGAAGACTATCTGTTTATTCAGCAGATCCGCTTTAGAAATCGGCTGCAGGTGGAAATAGAGATAAGCCAGGAAACGAAGGGGCTGATGATTCCCAGGATATCCATACAGCCTTTGGTGGAAAATTCCGTCACTTATGCCATGGAAGAACAGATTTCAGGCTGTGTGATCAGAATTTTTGACAGAGTAAACCAAAATGAGACGGAAATTGTCGTGGAGGATAACGGACCGGGTTTTGCGGAAGACATTCTGGAAAGAATGGAACGGGGAGAACAGAAGGTAAGAGGAACCGGGACGGCGCTTCAAAATATTCATAAAAGGCTTCAATATACCTTTTCAGCGGAATACGGACTTTCCTTTCACAAACTGGATGGGGGAATGCAGGTGATTCTGCGGCTTCCCAGTCGGCGGAAGGACAGGGCGCCTGCGGAACTGAAATAAAAACAGCAGGAGCCATGTCAGACCCGGATAAATTTACGGACGCTGACTTAGCGGCCGGGAATTTATCAGTGACATTGGGTCTGACATGGCTCTTGCGGAACTGGAATAAAGAGGGATTAAATATGGGAGAGAGGATAAAACTGTTATTGGTGGATGACGAACTGTATCTGTGTGAACAGATTTGTGCCAATATAAATTGGGATAATTTTGGCGTTGAACTGATTGGCAGCTGTGAAAATGCCATGGATGCGCTGGAACAGATGATAGACGAAATGCCGGACATTCTGATTACCGATATTAAAATGCCTGTGATGAGCGGACTGGAGCTGATTGCCAGAGCCAGGCAGATGAATCCGGCTCTGCAGTGCGTGATTTTGTCCGGCTATGGAGAATTCACTCTGGCCCAGGCAGCCATAGAGCAGGGGGTGCAGAGCTATCTGCTGAAGCCTTTTTCCAAGGCCGAGTTCGAGAATACCCTGCGGAAATGCTGTGAACTGGTGGAAAGAGGGCGCTCAGGAAAAAGTATGGAGCTGAAGGAGAGGACGGAAAGCGTATCCAGACTGTTTCAGGATTTGAGAGGACTGCGGGAGAAGGAAGGCTCTATCGGACCGGAACAGCTTCAGAAGATAATGCAGTCTTATCCGGATTTTATTATGCTGCGGGAAGCACTGGTCCTGGTCTCTGTCTATGAAGACGGAAGAAGTGAGTTCGGGAAGAAATGGATTCCCAGATTTTATGAGGGAGGAGATATTCTGAAGATGGCGGCAGACGCATTGAATGACATGCTGCCCGAGAGGGAGGGAATCGGAACTGGTTC
>CAQUWW010000096.1 GCA_948896875.1 uncultured Acetatifactor sp. | reverse complement strand
AGGGAATGGAGTATTACGACGGGAAACCGATTATCTATAGTCTGGGGAATTACTGGTTTAATGAGAAAACCCTGGATACCATGTTATTGCAGCTGCATTTTTCGGGAGACGAGGAGACATCCGGCCTGACGGTACAGGTGATTCCTGCGGTGCAGGCGGGGTACAGAACCACCTATGCCGCAGAAGAGACGGAGCAGCGAAGAATTTATGATTTTCTGGAAGAAATATCTGTCAATGTGAAAATCTCGGATGAAGGAATGGTTTCGGAGGTGGAATGAGATGGAACAGAGGAAAAAAGTCCTGTTGATTGCCACAGGAGGAACCATTGCATCGGGATATACGGAAGAAGGACTGGCTCCCCAGCTGGCGGCGGAAAAGCTTCTGCAGTATGTGGAAGGCTACAGGGATTTTTGCAGTGTGGATGTGACAGAACCTTTCAGCCTGGACAGCACGAATATATATGGTCAGCATTGGCTGGAACTGGCCGGCAACATAGAAGAAAACTTTGCCGCTTACGATGGATTCGTGATTTGCCATGGAACGGATACCATGGCGTTTACGGCGGCGGCTTTGTCTTATCTGGTCCAGGGCAGCAATAAGCCTGTGGTCATCACCGGCTCTCAGAAGCCAATAGATTTACCTGTGACAGACGCCAGAACCAATCTGTTGGACAGCCTTCGTTTTGCCTCCGACACAAGGGCCCATGGAGTAAATATCGTATTTGGCGGGAATGTAATCGCCGGAACCCGGGCAAAAAAGGAACGTTCTAAAAGCTATAATGCTTTTTCAAGTATCAACTATCCAAATATAGCAGTGATCAGAGACGGCAGAATTGTATTTTATATTGAAGACAAGGACAGAATAAACGGGCCGGTACAATTCTATCACAGGCTGAATCAGCGGATTCTGTTGCTGAAGCTGGTACCCGGCATGGACGGCACAGTGCTGAACCGGCTGTTTTCCTGCTATGACGGCGTGATCATAGAAGCTTTTGGCGTAGGCGGTTTTCCGGAATACGGGGATATCCCCTTTTATTCGGAAATCAGGCGCTGGATAGATGGGGGAAAATTCGTGATGATGGCCACGCAGGTGACCCACGAAGGCAGTGACATGGAAGTCTACCAGGTGGGAAGAGTAATCAAGGAGGCTTTCGGCCTGATGGAGGCTTATGACATGACATTGGAGGCCACGGTTACCAAGGCCATGTGGGCGTCCGGCCAGACCGGGAACCCGGAAGAATTTCGCAGATTATTTTACAAAACCATCAATCATGATATTCTGTTGAAGGAAGAGTAGAATTTTGTGGTTTGTTAACAAAAATTTAATCTTACAGCATTCAAAAACATTTGTGTTTTCGGATGCCTTATGCTATAATGCTAATGATTGTGGCTGTGTCTGCAGTTTTGTCGGAACAGATCTTCCTTTGCAGGGAGAAGCTTCTTAAATTGGAAGAAGATTTTCTTAGATGATGACAATAGGCGATGAATAAATAAGACACAGAATTGAAGGAGGAAATGGTACGATGAGTTTACAGGTGGAAAAATTAGAGAACAACATGGCAAAGCTGACCATCGAAGTGGCGGCGGAGGAACTGGAGCGGGCAATTGACCGTGCATATCAGAAAAATAAGAACAAAATCAACCTCCCCGGCTTCCGCAAGGGCAAAGCACCCCGGAAGATGCTTGAACAGATGTACGGCAAGGAGCTGTTTTATGAAGATGCTGCAAATGATCTGATCCCCGGACTGTATCCAGCCCGAAGATTGATGTGGTTCAGCTGGAATCAGGAAAGCCCTTCATTTTTACTGCGGAGGTTGCGTTAAAGCCGGATGCAGTTCTTGGGCAGTACAAAGGAATCAAGGTGGACAAGATGGAGGCAGAAGTCACGGAAGAGGAGATCACTGCTGAAATCGACAGGGAGAGAGAAAAGAATTCCAGAACCGTGGATGTTACTGACAGAGCGGTAAAGGAGGGCGATATCGCAGTCATTGATTTTGAAGGCTTTGTGGACGGCGTTGCTTTCGAGGGCGGCAAGGGCAGCGATTATCCGCTGACGATCGGTTCTCATACCTTCATTCCCGGTTTCGAAGAGGAACTGATCGGTACGGAAATCGATCAGGAGAAAGAAGTAAATGTGACATTCCCGGAGGATTATCAGGCAGCCGAACTGGCAGGCAAGCCTGCGGTCTTCAAATGTGTTGTCAAGAAGCTGCAGGAGAAGCAGCTCCCTGACCTTGATAATGATTTTGTGGAAGAAGTATCGGAAGAGAGCGATACTGTGGAGGAGTACAGAGAAGAAATCAGAAAGAAGTTGGCTGACAGGAAGGAAACAGAGGCGAAGAATGCGAAGGAAGAGGCAGTGATTGACGCCATTATCGCAGATGCCAAAATGGAGATTCCCGAGCCGATGATTGAGACACAGCAGAGGCAGATGGTCCAGGAGTATGCGCAGAGACTGCAGTCTCAGGGCATCAGCATGGAACAATACATGCAGTTTACCGGCATGACAGGTGAAATGCTGTTAGAGCAGGTGAAACCTCAGGTGCTGAAAAAAATACAGTCCAGGCTGGTGCTGGAAGCAGTGGCAGAGGCAGAGTCCATTGAAGTGACCGATGAGGAAATCACAGAAGAGATGGAGAAGATGGGCAAAGCTTATCAGATGGAACTTGAGAAAGTGGAAGAGTTCCTGGGCGAAAACGGCAGGACACAGGTAAAGGAAGACATCCGCGTCAGAAAGGCGGCAGAATTCGTGGTGGAGAACTCTGTGGAGGAGTAATAAAAGTGTGTCGAGGAAGCGCTGCGGAACTATAAAACAGCAGTGCTTGCGAAGGCGCACAGATAGATTTGCAGATGCGCACTATGCAGCTGAAAATCTATCGAGGGAAGAGTGTGTCGAGGAAGCGCTGCGGAACTATAAAGCAGCAGTGCTTGCGAAGGCGCACAGATAGATTTACAGATGCGCACTATGCAGCTGGAAATCTATCAGAGGAAAAGTGTGTCGAGGAAGCGCTGCGGAACTATAATAGGAGGATTTGTAAGATGAGTTTAGTACCTTATGTCGTTGAGCAGACGAGCAGAGGCGAGAGATCATATGATATTTATTCCAGATTACTGAAGGACAGAATTGTGGTCCTCGGCGAGGAAGTAAACGATACCTCCGCCAGCATTGTAGTGGCACAGCTGCTGTTTTTGGAGGCTGAAGATCCGGAGAAGGATATTCACCTGTACATTAACAGCCCCGGCGGTGTGATTACGGCGGGTATGGCAATTTATGATACCATGCATTATATTAAGTGTGATGTTTCCACAGTATGTATTGGCATGGCAGCCAGTATGGGTTCGTTCCTGCTTGCCGGCGGTGCAAAGGGCAAGAGATTTGCCCTGCCGAATGCGGAAGTCATGATTCACCAGCCCGCGGGTGGTTCTCAGGGACAGGCGACAGATATTGATATTGCTGCAAAGCATATTTTGAGAACCAGGGAGAAATTAAATCATATGCTTGCCGAAAATACAGGCAAGGATTATGAGACAATATGTGCCGATACGGAGCGTGACTATTGGATGACCGCCCAGGAGGCAAAGGATTATGGCATTGTCGACATGGTGATTGCTTCCCATGAGGCCCAGAATGCCTGAATAAGAGTAGGAGTAGTATAATGGCAAGTAAAATGATCGGAAACGATATCAGATGCTCTTTTTGCAATAAGACGCAGAATCAGGTGCGCAAATTAATTGCCGGACCTGCAGGTGTCTACATCTGTGACGACTGTATTGACATCTGTGCGGATATACTGGAGGAAGAGCTGCAGGATGAAGCGGAAGAGGAGACTGTCCGTCCCGATATAAATCTTCTGAAGCCTGTGGAGATCAAGAATTTTCTGGATGAGTATGTAGTGGGGCAGGAGGATGCCAAAAAGGTATTATCCGTGGCTGTTTACAATCATTACAAGAGAGTGATGGCACCCAGAGATCTTGATGATGTGGAGCTGCAGAAGAGTAATATTATTATGGTGGGGCCTACCGGTTCCGGTAAGACCTATCTGGCGCAGACACTGGCAAAGATTATCAATGTACCTTTTGCGATTGCGGATGCTACCACCCTGACAGAAGCCGGGTATGTGGGCGAGGATGTGGAGAACATCCTGCTGAAGCTGATTCAGGCTGCGGATTACGATGTGGAGCGGGCACAATATGGAATCATTTATATAGATGAGATAGATAAGATTACCAAAAAGGGCGAGAATGTTTCTATCACCCGGGATGTGTCCGGAGAAGGTGTTCAGCAGGCGCTTTTGAAAATTGTGGAGGGGACGGTTGCGAATGTTCCTCCTCAGGGAGGAAGAAAACATCCCCATCAGGAATTGATTTCAATTGACACTTCTAATATCCTGTTTATTTGCGGAGGTGCTTTTGACGGACTGGAGAAGATTGTGGAAGCCAGACTGGACCGCAAGGCCATCGGGTTCAACACTGACGTTACCGAGCTGACCAGAAAGGAGATCGGCGATCTTCTGCAGGAAGTGACGCCGCAGGATCTGGTAAAATTCGGTCTGATTCCCGAATTTGTTGGTCGAGTGCCGATTTGTGTGTCTCTTAGGGGACTGGATGAGGAAGCTTTGGTCCGTATATTGCAGGAGCCGAAGAACGCCCTGATCAAGCAGTACAAAAAGCTGTTTGATATGGATGGAGTGTCGCTTTCTTTTGAGCAAGAGGCAATAAAGGCGATTGCGATGAAGGCCTTTGAGCGCAAGACGGGAGCCAGAGGACTTCGCTCAATCATGGAGAGTATTCTGATGGATATTATGTATCGGATTCCTTCCGATGAATCTATTGACGAATGTATTATCACAAAGGATACAGTGGAGGAGGGTAACACCCCTCTGACAATTCACAAAAATGAGCATAGAATTGGTCTGAACAAAGCAATGTGATTCGAGAAAACGCCGTCCCTGTGACGGCGTTTTGTGTAGAGAAAGGATGAACAGGTGAAATCACAAGGTGCACGAGAGCAGATTTCATGAGATCCCCACTTCATGAAATCTGACTCTCCGAGGTGTGCACCGCAGAGATTTCACCCTTCAGAGCTATCGCGCAGCGATTTTAATGGAGGATACACGAAATATGGTAATCAAAAATGTCAGTCTGGAAATTGTATGCGGTGTTACCAGTAAACTGCCGGATACTTTATTGCCCGAAGTGGCATTTGCCGGCAAAAGTAATGTGGGTAAATCTTCCCTGATTAACGCGCTGATGAATCGAAAGTCTTTGGCCCGTACCAGTGCACAGCCGGGGAAGACACAGACGATCAACTATTACAATATCAACAATGGACTCTATTTTGTAGATTTACCGGGATATGGATATACGAAAGTCAATGAAAAGGTGAAAGCACAGTGGGGCAAAATGGTGGAAAATTATCTTCATAGTTCGAAACAGCTTAAGCAGGTGTTTCATCTGATTGATATTCGTCATGCGCCCTCAGAGAATGATCGGATGATGTATAAATGGATTCTGGAAAGTGGCTATCAACCTGTTCTTATCGCCACAAAGCTGGATAAAATCAAACGGAGTCAGGTACAGAGTCAACTGAAGCTGATCCGCAGCGGACTGAATGCCGGGAAAGAGACTCGGGTCATTCCTTTTTCAGCGCAGACAAAACAGGGGCGTGATGAAATATATGAGATCCTGGATACCATTTTGGAGGAAAGCTTATGAAAAAGTACTGTAAGGCATTGACAAACCTGACAGTGGCAATGGCAATATTGCTGGGTGTCATCTTTATCCTTCCCAGAGCAATCGTCTTCTTTTCACCTTTCGTGACGGGTTGGATCATTGCGCTGATCGCAGGACCGCTGGTGCGATTTTTTGAGGAAAAGATAAAGCTGAAACGAAAAGTGGGCAGTGCGTTTGTTATTATTGTGGTCATCGCACTGGTGGTTTTGGTGATTTATCTGACAGGAGTTCAACTTTTTAAACAAATTGCAGGCCTGGCCAGTGCTTTGCCGGAGATGATAGAAGATATGGAAACTGATCTGAACAGTATAGAGGTCAGGTTAAATCTGCTGCTGGACAAACTCCCCGGCAACATACAGTTGAATTTAGATGAAAGCGCGCTGAAGCTGGACAGCTATCTGGGAGAACTTTTAGAGAAGATCGGCACACCTACCATTACAGCCGCCGGTAATTTTGCAAAACAGCTCCCGGCATTGTTCATTGCGATCATTATGGCTTTGCTTTCCTCCTATTTTTTTGTGGCTGAGAGACTGCAGCTCAACGAATGGTTCCGCAGGAAGATGCCGGCTTCCGTGCAGCTTCGCTATCGTATGATACGTCACAGCCTGACGAAATCTGTGGGAGGATATCTAAAGGCGCAGCTGAAGATTGAAGTCTGGATGTATGTTCTGCTGTTCATTGGGCTGGGGATCTTGAAGGTCAATTATTTTGCGTTGATAGCACTTGGAATAGCATTTCTGGACTTTCTGCCTTTTTTGGGAACAGGGACAGTGCTGATTCCCTGGGCAATTATCAAGATTCTCACGGCACAGTATAAGACTGCCATCGGTCTGCTGGTGATCTGGGGAGTAGGACAGCTGGCCAGGCAGCTGATACAGCCGAAGATTGTGGGAGCCTCTATTGGAGTTCCGCCGCTACCGACGCTTTTTCTGCTGTACATCGGCTATAAGTTCAGCGGAGTCGTGGGAATGATTGTGGCGGTACCCATAGGGCTCCTGGTTTATTCCATGTATCAGGACGGTGCTTTTGAGACGACTAAGAACAGCATTTTGATTCTGCTGGCCGGCATTAATCGGTTCCGTAGACTTGAGAAAGCCGATATGACGGAGGTGGAGGAAATGACCAGGCGGAATAAACAGACGGCAGATCAACTGAAGAATTCGGAAAGCCAGAGTCAGTGATTCTGTATAAAATGCAAAAAATTTCAAAATAAAGAAACTTTTTGGAATCAAAATCAGTCTATACTATAGAAGGGAGTGTGAAAGCACTCTCTTCTTTGTTACAAAAATTTTACAACTGCACGTATGAAAAGCTATGCAACTTTGATACAAAATTATTTTACAATATTTGCAGTAAATCGATATGCTTCGGGATATTACTATATAGAAGAGAAGGTTTTGTACAAAACATAACACGATGACAAACACTGATAACCGGGCACTACAACAGAAAATTGACGAATATGGTGAAATGCTGTTTAAACTGAGTTTCATACGTCTTCAGAATGTGCAGGATGCGGAGGATGTGGTACAGGAGGTATTTTATCAATATGTCAGAAATACCCAGCCATTTCAGGACGCCGAGCATGAAAAGGCATGGCTGCTGAAGGTAACAATGAATGCATGCCGGAAGGTATGGCGCAGCGCATGGCGGCGTCATCATGTTGACTGGCGTGATGCGGTTGAAGGCAGGGATGAAGCCTGGCAGGAAAGCATTGACAGAGAGGCGGAGTCCGCCGCGCCGGGACCGGAGGAAGCAGCTTTCAGAATGGAAGACAGGCGCAGGTTGATGGATGCGGTAATGGCTTTGCCCATAAAATATCGTGATGTGATTCACCTTTTCTACTATGAGGAGCTTTCCGTGAAAGAAATAGCCCGAATTACCGGGCGAGTGGAATCCACGGTGACATCGCAGCTTACCAGAGGACGGGAGCTGTTGAAGAAGTCATTAAAGGAGGAATACGACTTTGGATAAGTTTCAAGATGCATATCGGGAAGCTATAAAAGAACTGCCGGAATTTCAAATGAATGCAGACTGTGTTCAGGATGAACTGCATCATGCCAGAATGCGGAGGCAGAGAAGAAAATATCTGGCTGCCAGAGGCTGTGCAGCGGCTGCCCTGTTTCTTTTGTGCGGCGTTGGAACTGTGGCGGCAAAAAATTACAGGGACAGTATTGTCAGAGTCAGCGACAATGGATTTGTCATTACCAGTGCCGGAGAAGATCAGGAAGGACTGCCGGATGACGTGGATTTACCGGATCCGGCCTCTATTTTGAACCTAGGGGGGGCATTTTCCATAGAGGAAGGTATCCCTGAGGGAGAACTTTTGGAGGCATATGAACCGGAGATAGAAGAATACAATTCTATAGAAGAATTCCTTGCGGGTTCGGATGTGACCGCAGCCATTCCGGACCGGGCCATGTTCGGTGAGATATTCACAAATGAAAGTGTGGATGTGATAGACGAAGGAAGAGAACTGCATGTATATCTGTATAATGAAGAGGCCAGCTTCTTCATGATGCAGTCTGATAACAGAGACTGTGAGAGTTATAGTTCCGCTACCTCCTATATGGGGCAGAGCAGCAATGAGAGAGGGTTCACCAACAGCCAGGGATTACAATATGTGATGTTTGACACGGTGAATGAAAAACGAGAGATAGAATCGGTTCATGCGGTGATTTCAGTCAATGGAAGGGATCTTGCCTTCACTTTTCAGGGGTTTGAAGAGGACACGATTGAAAAGCTTTTATATACTCTGGATTTATCCGTTTATTTTCAGAATTAGCGGGTGATAATAGAATAATTCAGAAAGGATGGAGGATACGATGGAGAAAAACATATTGGTATATAATAATCAGACAGGAATTGCGGAAAAAATAGTGCCGCTGTGTACAGGTGAGGGAATAGCTGTTTTGGTGGCAGCCAATGTGCAGCAGCTATACGATATATTGGCGGAGGCCAGGATACAGCTGATGCTGGTAGACGTGGAGCTGAACGACAAGGGTTGGGATAAGGGAATTGAAATGATTGCCAATCTGAGACGCAAAAGCAGCATTCCGCTGATGGTTATTTCCAGACAGTCCGCAGAGACGGCAAAAATTATGGCTCTGGAGGCGGGAGCTGACGATTATGTGACGGCTGATTGTAATCCTTTGGAGATCCTGGCCAGAATCAAGTCTCAGCTTCGCCGGTATACACAGCTTGTCAATATGTGTGTCAACATTGACAGGATTTACCAGGTGGATGACCTTATCATAGATGATACCCAGAGAAAGGTGACAGTGGAGGGAAGAAATATCCGCCTGACCCCCATTGAATACAAGATACTTCGTCTGCTGGTGCAGAAAAAAGGAAAGGTATTTTCCAATACGCAGATCTATGAAAGCATCTGGCATATGCAGGCCATAGGCGCCGATAATACCATTGCGGTACATGTCCGGCATATCAGGGAAAAGATTGAGAAGAATCCAAAAGAACCCAGATATCTGAAGGTTGTATGGGGAAACGGATATAAAGTGGGATGAAGTAAGAACATAGGACGGAAATGAGAATCCGATATTGAAGCTTAAAAGGGCTGTCACATGAAGGCTTTGGGACCCAGGATATGGTTTTGACGGGAAAGTATTACCGCACCTGGTACTTTGGCTGCTTAATGTGACAGCCCCTTTGTTATGACAGTCCGCAAACCTGGAGTAGAAGGAATAAGCTGACAACGGCGGAAAGGATTGACAGATGATGGAAAAGAGACTATTGTTATATTCGGATCATATAAAGGATATGGAAAAGCAGGAATCTGTGGATGATAAAAGGTAAGGACAGGAAGAGGGTATTGAGATGGAAAGTGCGCAGTTGAGCGGAAAAGCAGTAAGTGAACCAAGAGAAAAAAGAGGAATCAGCGGAAGTACCATCAAGATAATCGCTATAATCGCCATGCTGATAGATCATGTGGCGGCTGTGGTGCTGGGCAGACAGATTATGGCGAATGGTTTGCTGGATGCGGCGGCAGGAGGGGAAGCACGGCTGATGAGCTGGATCACAGACAATGGGACTTTATATTTTAGCTACCAGGTCATGAGAATGATAGGCAGACTGGGTTTTCCTATTTTCTGCTTTTTGCTGGTGGAAGGTTTTCAACGGACCCGGAATGTGAAAAAATATGCTTTGCGTCTGGGCCTGTTTGCATTGATTTCTGAAATCCCTTTTAATCTGGCTATCACAGGTAAGGTATGGCATGTGGGATACCAGAATGTGTATTGGACATTGTTATTGGTATTGCTTGCCCTTTGCGCCTATGATTTTTTCTCAAAATGTGAGCAGGCGGAGGCCGGAAAAGATCTGCCGGAGGGATTGAGAATGTTGCTCACCGCTACGGGAATTCTGCTTCCCGGGATCTACCCGGCTGTGTTTGTTCCTTTTGACAGCCTGAAAAGCAGATTGATATGGGGCGGAAGCTTTTGTGCGGTCACGGCGCTGATTCTTCTGCTGTATGGGAAACGAAAAGGATTCCGGTCTATGCAGACAGCCTGTGCGGATATTACGGTGTTGATACCCCTGATGTTTCTGGCGGAGTTCCTCTACACAGACTATTCCGGGATGGGCGTGCTGACAATTACAGGGATGTACCTGTTCCGGAGGCGCAGGGTATTGTCCATGCTGGCAGGCTGCATCGTGCTGACATTGATGAGCATAGGCGAAATTCCGGCCTTCCTGGCATTGATTTTCATTGCGTTGTATAATGGAAAACGAGGATTAAAGATGAAGTATTTCTTCTATATTTTTTATCCTGCGCATCTGTTTTTACTGTATCTCCTGGCGGTGGCCATGGGGCTGGGAAATATTTCGGCACTGTAGATTAAAGAGAAAGGTATGGGGTTGAGAAAGCTATGTTGGAAGTAATGAATTTGACCAAAAAGTATGGACATACACTTGCCGTAGACCAGCTGGGATTTACTGTGCCGGACGGAAAAATTGGAATATTGCTGGGGCCAAATGGCGCGGGGAAATCCACGGTGATCAAAAGCATAGCCGGATTGTTGAAATATAAAGGTACAATCCGCATTCAGGGGCTGAATTCCCGGTCCCTGGAGGCGAAGAAGTGCTTTGCCTATGTGCCGGAATTGCCGTATATGTATGATGCGCTGACCGTGAGAGAACATATAGAATTTATCAAAAGAGCATATGGTATTACCGTGTCGGAGGAAGAGCTGGACAAGCTGTTTGCCCGATTTGAGCTGGAGGATAAGCTGGATAAACTGGGGAACGAGTTATCGAAGGGAATGATGCAGAAGGTCAGCATTTGCTGCGCACTGGTAATAAAACCGAAGGTCATTTTGCTGGATGAACCCATGGTGGGGCTGGACCCTGCGGCGATCAAGGAGTTGAAGGCAATTGTGCTGGAGCTGAGAGCGGCGGGATGTACCATATTGATCAGTACCCATATGTTGGAGATGGTGAGAGAATTATGGGATGTTACCTTTGTGAT
>CAQUWW010000095.1:6445-11321 GCA_948896875.1 uncultured Acetatifactor sp. | reverse complement strand
GCCTGGTGTTCTGTACCACAAGCAATGAATTTGCCTCCGAGAGTTATGAGGTAAACGCCCAGTATTATCTGCAGAAACCGGTGGAGCCCAGCGGTATTTCCGCCATGTTTCACCGTCTGAATCTTGAACAGATGGATAGGGCCAGGACCATAACGCTGCCCGACGGACATCCGGTTATCCTTCGAAACATTCTCTGTACGGATTATTCCAATCATGTCATCACTTTCTATATGGAGAAGGAGGAGGTCTATCGGATTCGGCTGTCACAGTCCCAGCTGGAAGAGCTTTTGTTGCCCCATGGATTTTTCTTTTCGCCGATCAAGGGAATGATCGTCAATTTCCATGCGGTGGAACGAATGACAGAGGATTCGTTCATTCTGCACAATGACATGGTGATTCCTATTGCGCGCAGAAAATATAAGGAGACAAAGGATGCATACACCCGCTTCCGTTTTGAAAAGCTGAAAAAGGAGGTAAGCCGTTGATGCCGCTCTCTTACAGAGTTCTGGAAGTAAGTATCTATTCGCTGATTAATTTTTTCCCTTTTATGCTGCTTGCGCTGTATCCATTCCGCAGACAGCTTCGGTTTGGCAGGAATGGGACCATTTTGTTGATATTGCTGCTAATCGCCGTGCAGATTGGGGTGGGCATCACCGCCGCGTTTATAAGCGACAGAAAGGGAATCCTTTCGTTGATCAGCACCATGACCTATGGGCTGTTTTTCCTTCTGGGCATCAAGGCGGCATTTGGGAAGCTGCTGTTTACCCTTCTGATGCTGTCCAATGTGGCAAATCTGGTGGTAGTAGACGCAAAATGTCTGGAAGGGCTGATTTTCGGAGTTGAAATGGCCAGACAGAGCTACCGTTATACCTGCTCTGTCTGTATGCTGGTCTGCAGCGTGGCGGCAGGGATTCCGCTGTTTCTGTATTTCCGCCGATATTACTCGGATGGTCTCAGCAAGCAGGCCGGGGCGCTGGCATGGAACTATCTGTGGCTGATTCCCGCCACTTTCTATCTGTCATGGATGTGGCATATGTATGGAAGCGAAGAAAGTGCGCTGGAGATTGCCCTGAGACCTTCTTCGGCCTTGCTGATGCTGTTTATCAATTTAGGCGCTTTTCTGATTTATCATACGGTTGTGCGGCTGATCAACGAACTGGAGAGGAACCAGATCCTTGCTTCCCGGAATTATCAGCTGGCTGTTCAGACCCTTCAGTATGAGAGTCTCAGCAGGCAGATTGACGATGCCCGCCAGGCCAGGCATGATATCCGCCATCATATCACCATTCTGGATGATCTGTTAAGCAGCGGCGAATACGACAGGCTCCATCAGTATCTGCAAAGCTATAAAAAATCTCTGCCGGACAACAGCCCCATTCAGCTCTGCGGACATTATGCCGTGAATACTGTGCTGCTGTATTTCCAGCAGCAGGCGGCGGATGCAGAGATTGCTTTTACGGTATCCGCCCAGCTTCCGGCGCAGATTGGCATTCCGGATGATGTCCTGTCAGTACTTCTGGGGAATCTGCTGGAAAATGCCCTGGAGGCATGCCGCAGCGTCCGGGACAGGGAGCCGGAGATTTCCGTGCGGCTTCGAACCCAAACAGATGCCTTTTTTGTTCAGATTGAGAATACTTACGGTGGAAAGCTGATCAGAGACAGGGAGAATCGTTATCTGTCCACCAAAAATGGGGCTCGGGGGGGGGTAAAGGCATCGGTCTGGAATCCGTCAGGAACATAGCCCTGCGGTATGACGGCCTGTTTGAGGCCGGGGAGAGGGAGGGGAAATTCTGTGTGTCAGTGCTTCTGAACCTGCCATAATATTTCCTTTTCAGAATGAGAAAAGGTTGAATTTCCCATGACGAATGTGTATACTGGAAAAGAAGTTGACAAAAAATGGAAACAGCCGTGAAATTCACATGTCTCAAACACACATGACGTAAACTACAAACAGGAGGAATAGTATAATGAAGATAAACAGTATCTGCGTACAGGGCGGTTACACACCGGGAAACGGAGAACCCCGTCAGATTCCCATTGTTCAGAGCACCACTTTTAAGTATGATACCAGCGAGGATATGGGAAAGCTTTTTGACCTGGAGGCCAGCGGGTATTTCTATACCAGGCTGCAGAATCCCACCAATGACTATGTGGCGGCGAAGATTGCCCAGCTGGAGGGCGGTACTGCCGCTATGCTGACCAGCAGCGGACAGGCGGCCAATTTCTATGCATTGTTCAACATCTGCAGCTGTGGAGACCATATTGTGTCCTCCAGTACCATTTACGGCGGTACCTTTAACCTGATCTCCGTCACCATGAAAAAGATGGGGATCGACGTGACTTTTGTGAGCCCTGATGCCTCCGAGGAAGAACTGAACGCGGCATTCCGGGAAAATACAAGAGCCATGTTCGGAGAGACCATTGCAAATCCGGCCCTGACTGTGCTGGATATCGAGAAATTTGCCAGATGTGCCCATACCCACGGAGTGCCTCTGATTATTGACAATACCTTTGCCACACCTGTGAACTGCAGGCCTTTTGAGTGGGGAGCGGATATTGTGACCCATTCCACCACAAAATATATGGACGGGCACGGTGCGGCGGTGGGCGGCGCCATTGTGGACAGCGGCAGATTTGACTGGATGGCCCATGCGGATAAGTATCCGGGCCTCTGCACGCCGGACGACAGCTATCATGGGATTACCTATGCGGAAAAGTTCGGAAAGGAAGGGGCTTTCATTACCAAATGTACAGCTCAGCTGATGCGGGATTTCGGTTCCATTCAGAGCCCCCAGAATGCTTTTATCCTGAATCTGGGGCTGGAAAGTCTCCATGTGCGCATGAAGCGGCACTGTGAGAACGGGCTGGCCGTGGCGGAATTCCTTTCCGGCCATGAAAAGGTGGCGTATGTAAATTATTGTGATCTTCCGGGAGATAAGTATTACCCTCTGGCCAGGAAGTATCTGCCCAATGGCAGCTGCGGCGTGGTTTCCTTCGGACTGAGAGGCGGCAGAGAGGCTGCCGGAATTTTCATGAAGAATCTGAAGATGGCGGCCATTGAGACTCATGTGGCGGATGCAAGAACCTGCTGTCTGAATCCTGCTTCCAGCACCCATCGACAGATGACGGACGAACAGCTGAGAGAAGCGGGCGTGCCCGGGGAATTAATCCGTATCAGCTGCGGCATCGAGGATAAGGAGGATCTGATTGCGGATATCGCTCAGGCGCTGGAATCCATATAAGACAGGGAACGGACGAATGAGGCCGTGTAACTGAAACAGGGAGGTGGCAGTTTGGATATATGGGGAAAATCAGAGCAAATGAGTTGTAAGCAATTTGAAAAGCTGATTCCTGATTTTATTGCAAAAAAGCTGGATTATCCTGATCTGAAAAGATTTTATGAGCATATGGAGCAATGCGCGGACTGCCGGGAAGAACTGGATATTCAGTTTCTGGTGATGCAGGGGATTCAGAGGCTGGAGGACGGAAACGCTTTTGACCTGCAGTTTGAATTGCGGCAACGATTGGAAGAAACAAGACGAAAGATTCATATCCACGGTATTTTTCAGTATCTGGGTGTCGGCATGGAGATCGTGGCGGCAGGCATGCTGGCTGGAATTGTTGTGTGGATTTTAATGTGAAAAAGGAAAGAAGGAATCTGATAAAGGTGGTATCAAGGGATGGACAATCGTAGGAAACTTGTACTGATAGACGGACACAGCATTCTGCACAGAGCATTTTACGGGGTGCCGGATCTGAGCAATGCACAGGGACTGCATACCAATGCGGTGTATGGATTTCTGAATATCATGTTTAAAATTCTGGAGGAGGAAAAGCCGGATTTCCTCGGGGTGGCTTTTGACGTCCATGCCCCCACCTTCCGCCATCAGATGTACGAAGCGTACAAGGGTACCAGAAAGCCCATGCCGGAGGAGCTGCGGGAACAGGTACCAGTGTTAAAGGATGTACTGCGGGCCATGGGGATTGTGATCGTGGAGCAGGCGGGGCTGGAGGCAGATGATATTCTGGGAACGCTTGCGAAGAAGGCGGCCGCCGATGGAATGGAAGTGGCGCTGGTATCCGGAGACAGAGATTTGCTTCAGATTGCGGACGAGCATATCAAGATCAGGATTCCAAAGACCAAAATGGGCCGGACCGAGGTGGAAGACTATTATCCGGAGGATGTGAAGGCAGCTTATCAGGTGACGCCCCTTCAATTTATCGATCTGAAGGCATTGATGGGGGATACCTCGGACAATGTGCCGGGAGTTCCCAAAGTGGGACAGAAGACCGCAACGGAATTGATGGTAAAATATGGTTCCATTGAAAATATCTATGCCCATGTGGAGGAGATCTCAAAGAAGAGCATTCGGGAATCGCTGATAGAGAACCGGAATCTAGCAGATTTGAGCAAGACGCTTGTGACCATCAAAACGGACAGCGATGTGGAACTTGATTATGAAGCCGCCAAAGCGGAAGATTTCTATACTCAGGAAGCATATCAGCTGTTTAAACAGCTGGAGTTTAAAAATATGCTCAACCGTTTTGAGACAGGAAAGGTACGTACGACCGGCGATGTGACGAAGACTTTCCGGAAGCTGGAGGATCAGAAGGCATTTCTGAAAAGCCTGAAAAAGAGCGGGGAAAGAAAGCGAATCGGGCTTTTTCTGGCGCTGGAGGGGAAGGAGCTGCTGGGAGCGGCGGTTTCCACGGGAGAAGAGACCTTTGTGTATCTTGCGCCGGTCCGGGAAAATGTCCAGCTGTCCTTTTTGGAAGAAGTCAGTCAGGATGAAAATGCCGATACGGCAGCTCTCTGTGAAGCCCTGGAGGAACTTTCCGGGAGAGTGGACATAGCCGCATTTGATATAAAGAAGCA
>CAQUWW010000095.1:358-6435 GCA_948896875.1 uncultured Acetatifactor sp. | reverse complement strand
GCAGGACAGTACGGACCGGTATTTTGACATTCTGATTGCCGCTTATCTGCTGAATCCTTTAAAGAATGATTACGATCTGGAAACCATTGCGTCGGAACATCTGGAAATGATGATTCCGGGCTGGGCGGAGACTTTCGGTAAGAAGAAGCCTGGGGAAGCGGCGGCCTCCATGCCGGAACAATATGCACAATACTGCTGCTATGGGGCGTATGTGTCGCTTATGGCGGCAGATGTGCTTGAGAAAAAGCTGACGAATGCCGGTATGAGCAGGCTGATGCGTGAGATGGAAATGCCGCTGTCTTTGGTACTCTATGACATGGAGAGGGAAGGCGTGGAAGTGCGCAGAGAGGAGCTGAAGTCTTACGGCGACGCGCTGGTGGCAAGGATAGAGGAACTGGAGAAATCCATTCACAGGCAGGCCGGTGTGGAATTTAACATCAATTCTCCGAAGCAGCTGGGAGAGGTTTTGTTTGAAACCATGAAGCTTCCCGGAGGGAAGAAGACCAAGACAGGATATTCCACGGCGGCGGATGTGCTGGAGAAGCTTTCCGAGGAAGCGCCGGTGGTGAAGGACATTCTGGAATACAGACAGCTGACGAAATTGAAGTCTACCTACGCGGACGGTCTTGCTGTCTATATCGAAGAGGACCGGAGAATTCATACGAATTTTAATCAGACCATCACGGCTACCGGACGAATCAGCTCCACGGAGCCGAATCTGCAGAATATCCCAATGCGTATGGAACTGGGCAGACGAATCAGAAAGGTATTTGTGCCCAGAGAAGGCTGTGTGTTCGTGGATGCGGATTATTCTCAGATTGAGCTGCGGGTGCTTGCCCATATGTCAGGGGACGAACAGCTGATAGAAGCCTATCATATGGATCAGGATATTCATCGGATTACGGCGGCGAAGGTGTTTCACACACCTTTCGAAGAAGTGACAGATCTGCAGAGAAGAAATGCAAAGGCGGTAAACTTCGGAATTGTGTACGGTATCAGCTCTTTCGGACTGAGCCAGGATCTCAGTATCAGCAAGAAGGAGGCGGCGGAGTATATCGAGCAGTATTTTGCCACCTATCCCGGCGTGAAGGAATTCCTGGACAGGTTGGTCAATGATGCGAAAAAGAACGGATATATTACTACTATGTTCGGCAGGAGGAGGCCCATTCCGGAGCTTTCTTCTTCGAATTTCATGCAGCGCTCCTTTGGAGAACGTGTGGCAATGAACTCTCCCATACAGGGGACGGCGGCGGACGTGATCAAGATTGCCATGATCCGTGTGTGGAATGCGCTGCGAGAGCAGGGACTGAAGTCCAGGCTGATTTTGCAGGTTCACGATGAGCTGGTCATCGAGACCTACCGGGAGGAGGAAGCACAGGTGCGGCAGATTCTTACCGAGAAAATGAAGGAGGCGGCTGATCTGGCCGTGACTTTGGAGATAGACCTGCATGTGGGGGAGAATTGGTATGAAGCAAAATAGCGGGATATGGGGATGGCGAAGTCTGAACCGCGGGGGCGGAAAATGTATTTTATAGGTATTACAGGCGGTATCGGAGCCGGCAAATCAGAAGTATTGAAGTATATAAAAAAGCAGTATTCTTGTGAGATCTATCTGGCGGATGAGGTGGCACATCTGGTAAAGGAACCGGGTACTTTTGCCTACAGGGAACTTGTGAAGCTGCTGGGGGCTGAGGTGACAGACCAGGACGGACAGATTGACAGGGGGAAAATGGCGGAACGAATCTTTTCAAGCCCGGCTCTTCTGGAGCAGGTGAATGCCATCATTCATCCGGCGGTGAAAGAGTTCCTGCTGGAGCGCTTGCAGGCGGCGAGAAAAGCGGGGGAAACGGATTTTTTCTTTGTGGAGGCGGCGCTGCTGATTGAGTGCGGATATCTTGCATTGGTGGATGAAATGTGGTATATTTATGCGAATGAGGAGACCAGACGGAGGCGTCTGCGGGAATCCAGAGGTTACAGCGATGAGAAGATATCCCAGATCTTTGCAAAGCAGCTGACGGAGGAGGCTTTTCGGGCCGGCTGCAGTTTGGTGATAGACAACGGCGGGGATTTTCAGGAAAGCTGTCGGCAGATCGACAGGCGGTTGACAGAACTGGCATATAAGGAAACTGCCAATGGGAAGGATGTCTGAGATTTGCAGTGGAGACAAGACGGGCGAGAGAACGCCTGACCGAACAAGAGAACACGGAAGAGAGTATAGAAAATGAGATTGTGCAGTATAGCAAGCGGAAGCAGCGGAAACTGTATTTATGTAGGGTCGGAGACGGCTCACCTGCTTGTGGATGTGGGCATCAGCGGGAAACGGATAGAGAAAGGCTTGAAGGAGCTGGGGCTTACAGGAAAAGATATAGATGGAATATTGATTACACATGAACATGCGGATCATATACAGGGACTGGGCGTAGTCTCCAGGAAATTCGGCATACCGGTCTATGCCACGGAGGGCACCATCAAAGCCATCATGAATTGTGAAGGGCTTGGCAGTCTGGAGGAATCCCTGTTCCAGCCCATCCGGGAAGACAGAAAGTTTACCATAAAGGATTTGACTGTAAATCCCATGCGGATATCCCACGATGCGGCGCAGCCTGTGGCTTACCGGATTGCCTATGGCAGTAAAAAGGTGGGGGTGTGCACGGATCTGGGAGTCTATAATGAGTATACGGTGGAATGTCTGAAAGGGATGGACGCGCTGTTGTTGGAGGCGAATCATGACGTGAACATGCTGCAGGTAGGACCTTACCCCTATTATTTGAAGCAGAGGATTCTGGGGGAAAGAGGACATCTGTCCAATGAAAATGCGGGAAGACTTTTAAGCCGAATTGTGCATGATAATCTGCAGACGGTGGTTCTGGGGCATCTCAGCAAGGAGAACAATCTGCCGGAGCTTGCCTTTGAGTCGGTGCGTATGGAGATCACGATGGGAGATAATCCCTATACGGCAGGGGACTTTGATATTCAGGTGGCGAGACGCAGTGAGATAAGCCCGGTGGTACATATCAAATAAAATGATGGATTTGCGGGAAGCGGGCGCGAACGGACAGAAGTGAGACAAGGGAAGGATGGCGAATATGAAAAGAACGATTATTACTGTGGTGGGCAGAGATACTGTGGGAATCATTGCAAAGGTCTGTACCTATCTGGCGGAGAATGGAATCAATATTCTGGATATTTCCCAGACGATTGTGCAGGGATATTTTAATATGATGATGATTGTAGATACGGTGGGCATGAAGAAGCAGTTTGGAGACATGGCCGACGAGCTGGCGTCATTAGGCGAAGAAATCGGCGTGGTGATCAAGTGCCAGAAGGAAGAAATTTTTGATAAGATGCACAGAATCTGAAAGAAATACCGGCACATAAGCCAAAGGAGTATCTATGATAAATTTGTATGAAGTGACCGAGACCAACAAAATGATTTCGGAGGAGAATCTGGATGTCCGGACAATTACGCTGGGAATCAGCCTTCTGGACTGTATTGATTCCGACCTGGATAAGCTGAAGGACAAAATATACCATAAAATATATGAAGCTGCGAAGGATCTGGTGAAAACGGGGGAGGAGATATCCAGAGAGTTTGGCATTCCTATCGTCAACAAGCGGATATCCGTGACGCCCATCGCATTGATCGGCGGTGCGGCATGTAAATCGGCGGAGGATTTTGCATCCGTGGCACAGACGCTGGACAGAGTGGCCCGGGAGGTGGGCGTGAATTTTATCGGCGGCTATTCTGCTCTGGTGAGCAAGGGTATGACACCGGCGGATGAATTGCTGATTCGCTCGATTCCACTTGCACTCTCCCGTACGGAGAGAGTGTGCAGCTCTGTCAATCTTGGATCCACCAGAACCGGTATCAATATGGATGCGGTGCGGCTTATGGGGGAAATGATCCTGTCTACGGCAGAGTATACCAGAGAAAATGATTCACTTGGCTGTGCGAAGCTGGTTGTATTCTGTAATGCCCCTGACGACAATCCCTTTATGGCCGGTGCGTTTCACGGTGTCACAGAGGCGGACAAGATTATCAACGTAGGTGTCAGCGGTCCGGGAGTGGTGAAAACGGCCCTGGAGAAGGTTCGGGGAGAAAGCTTTGAGGTACTGTGTGAAACCATCAAGAAGACGGCATTTAAAGTGACTCGCGTGGGACAGCTTGTGGCACAGGAGGCTTCGGCAATGTTGCAAGTTCCCTTTGGCATCGTGGACCTGTCACTTGCGCCAACCCCTGCCATCGGAGACAGTGTGGCCGATATCCTTTGCGAGATTGGTTTGGAATATGCCGGGGCTCCCGGGACTACGGCGGCGCTGGCGCTGTTAAATGATCAGGTGAAAAAGGGAGGGGTGATGGCCTCTTCCTATGTGGGCGGTTTAAGCGGTGCTTTTATTCCTGTCAGCGAAGACCAGGGAATGATCAATGCGGTGCAGGCCGGAGCGCTGACGCTGGAAAAGCTGGAAGCCATGACCTGTGTCTGTTCCGTGGGACTGGATATGATCGCCATCCCGGGCGATACGAAGGCCTCCACCATCTCAGGCATCATTGCGGATGAGATGGCAATCGGCATGGTAAATCAGAAGACCACGGCCGTTCGCGTCATTCCGGTCATCGGCAAGGGCGTAGGAGAGACCGTGGAGTTCGGCGGTCTGTTGGGGCATGCGCCGATTATGCCCGTCAATTCCTTTTCCTGTGAAGCCTTCATCAGCCGGAAGGGCAGAATCCCGGCGCCGATTCACAGCTTTAAAAACTAAGCACTGTCGGTGTGTTCATAAGATAACCATCGGTATGGTATATTCATTTATCGCCGCCCGTCCTGTACGGGTGGCGATTGTGCTTTGATAGATGGCACTGACCAGGATATCCTGCCTGAGAAGCGTGACGGCATCGGCAGGAAGAGATTTCTGTGCCTGTGCCGGCTTTGTCACCAGAGGGATGGAGGAAACGGTATTGATGGCATCCAGCAAAGGGGCGGCTGCCTTTCGAAATCCCAGCACTCTGGCATAGGGTGCATAGTCTATGGCCTTGGCCGCTTCCATCCGGGACTGTTCTATCTGTAGAAGAATGTGCAGCAGGCATCTGCTGATTCTGGTATAAGTCAGTTCCTTTGATTTCAGCAGATGACAGAATGACTCAAAGTCAGTGAAAGCATCCAGCCTGTTCCGAATACGGTCTGAAAGGTCTGACGATACATCCAGATATTTCTCATAACCGGACTCTCTTTCCAGAAGCATCTTATAGTATAAGGCAGAAGAAAAATCATTGGGGCGGACAATTCTGCCTTCCTGGAGACGGCTCTGAAGGAGCGACAGAACCTCCTGTGGCATATGAGGGAAAAGCAGGTCGGGTTCCTCCCCCCGATACAGAGCCCGGCGGATGGCGAGAGCGGAGCTGAGTTGGGGAGGGGCAGGAATATTTTCCGGTCCGGAAGCTTCTCCCCGGGCGTCGGTCCGAACTGTGCAAAGACTTTCCTCGTGATAATCCGCTCCCTGCCGTTTTATCGTCACGGGAAGAATTTTGCTGCCGCGGTTTTGCAGAGCGCGGATATACTCGACTCCAAGGATATTGTTGGGAGAGCCGAGAAGAGAGACCGGCGCATGAATCGCTGCCAGCGCACGTTCTCTGGCATTGGGGTAGGGGAGCCCCTGTTTTAGACATTGCCTCAGTACGATACGGTAGGCTTCCGGTTCCTGAGACAGACAGCGGGCAATCTGGAAAAGAGGCTCTGTCTCGCCACATTCGCTGCCGAAACAGAGATGGGTGACAACGCCCAGGCTGTCCAAAAGGGCGACTGCGCCTGCCGCAAAGTATTCGGCGCTGGCTGTGGCATACAGAGCGGGAAGCTCCAAAACCAGGTCCGCACCGCACCGTAGAGCCATTTCCGCCCTGGTATGCTTGTCCAGCAGAGCGGGAACGCCGCGTTGGACAAAATTACCGCTCATAACCACCACCGTATAATCGGCGCCGGTGAGACGTCCGGATTCTTCCAGCTGGTATTTGTGGCCGTTGTGAAAAGGATTGTATTCCGCGACAATTCCATTTACTGTCATAAAAACCTCAACTTTCTGCGCTG
>CAQUWW010000095.1:0-332 GCA_948896875.1 uncultured Acetatifactor sp. | reverse complement strand
AAATAACACAAAAGGAAAGCGTTTACATTCAGAAAAAATCAGCATTATCATGCCCTGAAAAAATACCGTGTATTTGAAAATATACAATTAATCGCATATTTGTCCTTGTTTATTATTTCCATTTTTAGTATAATATGGATAATACAGTTTGTTAAGTAAAAAATATTATTTTGTATTGGGAACGAACATGGGGAAAGCGGAGAAACGCTGGAAAGGAGAAGGAAAATGTCATATATTGACAAGATTAAGGAGAGAGCCAAACTTGACAGGAAAACAATTGTATTACCGGAGTCCAAAGACAAGAGAACGCTGTTAGCAGCGGCAAAGATTGT
>CAQUWW010000094.1 GCA_948896875.1 uncultured Acetatifactor sp. | reverse complement strand
AGTGTCTGGTAATCGGTTCCGGCATCAGCGGGATCGGTTCCGCGGGACTATTGGAACATATGGGAGCGGAAGTGGTGCTGTATGACAGCAACGAGAAGCTGACGGAAGAGAAAATGCGGACATTGCTTCCAGAGCAGAGCAAGGTAATGTGTGTGGCAGGAGAATTGCCGGAACAGATTGGTAAGGAGACGGAGACAGTAGTGCTCAGTCCGGGTGTGCCGGTGGATATTCCTCTGGTGAAGGCCTTAAAGGAGAATGGGGCTGTGGTCATCGGGGAGATCGAGCTGGGATTTCCGGAGGAGAAGGGCCGGGTGGCGGCAATCACCGGGACCAACGGGAAAACCACAACCACCACACTTGTAGGAGAAATCATGAAAGCCCATGTGGGAGAAGAGAATACTTTCGTGGTGGGCAATATCGGCAATCCATATACGTCAGAATGCCTGAAAACCGGACCGGATACTGTGACAGTGGGGGAGATCAGCTCTTTTCAGCTGGAGACTATCCGGGATTTTCACCCCGCGGTGTCGGCGATTCTGAACATTACCCCGGATCATCTAAACCGGCATCATACCATGGAAGCCTATGTGGCGGCAAAGGAAAATATCACGAGGAATCAGACCAAAAAAGAAATTTGTGTTCTGAATTATGACAATACATATACCAGAAAATTTGCGGAGAGATGTCCTGCAAAAGTGGTATTCTTCTCCTCCACGGAAAAGCTGGAAAACGGCTATTATCTGAAGGGTGACAAGGTGATAAAAGCTGTGGAGGGGCAGGAGACACAACTGCTGGATATCCATGAAGACATGAACCTTGTGGGGTTGTGCAATGTGGAAAATGTGATGGCAGCCATTGCCATTGCCGAGGGAATGGGCGTACCTGAGGAGACCATTCTGACTGTGATCAGAGAATTTCACGCGGTGGAGCATCGGATTGAGTTTGTGGCCTCCAAAGGCGGAGTAGATTACTATAATGACTCTAAAGGAACCAATCCGGATGCCGCTATCCAGGGAATTCGGGCCATGACCAAACCCACTGTCCTGATCGGGGGAGGCTATGACAAAGACAGTGAATATGACGAATGGATTGAGAGCTTCGACGGGAAGGTGAAATGGCTTGTGCTTATCGGCCAGACAAGGGATAAAATAGCGGAATGTGCAAGAAGACATGGATTCGACAAAATTCATTTTGCCGATACATACGAGGAATGCCTGAAGCTTAGCACATCCCTGGCTCAGGAGGGGGATGCCGTGCTGCTGTCCCCTGCCTGTGCCAGCTGGGGAATGTTTCCCAATTATGAGGTACGGGGGAATCTTTTTAAAGAATATGTGAGAGGACTGGATTAAGAAAAGTGGGGACGCATATAGCTGTACGGGGAAAAACGAAGAGAAAGAAAAAGGAGCAGTCCGAATATTTTTTTGACTACAGCCTTTTGTTTATCGTGTTGTTTCTTCTGGGATTCGGGCTTGTCATGATTTACTCGGCCAGCTCTTACACAGCGTTTCAGACTTTCGAGGACGCGGCCTATTATCTGAAGAAGCAGCTGACGGCTATTATCATAGGACTGGTCATGATGATCGTGGTAGCCAATATTCCTTATCATTTTTGGGAACGGTTTGCGCTGCTGGGGTATCTATTGTCAATGGCCATCGTGCCTTTGGTGAAGACACCACTGGGCGTGGCGTCCCACGGAGCCACACGATGGATCAAGATTCCCGGCATCGGTCTGAATCTGCAGCCGGCCGAGGTGGCAAAGCTGTGTCTGATCCTTTTTCTGGCAGTGATGGTCTGTAAGATAGGAAAGGCTGTCCGTACCATGAAAGGGTTTATTGTCATGGTGGCATTGCCTCTTCCCGTTGCGTTGGAGGTTTATCTCATTACCAGTAATTTAAGCTCTGCCATCATCATTCTGGCCATTGCGGTATTGATGGTATTTGTGGCCAGCCCCGATTACAAGAAATTTATCATTATGGCCCTGCTGGTTATTGCGGTGGCGGCCCTGGCTGTCTTTCTGGCGGTGTCTGCCGCGGCCGACGGCGATCCGGAGAATTTCCGCTTCGGCCGTATTCTGGCGTGGCTGGATCCGGAGAGTGATTCCATGGATACGGGCTTTCAGACATTGCAGGGTCTGTATGCCATAGGAAGCGGGGGCATCTGGGGAAGAGGTCTGGGACAGAGTATCCAGAAGCTGAGCTTTATTCCCGAGTCTCAAAACGACATGATCTTTTCCATCATCTGTGAAGAGTTGGGACTGTTTGGGGCCGTGGCAATCATTGTCATGTTTATTATGCTTTTATGGCGTATGATGGTGATAGCAAACAATGCGCCGGACTTGTTCGGCGCCATGCTGGTGGTGGGAGTTATGGGACATATCGCAGTGCAGTCCATTCTGAATATTGCCGTAGTGACCAATACCATTCCAAATACGGGAATCTCTTTACCGTTTATCAGTTACGGAGGCTCTTCGGTTATGTTCCTGCTGGTGGAGATCGGGCTGGTTTTAAGCGTGGCCAGGAGAATACAACTGAAAGAATTATAGACGGAAGGAATAGGACAGTGGCGCCGTGGAGCATCGCGGGCCTGCGGAGCAGGAAGTACAGTTGGACAAGGTACGAAAGCCTCTTTTTTCTCATACGATAGAATAGTTCAATAAAAGGAAAGCCGGATGGTGCTTTATGGATTCTATTCGTATTCAGGGCGGGGTTGCCCTGCAGGGAAAGGTTCGGATACATGGCTCTAAAAATGCTGCGCTGCCCATTCTTGCCGCCACATTGCTCGTTAGGGACAACTCATTTATCAGAAATTGTCCCAGGATAGCGGATGTATACGCAATGATCAATTTGCTAAAGGGTCTGGGCTGCTGCGTACGCTGGCTGGAGACGGGCATTGTGGTTGATTCCACCCATGTACAAAAAGGAGAGATGTGCCGGGAAGCAGTGACAGGAATGCGTTCTTCATTGTGTCTGCTGGGAGCACTGCTTGGCAGATGCGGAGAGCTTACCATGGAATACCCGGGAGGATGTGTGATCGGAAAGAGGCCTATCGATCTGCACTTGTCTGCGCTGCGAAAGATGGGGGTGGAATTTACGGAAAGCGGAGGCAGGCTGCGGGCCGTAGCTTCCAGACTTCATGGTGCATGCATTCGTCTGCCGTTTCCCTCGGTGGGGGCTACGGAGAATATTATTCTGGCAGCTGTCGCTGCAGAAGGAGATACCATTCTGGAAGGTGCTGCGCTGGAACCGGAGATCCTGACCTTGTGCCGTTATCTTCAGAGCTGTGGAGCATTTATTGAAGGAGCAGGAAGCGGAAGGCTGATTGTCCACGGCGGCAGAAGACTGCATGGGTCTGAGTTTGCCATACCTGCGGACAGAATCGTGGCGGGGACATATCTTTTTGGCTGCATGGGTACAGGAGGAAACGTGCTTCTGGAGTGCGCTCCGGAAGAGGAGATGGCAGCCGTCCTGGAAGTGGCAAGGAAAATGGGTGGTCATGTGTGTTGTTCGGAGGAAGGAATCTATGTACAGGCTCCGGAACGTCCAAAACCGGTCAGTATTTCGACAGAACCCTATCCTGGATTTCCAACGGACCTGCAATCTGTGGTGTTGGCGGCAGAGGTTCGAGGCTGTGGCTGCACTTCTATTAAAGAAACCATTTTTGAGAATCGGTTCCGTATTGTGGAGGACTTGGAAAAAATGGGTGCATGTATTGAGCGGAATGACTGCTGCAGTGTGACAGTCAAAGGAGTGGAGCGTCTTCATGGCGCCTGCCTGGAGGCCAGGGAACTTCGCGGCGGGGCGGCGCTGGTGATCGCCGGCCTGATGGCAGAGGGAGAGACGATTGTAAAAGGCTGCCCTTATATCTACCGCGGATATGAAAATATCTGCAGAGACTTCAGAGAATTAGGAGCGCGTGTGACAAGTGTTTAAAAGCAAAAGAGTGCATGTGGGGATTTTGGTCATCTGTCTGCTGCTGATACTGCTCGGCGGGGCGGCTATGTATATCAAAATCAACTATACTATAAAAACAGTTTATGTGGAAGGAAATGTCCATTATACGGAAGAAGAGATAAAAAGTATTGTGATGGACGGCCCGCTGGGGGATAATTCTCTCTATCTTTCTTTTCTGTATAAGAACAAGGGGATAGAGGGAGTTCCTTTTGTGGATGTCATGGATGTGGATATTCTTTCGCCGGACACGATTAAAATTATTGTGTACGAGAAGACTCTGGTAGGCTGTGTAAAATATCTGGATACTTATGTCTATTTTGATAAGGACGGAAGCGTGGTGGAAAGCTCCAGCGTGCGGACTGTGGGAGTGCCGCAGATCATGGGGCTGGAATTTGACCACATGGTGACGGGAGAAAAACTTCCGGTGGAAAATCCGGAGATTTTCAGCAACATTCTGGATATTACAAAACTGCTGCAAAAATACAATCTGACTTCGGACAAAATTTATTTCAACAGAGCCGGGGAAATTACTTTATATTTCGGGTCGATTAAAGTGGCCCTTGGAAATGAAGGCGGACGACTGGAAGACAAGCTTATGGTGCTTCCGGAGATTCTTGGGAAACTGGAAGGAAAAAGCGGGATTCTGCAGATGCAGACTTACGATGAGAAAAGCGGGAAGTATGCATTTAGACCGGAAGAATAAAGCCGGACAAGTGTGACTATTCACTTCCTGGTAAATTTTTTTAGAAAACAGTTGATAATTTTGATAAATGATTATATGATAGTAGATGGGATTATGGATTGTGATAGGAAAAGGAGGATGTACCTTTGCTTGAGATTAAGACGAACGATGCTGAATCTGCTGCCAGAATCATCGTGGTTGGTGTGGGAGGCGCAGGTAATAATGCTGTAAATAGAATGGTAGATGAGAAGATTGACGGAGTTGACTTTATTGGAGTGAACACGGACAAGCAGGCCCTCCAGCTCTGCAAGGCTCCGAAGCTTCTGCAGATCGGAGAGAAGCTGACAAAGGGACTTGGAGCAGGGGCAAAGCCCGAGATTGGTGAGAAGGCGGCAGAGGAGAGTGCGGAAGAGATTTCCGCCGCGCTGAAAGGCGCCGATATGGTGTTCGTTACCTGTGGCATGGGAGGCGGCACGGGAACCGGTGCCGCACCTGTGGTGGCAAAGCTGGCGAAGGAAATGGGTATCCTCACGGTGGGTGTGATTACGAAACCCTTCCGGTTTGAGGCGAAGACACGTATGATAAACGCTTTGAGCGGAATTGAAAAAATCAAGGAACATGTGGATACGTTGATCGTTATTCCCAATGATAAGCTGCTGCAGATTGTGGACAGGCGGACTACTATGCCGGAGGCTCTCAAGAAAGCGGATGAGGTGCTTCAGCAGGCGGTGCAGGGCATTACTGATTTGATTAATCTGCCGGCCATTATCAATCTGGATTTCGCTGACATACAGACGGTTATGAAGGATAAGGGAATTGCACATATCGGTATCGGAGAGGGTAAGGGGGATGACAAGGCCCTGGAGGCAGTAAAGATGGCCGTGGAGAGTCCTCTGTTGGAGACTACCATCAATGGCGCTACGGATGTCATTCTCAATGTGTCAGGTGATATTTCTCTGCCGGATGCCAGCGATGCCGCAGATTATGTGCAGAGTCTCACGGGAGAGGATGTCAATATTATTTTCGGCGCAATGTATGACGAATCCAAGACGGATTGTTGTACGGTGACGGTGATTGCAACGGGTTTGGAGGATGCGGCGTTGAACAGTCAGCAGCAGTCCAGATTTGGGACAGGCATGTCTTCCTACAGGCAGTCCGGTTCTCATATGACTTCTAATTCACTGAAGAATCTGAATGTACAGCCCTCCGTGTCCGCGACCTCTCAGACAGACAATACTCAGGGAATTCAGAAGCCTGTGGATATTCGCAGTTCCGTAGTGGAAAAGACCTGATTTTCTCCAGAGAAAATAGATTGGAGAGCAGATAGACCAAAAAGATAAAGCTCTGAAAACAGCCGGGTTAAAGCGCCCGGCTGTTTTTGTCGAAAAATTCTTAAGGTTTTTTCCCTTTGTTTGACAAAATCTGGAATTCAACCCCTTTATAATAATTATGAAAAGGATGAGACCAATGCATTATGAGCTGTATGTTGACAGTTTGTTTTTCATCAATTTTGTGATGAATCCGTATCTTTTAATATTGGTGGACCGAAGTACTGTACGCAGAGCCACGCCGGGAAGACTGACGGCAGGAGCGGCGGTGGGGGCATTCGGATATCTTCTGCCCTTTCTCTGGGCAGCTCCCGGTGCTTTGAAACTGGGAGTCGGAGCACTCATCGGGACAGTGGCAATGCTCTGTGTCACATTTCCTGTCAGGGGCCTGAGAATGTTTCTGAAACTGCTTGAGAAACTACTTTTCTATTCCTTTGGAATGGGAGGAATTTTGCTTTTTCTGATCAGAAGGTTCCGGCCGGCCAGAAAAATTTTAACCGGAAGCATAGGAATACTTGGAGCCGGTGCGATTGGATTTCTGATGCTGTACAGATTTCGATTCGGACTTAAGACGAAAAACGGCTTATGCAGAGCAACCCTGTGCAGAGAGGGACGTCAGATCACGGCAGCGGGCCTGATTGATTCGGGAAACAGTCTGATTGAGCCTATCAGCGGTAAGCCTGTCTGTGTGGTGGGGAAGGCGCTGTTTGATAGACTTTGGGGAGAAGATACGGAAGGATTCAGGGTAATTCCCTATCACAGTATTGGAAGAAAAAAAGGAATCATGCCGGGCTATCTGCTTCCCGTCTTAAAGCTGGAGATGGATGGCATTCGGCTGGAGTTTGAGGATGTGTACATAGCTGTCAGCGATGAGGAGATTTCTCAGGCGTCAGATGCGGGGGCAGAATCCGTGGAAATTATTATAAATCCCGGACTTTTAGACAAAAGTCAAAAAAGGGAGCCGTGAAAGCGGCAGATTGAGAGGCGCAATGATTCTGAAGGTAATGCTACCGGGTAAGATGCAGTTTAAAATGATTCGCAGGGATAATCTTTTCCTGCATAAAAAGGGAGAAATTCATTATATTGGAGGGGCCGAAGTTTTGCCGCCGCCACTGGAAGTAGAGAAAGAAAGCCAGGTAATCAGCGATTTGGGGACAGAATATGACGATGAAGCGAAGGCAATTCTGATCGAGCATAATCTTCGGCTGGTGGTGTACATAGCCAAAAAGTTTGACAATACCGGAGTTGGGGTGGAAGATCTGATTTCCATAGGAACCATCGGATTGATTAAGTCCATCAATACCTTTAAACCCGATAAAAATATCAAACTGGCAACCTATGCGTCCAGGTGTATTGAAAACGAGATATTGATGTACCTACGCAGAAATAATAAGACAAAACTGGAAGTTTCTATCGATGAACCGCTGAATGTAGACTGGGACGGAAATGAATTGCTTCTCTCAGATATCCTGGGTACGGACGAAGACGTCATTTACCGTGATATGGAAAATGAAGCGGAACGCAAGCTCCTTCTGGGGGCTATCAGCAAACTTTCCGAGAGGGAAAAGAAGATCATCAAACTGCGTTTCGGCCTGGGGACGAGAGACGGAGAAGAGATGACACAGAAAGAAGTGGCTTCCATGCTGGGAATATCACAATCCTACATATCCAGACTTGAAAAGAAAATCATGCGTCAGCTGAAAAAGGAAATGAGTAACAATATTTAACTATGCAAAAAGAAAAAAGTGGGGTATAATAGGAATGTGCAATGAGGGCAGAGGCAGATTTTTCAGAACTCTGCCCAAAGAGGGATAGACGTGATTCAACGAAATGATATACTGTCGATGGAATATCTGAAGAAGACAGAATTTACAGGGTGCCATCAGGGAATGCGTTATCGCCTGGAAGGCGTCAGCGACGAGGATTCAGGGAAAAAACTGCGCTGTACAATCTGGCCGGACCCCTTTAACTTTTATAAGACACCAGAGGAGAAAAAGGAAACTGCCGAATTTCCATTTGCGGAGGAGGGCGTGACAGAGGCCGTCGCATGGATGAACAGCAGACTTTTGACACAGAAGGATAAATGGGAGCATGCGGGGGAAGGCTGGGATAGTTACCAGTAATTGAAAAAGGTCTGACCGGGGAAGGCAATGCGGCGGTCGGGCGCTCGTGAGTTTCTGCGGAGAAAATAATATGTTGAAATATATATATAGGGACATGATGTCCATGACACGCTTTCTTCCTTTTGGCCTGGCTATGGGAGTGCTTGTTTTTGTTACTCTTTTTTGGACAATGGACAGGGCCAGAAAGCATGTGGGTAAAGGACCGTCTGCCATTCTGCCGGCAGCGGTTTTCGGCAGCTATCTTTCTGTGATGCTGATGATTACCTTTTTGTCCAGAGAAAGCGGCAGCGGGGGCGGAAGGGGCATGGATCTGCAATTGTTCTCCACATGGGGGATCAATGACAGAAACAATGCCTTTGTGGTAGAAAATGTGCTTTTATTTATTCCATATGGAATATTGGGGCCATGGGCATTTACCAGGCTGAAACGTCTCTGGGTGTGTGCGTTGCTTGGGGCTGCCACCAGTTTGTGCATCGAATTTCTTCAGCTGGTTACCCAGAGGGGATATTTTCAGATTGACGATATTTTGACCAATACGTTGGGCGCAGTGATCGGAGGGATTCTTTTCTGGCTGTTTTCTTGCAGGAAGAAACACTAGGATAAACTGCTATGCGGTGAGATAGGCGCGCATGGAACGCAGGGCATTTTTTTCCAGCCGGGAGACCTGTGCCTGAGAAATGCCGATACTTTCGGCTACTTCCATCTGGGTTTTCCCCTCGAAAAAACGCAGAGAAATGATTTCGTGTTCTCTGGAATTCAGGCGTTTCATAGCCTCGCTCAGGGAGAGATGTTCCACCCAGGTCTCTTCCTTATTTTTTTTATCGCTGATCTGGTCCATGACATAGAGAGTGTCACCCCCGTCTGTAACGATGGGCTCATAAAGACTTAAAGGATTCTGGATGGCGTCCAGCGCATAGGCGATATCTTCTTTGGAGATACCGATTTCCGAGGCAATTTCCTCCATAGAAGGCTCTTTCAGGTTTTTCCTGGTCAGGGCATCCTTTGCATAGATCGCTTTGTAAGCGGTATCTTTCAGGGAGCGGGATACGCGCATGGAGCTGTTGTCCCTTAAGAAACGCCGGATTTCACCGATGATCATTGGGACGGCGTAGGTGGAAAACTTCACGTTCAGTGAAGTATCGAAATTATCAATTGCCTTGATGAGGCCGATACAGCCAATCTGGAACAAATCGTCCACATTTTCGTTGCTGGAGGAAAAGCGTTTAATCACACTTAAAACCAGACGAAGATTGCCTTCAATATAAGCTTCTCTTGCCTTTTCATCGCCTGCTTCAATCTGCTGAAAAAGCGCTTCCTTTTCTTCTGATTTCAACAGCGGTAGTTTTGAGGTATTGACTCCGCATATTTCCACTTTTCCCTGTGTCATTTCCATCCTCATTTCTGCACGGATACCGCGCGGTTGTTGCTATAGAGGTAGTATGTGCCTGAAGATGAAAAATATTCTTTCAGGAGAATTTTTATTTTGTGTACTCATTTATACCAAAGAAGCATATTTCTAATAGTAAATATGTGGAAAGAGGAGTAATTTGATATGCTCTATTCGGAATTAAAATGTAAGGATGTCATCAATATAAAGGACTGCAGAAAGCTTGGACGGGTATGTGATCTGGAATTTGATCCCTGCAGCGGCTGTATCTGTAAAATTATGGTGCCGGGATGCAACAAACTGCTGGGATTTTTAAACTGTGAGCCCAATATTGTCATTCCATTCAAAGATATCAGGCAGATAGGCCCGGATATTATTCTCGTTGACATTCATTGCTGAATATGTTACGTTAAAGATAGATACGGGTAATGATAATTTGGATTACGGATCAGCATGGATACGGAGAGGGAAGCCTATGAAATGTCCTTTTTGCAGTCATGAGAATACAAGAGTAATCGATTCGAGACCGACGGAAGACAACAATTCCATCCGTCGTCGTCGAATCTGTGACGAATGCGGGAAACGCTTTACCACTTATGAGAAGATAGATACGATTCCGCTGATTATCATCAAGAAGGATGAGAACAGGGAGACGTATGACCGGTCCAAGATAGAGGGCGGTCTGCTTCGGGCCTGCCATAAAAGGCCGGTAAGCGCACAGCAGATCACCATGCTGGTAGATGAAGTGGAGAATGAGATCTTCAACAGGGAGGACAAAGAAATTTCCAGTCAGGTGATCGGTGAGCTGTTGATGAACAAACTGAAGGATCTGGACGCCGTGGCTTATGTGAGGTTTGCATCCGTATACAGAGAGTTTAAGGATGTCAACACTTTTGTGGATGAGCTGAAGAAGATGCTGGAGTAGTTTTGCGGGGCTTTTTCAGAAAATGGCTCAGGCACCCCAGGTAGAGAATTCCCAGCGTCAGCTGACTGACAAGAAGTCCCCAGAGATAGCCGCTGATACCGAAACGCGGAACGGCCAGGAAGACAAAGCCCAGACGAATCAGCAGGCATAACACATTGATGACAAAGATATGCGCCGCCAGCCCCAGCCCCTGCAGAATGCTGGACAGAGTCGTGTCCAGATAGAGAAAGGGACAGATAAAACCAAGAGTGGTGATAAAATAGCCTGCCAGAGGACTGTTAAAAAGCGCGGTGCCGGCCCATCTGCCCAACAGGACGAAGCCGCCCATACAACAAAGCCCCATCAGACCGCAATATTTTACGGTTCGTATGGTGGCTTTTTTTACGGCCTCCATATTTCCCAGAGCATAATTTTCCGATATGATGGGCAGAAGAAGCACGGCCACAGAGCTGGTCAGAGCATTTGGGAAGAAGATGAAGGGCATGGCCATACCGGTAAACACACCGTATACGCTCAGGGATGTGACCGTGTCATAACCGTAATTCCTCAACTGGGCAGGGATAGAGACGGATTCAATGCTTTGCAGGAGATTCAGCACGATCCGATTTGCGGTCAGTGGAAGCGCCATGGAGAGCAATTTGCCGTATAAAGGAAATTCTGTTTGGCGATGCCCGTCCGAGCCACAGGAACGGATGGCGGCGATGGTCATTAACATGGAGAGAAATTCGCCTATGGTCAGTCCCAGAACGGCCACATCAATAGAGAGCGCCATGCCGTTGGAAAGGCACCAGCCTGAGATGATGTACACACAGCCAACCCTGGCCACCTGTTCCAGAAGCTGTGCACCTGCCGGAATTCCGGCTTTTTTTATACCATAAAAATATCCGTTGATGCAGGAATGCACCGCACTGAAGGGGATGGAAAAAGAGAGAATGCGCAACATGGAAGCGGTGCGTGATTCCTGCAGCAGGGCCACCGAAATCGGATCGGCGAAGAAGTAGAGGGCAGCGTTGCAGACAAGAGAAAGGG
>CAQUWW010000093.1:5806-11722 GCA_948896875.1 uncultured Acetatifactor sp. | reverse complement strand
CGCTCGCCTGACTAGCGGGAGGTCAAGGGTTCGAGCCCCTTTGCTTCCATTTTTTTATGAATAAATTATTTTATCCTGCACTATTTCACAAAGCTGAAGAAGGCGGTTTCTGGGTATCTTTTCCTGATATACCTGAATGCCTTACACAGGGTGACAATATGGAACAGTCCTATGAAATGGCCATTGAAGCTCTCGGTCTGTCATTGACTGGCTTTGAACAAGAAAACCTGCCGTTTCCAGACGCTTCTGATCCAACCACCATTACTCCTGAACCGGATTCCTTCCTTGTTGCAATCGAATTTGATATGCTCGCTTATAAAAAGCGTACAAATTCCCGTGCAGTGAAAAAGACTCTGAGTATTCCGGAATGGTTGAATGAAGCTGCCATTGCTAAAGGTATTAACTTTTCTCAGGTGCTGCAGGAAGCCCTTCTCACGAAAGTACAGCTTTAATTCTTACTGGAGCGAATAACACTGATATTCGTATAATGACAGGAGCACATTATGGATACCCTTCAGAATGCAATTCAGACTAATACAAAATTGACCTATAAGGCAACAGACCTGCATACCCACACCTGTGCCAGCGGCCACGGCACACTTGATAGAATCACGGACCTGGCAAAAGAAGCCGCGAAGCGGCGGATGGAAGTGCTGGGCATCAGCGATCACGGACCTGCCAGCGTGGGAAGCGCCGGGCTTTCCTATTTTCGCGGGCTGGCCCTTTGTGAACGCACCCGTTTCGGCGTCAGCCTCAGATACGGCGTCGAAGCCAATATTCTGGATTCCGAGGGCCGTCTGGATATCCCGGACGACATTCTGCAGAATCTGGATTACTGTATTATCAGCATGCATCATCCCATTTATTCTTCTGGTTCCGCCGCCGAAAATACAAGGGCCTACCTCCGCGCCATGCGCCATCCCAACGTAAAAATCATTGGGCACTGTGATGATTCCCGGTTTCCTGTAGATTACCGGGAGCTGATTGCAGGAGCCCTTTCCTGCAAAGTGATTCCGGAATTAAACAATGTATCCCTGCTGCCAGGCAGCTATCGCAGAAACTGCCGGGAAAATTCCGTCCGTCTGCTCCAGGTCTGTGAAGCTCTCTCCTGTCCTGTCATTCTGTCCAGTGACAGCCATGGCAGAGAACATATCGGAGAGGTATCCGCAGCTTTGGAACTGACGGCAGAAGTCCGTTTTCCCCGGCAGTTGATTGTGTCTGATTATTTCATTTGACAATATAGGTTTTTCAGATTTTACGGCATGTTTCAGCAGTACATTTCATCATCGGACTTGAAATCTAAGATTTCTTCATTCAAGGTCACGCCGAATTCTTTCCCGATATCCCGCAGATTATCATCCGTAATTACCTGTCTGAGCGGTTTCCCTCCTGTGGCAGCCAGGGCAATAGAGGCAATCTGCGCTGCCTTTTCAATGGTGTGCATAAGGCCGAAAGCCGTATCAAAATCCGGTCCGGACACAAATAATCCGTGGAAAGCCCAGATGGCGGCATCATACTTTTCCATGAGCACACAGGTGGCCCTTGCAATCTCCGATCCACCCGGTACCATCCAGGGCACTACGCCGACCCCTCCGGGAAATACCACACAACATTCGGTGGCACTTTTCCAGAGCATTCTTGTAAACACTTCTGCCTTCAAAGGCAGCACATATGTCAGTGCAATAACATATGGAGTGTGGGCGTGATATATGACACGGTTGCTTCCTCCGGTCACACGTTTTCTCACCGAATGATTCATAAAATGGGTAGGGAATTCACTGGTGGGCCTCCCGCCGTTTTCCAACCCCCAGACAATCCTGTAGGCATCTCCCGTCTCGTTGATTTCCACAATACAGATGCTGTTCTGAGGTTCCAGACCTACATTCTGGAGGAATTTGCCGCTGCCTGTGGAAATGAAAAATTCCTTCTTCAAGTTGTCTGCCTCAACCCCCATCTTTACCCAGGGGCCGGGGTCTGCCTTAAAATAGGGACGACATTCCGCCACTTCTTCTTCCTTCATACGATAAGTCAGATTTCCGCCGTTTCTTTCATGCCACCCCTGCCTTACGCCGTCATGGCACATGCGGATATAGTCTTCCATTACTTTTACGCCAAAAATATTATTCATTTCGCTGCCTTTTCCTTTTCAGATCCATTCCTATGCTCTATTCACCAGGACCTCATCTTCATACTTCTTGATTTCCCCATAGAACTCTTTGTCAGACACGACGCCGCAGCGTTCACAATACTCGTTCCAGATATCGCCGAAGGGCAGAGTCTTAATCGCTTCCTGCTCTACCATCAGTTGGGTCATCCTGTTCTCGTCCTGCAGCTTCTTCAGCTGTTCATGAGGCATGCACAGTGCGGAAAGCAAGGCCTTCTGCCAGCTGCGGAAGCCCATGGCCCACGCGGACACGCGATTGATGCTGGCATCAAAATAATCCAATGCCATGTACACCCGCTCCAGTCCGTCACATCTGACGATCTCTTTCGCGATCTCCTTTGTCTCATCATCAAAAAGCACCACATGGTCACTGTCCCAGCGGATAGGTCTGGTAATATGCAGGGCAATCTCCGGATAGAAGCACAGCAGCGCCGGAATCTTGTCCGATACTACCTCGGTGGGATGATAATGGCCATTGTCCATCAAAGGCAGGCAGCCTTCATGGGTAGCTGCAAAGCTCAAAGTGAATTCTGCGCTTCCTGCCGTATACGCCTCCACACCGATGCCAAATACCTTTGACTCCACGCAGGGCTTTACCTTATCCCTGTCAAATGGCTGGGAGAGAATCTGCTCGATAGAGTCCTTATACCGCATTCTGGGACCCATACGGTCAGCCGGAACATCCTTGAACCCGTCGCCGGTCCAGATATTCATGACGCAGGGAACACCCGTCTCCTCTGCAAAATACTGGGATATCCGGACACATGCTTTGCCGTGATCAATCCAGAACTTCCTGGTCTCCTCATCCGGACTGGACAGCGTCAGCCCATCCTTCACCCTGTCATGAGAGAAGAAAGTGGGATTAAAGTCAATTCCCATATTTCTTTCCTTTGCAAATTCCACCCATTTTTTGAAATGTTTGGGCTCGATTTTATCTCTGTTCACAAATTCGCCGGGCTCAAAAATCGCATAGCTGGCATGCAGGTTCAGCTTCTTCCTGCCGGGCATCAGGCTCAGCGCCTTATCCATATCCTGCATCAGCTGTTCCGGTGTCTTTGCCTTGCCGGGATAATCTCCGGTGGTCTGAATTCCTCCTGTCAGAGGACCGTCATGATCAAAGCCGATCACATCATCCCCCTGCCAGCAATGGAGCGCTACCGGCGCCTCCATGCACTTTTTGATTGCTTCCTCCACGTTCACACCGTAGGAGGCATAGATCTCTTTTGCAGATTCGAATCTCTCTTTACTTGCCATTGTTTTTTCTCCTTATTTATAGTTCCGTAAGAGACCTTCCGGCACCTTTTCCTGCGGAAGAATTTCCGACCAAACCCCGGTCATAAATTCTTCCGGGCGCCGGATGGTCTCTTACTGTTTATTAGTTCCGCAATTATTTATACAGACACTTCTCTGGCAGGAAAGTTCCGTGGAAATTCTTCCCCGTAACTTCCCTGCGTGTCTGTATTAATAATTGCTGATTTATAGTTCCGTAAGAGACCTTCCGGCACCTTTTCCTGCGGAAGAATTTCCGACCAAACCCCGGTCATAAATTCTTCCGGGCGCCGGATGGTCTCTTACTGTTTATTAGTTCCGCAATTATTTATACAGACACTTCTAATATTTTACAATAGGGAAGGATGCAAATACGCATGCTCTGGCCGCCTTCAAATCCTTCAGCTCGCCTGCTGTCATCATCTGAGCAGCTATATTTCCAATAGCCGTAGCCTCCGTGGGGCCTGCATACACGGGAATGCCGGTGGCCTGTGCGGTCAGTCTGTTCAGATAATCTGCGTTTGCGCCCCCGCCCACAATATGTATCCGGTCATATTTCCGGCCCGTGATGCTCTCCAGCTCTTCCACGGTCTTCGCATAGCATTGTGCCAGGCTGTTGTAAATGACCGAAGCCACCTCCGCAATGCCCTCCGGAACCTGCTGGCCGGATTCTCTGCATGCCGCCCGGACTTCTTCCGTCATGTTAGCCGGTGCCAGGAAGCGATCGTCATTGCAGTCTACAATGGAAGGAATCCTGCAGGCGGACGCCATCTCGCAAATCTCGCCGAATCCCAGGTTCCCGCCGATTTCCTTCTTCACGGACTGAATCATCCACAGTCCCATGATATTTTTCAGATAACGGAAACGATAGTCATAACCGCCCTCGTTGGTCAGGTTATGGGCCTTGCTCTCCGGAGAGCAGTTTGCCTGCATTATTTCGGTTCCCATAAGCGACCAGGTTCCCGAGCTGATATACAATGCATCATCGCTGTCAGTGGGCACAGCGATCACCGCAGATCCTGTATCGTGCGTAGCCGGCAGCACTACCTTGCAGTTAAATCCCACTTCCGCTCTTACCGCATCCGTCAGGTCTCCGAGTACTGTGCCCGGCATCACAATTTTCTGAAAAATATGCTTCGGATAGCCCAGTTTATCAATCAATTCCAGATCCCATTCCTTTGTATACGGGTTGATCAACTGCCCTGTAGTGGCCTCCGTATATTCCGTAGCCGCAACACCGGAAAGCAGGTAGTGGAAATAATCAGGCATCATCAACAGGGTCCTGGCCCTTTCCAGCTGCTCCGGCTTTTGCATCTTCAGCGCCATCAGCTGGTAAATGGTATTGAAAATAGCCTTCTGAATTCCTGTGCGGGCATACAGCTCATCCTCGGATATCAGCTTATATACCTCTTCATCCATTCCTCTGGTGCGGCTGTCCCTGTAGGCCACCGCATTACCGATTCGCTCACCGGTATCGTCCAGAAGCACGAAATCCACTCCCCAGGTATCCACACCCACACTGACGGGAATCTTGCCCAGCTCACCACATTTCTTCATTCCAAGCTTTATCTGAGCAAACAGCTCATCCACATCCCAGACATTCTCCCCATCCTTTTCCACCATCCCGTTGGGAAAACGATGGACTTCCTCCAGCACCATCTTGCCGTTCTCCAGGTGGGCCAGGATATGGCGTCCGCTGGATGCGCCGATATCAATGGCCAGATAATACGGGTTCATTCGCAACCTCCTCCTTTCATTCCTCTGCAAATCATTTCTTTGGTAATCGTAGTTCTATGTACACTCTGGTATCAGTATATTCTCATATGATGCAAATGTCAATAAAACTTACACTCAATTTATTGGTTTTTCTGTTGTTTTGCTTTGATTGTTGTTGTTTTTATTGGTGAAATATGTACAGCTTTGCTCCCTCCGGCACTATCCTGCAGAAAATGTCATCCTAGAGCTACTGAGAATTTGAGAAGCTTTACCACTTTGGCATACCTCTTGCGGAGGACCTTCCCAGAATGAAAAATCCGGGAGCGAAAATGAAATATCCTCGCTCCCGGCAATATCCCGGTACTACCATTCAGATTTCTTTCCCAGCCTCTTCCAAAGCCGCCTTCGCCGCCCGGACCTTCTCCAGGGAGGTGCGGAATATCTGATATTCTCCGATTCCCCCTGTGGCCGCCGGCGCTCCCATGGACACCTCCGGATTCCGGTAAAGCATCCCGCTGTCCAGTGTGATTTTTCCGGACATATGATAGCTGGTCACATCTGTGGCCGGAATCATCTGCCTGATGACACTGTCGTTCACACCGCCTCCCGCCATAATGTCCACTTTTCCGCCGCTCTCCCGCACCAGGCCCGCAAGCAGTTCCCGGCCCTCCAAACAGTCAGCCTTCTGGCCGGAGGTTAAAATGGTCTGGATTCCCAGCCTCTTCGCCTGCTCCAGCGTCTCATATGGGTCCCGGCACATATCAAAA
>CAQUWW010000093.1:0-5770 GCA_948896875.1 uncultured Acetatifactor sp. | reverse complement strand
GATGGAGGGTCATATGCATGGAGCCTGCCTGTTCCCGGAGCTTTTTCATCCGTTCCCCGTCCAGCGAACCGTCCGGCAACAGGCAGCCTGTCACCACACCGTCCGCTCCCAGCCTGCGGTACAGCTCCACACTGCTGGCAATGATCTCAAATTCGTTCTCCGTATACAGGAAATCCCCGTACCTGGGCCGAATCAGCACATGGATTCCGATATTCCCCAGCTCCCGGACTTTTTCGAACAAGGGCTGCCCCGGCGTAGTCCCTCCGATTACCAGATTCCCACACAGTTCCAGACGGTCTGCCCCGCCCTTTATGGCCGCTTCCGCGGATTCCACGGAATCCACACATACTTCCAGCAGATATTTTTTCATGGTAAGTCTCCTGATTTTCCTTCCATTCCCCTTTTATCCTCATCTCCCTGCGGTCTTCGGAGAAGTATGGCCATTTTCGGTGTCAAAATGTGTATCTGAAAATACTGTCGCTGGACACAAGGACATGTATCGTTGTGGAACAACGCTGCTCGATTCCGTCATGTACATTTTCACCGTATAGGTATGTCACATGTCCTTCGTGCTGCTTTCTGCATAATGTCCAAAAGGCTGTCATTCACCGAAAAACACCCTGAAAGCGTCCACAGCATATTTCGTATCCTTCACTCCCCCGGTCTCCACCGCCGAGTGCATGGCCAGCTGGGGCAGACCGATATCCACGCTGGAAACGGACACATGAGAGGTGGAAATGTTGCCCAGTGTGGAGCCTCCCGCAATGTCGGAACGATTGGCATAGGTCTGACAGGGCACTCCCGCGGTCTCACAGATACTGCGCATCTTCGCCGCAGACACCGCGTCCGTGGCATATTTCTGACTGCCGTGGAACTTAATCACGATGCCGCCGTTCAGGCAGGGCCTGTTGGTGGGGTCGTACTTCTCCGGGTGGTTGGGGTGCACCCCGTGGGCATTGTCCGCGGAAATCAGAAAGCTTCCCGCAATCAGTCTCAAAAATTCGCTTCGGCTCAGCTCCATGCTCTCGCCGATTCTCCACAGGGTATCCTCCAGGAAAGTGGAATTCGCTCCCTGTTTTGTGCCGCTTCCCACTTCCTCATTGTCAAATATGGCACATACATTGATATAATGCTTCGGTTCGCTTTTCAGAAATGCCTTCATGGAGGCATATACACACTGGAGGTCATCCAACCTGGGGGAAAGCACAAACTCGCCGTTTTCTCCCCAGATTCTGCCCTTTTCTTTTGTGTACAGAAACAGGTCATGTCCCAAAATCTCCTCCGGCTTCACTCCCGCCGCCCTGGCAATCCGTCTCATCAGCAGGTTTTTCTTTTTCCCGTCACTGCTGCCCGCATACAAGGGCAGCATGTCCACCTGTGGATTTAATTCCGTTCCCTTGTTGGCCTCGCGGTTTAAATGAATGGCAACGCTGGGAATCACAAGCAGGTCCTTCTCCAGGTTCACCAGCCTGGTCTCTGTCCCCTCTTTTTTCTTCACCACAACACGCCCTGCCACAGACAATGCCCTGTCCATCCAGGTGGAGAGAATCATGCCTCCGTACTTTTCCGTGTTCAGCTTCACGTACAGATTCTCCACAGCTATCTCCGGATTTTCCTTCAGCTTAAAGGAAGGGGAATCGCTGTGAGCCGCAGTCAGATGAAAGCCTGCGGGACACCCCTCCTTCGGAATCCGGAAAGCAATCAGCGACGAATCATTTCTGGTCACATAATAGCCCTGACCCGGCATAAGCTCCCAGTCCTCCTTCTCCTCCAGCTTCCTGTATCCCTCCTTTGTCAGCGCTGCGGACACATTTGCCACCGCCTGGAAACAGGTGGGGCTCTTCTCTATAAAATCCAGCATGTCCTTCGCACATTTCACATATTCCTTCATATCAGTTCGTCGCCCTCCGTTTCTTTCTTGCCTCCGGTTCCTTCCCATCACCGCTCCGCCCGCATGGGATTTTCCAGGAAATCCTGATAGGCCAGCCGGATGCCGTCCTCCAGCTCCGTGGTATAATGATAACCCAGGCTCTCCAGCTTGCTTACATCCAGCAGCTTTCTGGGGGTTCCGTCCGGTTTGGAGGTATCCCACCTGATGGTCCCTTCGTAGCCCACCACCCGAGCCACCAGTTCCGCCAGCTCCTTGATGGTCAGCTCCTTCCCGGTTCCCAGATTCACAGTTTCGTTGCCGCTGTAAGTATTCATCAGATAGACACAGGCATCCGCCAGGTCGTCCACATACAGGAACTCTCTCAGCGGGGAGCCTGTCCCCCAGCACACCACTTCCGCCGCCTTCGCCTCCTTCGCCTCGTGGAACCGGCGTATCAGGGCCGGAAGCACATGGCTGTGGGTGGGATGATAATTGTCATTGGGGCCGTACAGATTGGTGGGCATGACACTGATATAATCCGTATCATACTGACGGTTCAGGAACTCACAGTACTTCAATCCGGAAATCTTCGCCAGCGCATAAGCCTCATTGGTCTTCTCCAGCTCTCCGGTCAGCAGACAGCTCTCCTTCATTGGCTGAGGAGCCATCCGGGGATAGATACAGCTGCTGCCCAGGAAGAGCAGCTTCCTGCACCCGTTTTTCCAGGCCGAATGAATCACATTCATTTCCAACGTCATATTTTCATACATAAAATCAGCCAGAGCTTCACTGTTGGCCATGATGCCCCCCACCTTTGCCGCCGCAAGGAACACATATTCCGGCTTCTCCAGGGCAAAGAAGTCCTCCACCTGGTCCTGCCTGCACAGATTCAGCTCCTTATGGGTTCTGGTCAGAAGGTTGGTATATCCGTTTCTCTCAAGTGCCCGGCAGATGGCGCTTCCTACCATACCCCGATGCCCGGCCACGTATATTTTCGCACTTTTTTCCATCATACGGCACTGTTCCCCCCGTATACAATGGATTCCGCCATCTGTGCGGCCTTATCCTTCCCGCAGAAGATTCCGGCAATGGCCAGCGCAAAGTCAATGGCCGTTCCCATTCCCCGGGAAGTGACCACATGATCCGAGATTTCCACCGGGCCGGCTGTGACCTTTGCCCCCTCCAGATGACTCTCAAAGCTGGGATAGCTGCAGGCATTTCTTCCCTTCAGAATCCCTCTGTGCCCGAAAATGCTGGGAGCCGCGCAGATGGCGCCGATATATTTTCCCGCCCCGTAAAAGGCGTCCACCTGTGCCATCAGTCCCTCATGGGCCTCCAGATTCTTCGTTCCAGGCATGCCGCCCGGAAGCACCAGCATATCGTATTCCTCGAACTTCGCTTCGGAAAAAGTGCTGTCCATCTGCACATTGATTCCGTGGGAGCCCCTTACCATGGTTTCCTCCGTAATGGAGACCATGCTCACCTCCAGACCGCATCTGCGGCAGATATCCACCACTGTCAGGGCCTCGATCTCCTCGTATCCCTCTCCAAAAAATACTGCTATTTTCTTCATTTTGCTTATTCCTCTCTTTCTTTTTCTCTCTACGCACAACTCCGAGAGAGCGGTTCTTTTTACAATGTATTTAAAATCAGTATACATGTTTCCCGCAAATATTTCAATTACCGCTTTGGATTTCAGGGGAAATATGGTATAATTACAGTAACAGTTCAGACAGTCACTGAACTGCTGCTAATTACATTGTTCCCAACAGGAAATGGCCAAATGGAAATCCTGCCACAAATTTCAGGTCAAAACAATAGAATCCAAGCTCTGCAAGGATTCTATTGTGATGAATTAAGAATTCCAGCCATCCAATGTCATATACTATACTCATGAGCGGTAAAATTTGCCGCCGGCTCATGATTCTTTCCGTTCGTGAGTCGGGTAACAATGGAAGAAGAGCATTCCATGGCAAACTTTAGGAACCGTCAGTATATATTACAGGAGAGACAGAGATTATGGAAATAGAAAGAAAATTTACCATCAGAGAACTGCCTGCCAATCTGGAAAGCTATCCTTTTCATCACATAGAGCAGGCCTATCTGAATGCCTCGCCCGTAGTCCGCGTCCGCAAGGAGGACGACGAATACTATCTCACTTATAAAGGCGACGGCATGATGGAACGAGAAGAGACCAATCTTCCCCTGAACCGGGAAGCGTATTATCATCTGCGTGGGAAGGCGGACGGAAGGATTATCTCCAAAAAGCGCTACCTGATTCCGCTGCCCAATCCCGCTTTTCAGGAGAAAAAGGGGCTTCCAAGCCCGCCCACGGACTATAGCCTGACCATTGAGCTGGACGTGTTCGACCCGCCTTTTTCCCCTCTGATTCTGGCGGAAGTAGAATTCGGCAGCAGGGATGCCGCAGAGGTCTTCATTCCTCCCGACTGGTTCGACGAGGATGTGACCTACCGGAAGGAATACCATAATTCCTATATGGCGCTGCAGGCCTCTGTGTCCTCATAAGTTTTATACCCCCATGAGGGACAGCACTTCTTCCATTCCGTTTTCCACAGCCATCTGCAGGGGCGTGATTTGCTTTTCATTTACAATAGTATAATCTGCGCCCTTTTTCAGCAGATATCTTGCCACCTCGCTGCTCTTGTTCTTAATCGCGTAATGAAGGATGGTATTCCCTTCTCTATTTCTGGCATTGATATCATATCCTGCATTCACCATGGCCTTCACCACCGTTTTGTCACAGTACCATATGGCATGAAGAAGCAGTGCGGTATTCCCCGCATTATCTGTTCTATTGACATCCGCGCCCTTTTCGATGAAGACCGGCGTCAGAATATAGGATGCATGCAGATCATAGTCCTGAGCCGCCATAAGCGGCGTAATTCCGTTTCTCCCCGGAATATCCACGTGTTCCAGCAGTTTTATCATTTCCACTCTCGTCTCCGGGCTGATGGTCTTATAACGCACATTCCGGGAGACCGTCATGTGGGCGGCCGTTTCTTCTTTCGCATTCTGCAAAGTATCGTCGGCCCCCGCTTCCATCAACAGCTGCACCATCTTCGGAAAACCGTATTCACATGCGATATGTAAAAGGGTGGTCCCCGCCACGCTGGGCTGATCCTGTGTCAGATTCACATTCACACCCTTTTTCAGCATGGCCGACAGCATTCGGAATTTGTATTGTCTCACAGCCCAATGAGCGGCGGAGCTGCCCTCCGCATCCAGCGCTTCCATGGACTCCACGCTGAAAACCGTCTCCACCAGCTTCGCATAAGCCTCATCCAGCTCGTTCTGATAGTTGTTCCACCCGCCTGCACCCTCGAAATTCCTCTCATGTGCCAGGATAAAGGCCGGTGTTCTCCCCTTAATCAGCGGTTCGTTCAAATCCACGCCCAGACGCACCATCGTTTCCGCCAGCTCAAGACTGAAACAGTTTATCAGCAGATAATCGCGTAAGTTCGTTAGCTCTCTGTTGTGATAGTGCAATTCGGTAAAGCTGATGTCGGCCTCTTTCAACATCTCGAGAACCCGCTCCATGGTTGCTCCTCTTTTCAACATATTTTCCAGAGCTTCGAAAATGCTGTCCATCTCCTCGTCATCGTCTGTGTCCACCACTGACAACAGCATTTGAAACAGTGCCACAGCCTCTTCCAGCGTCTTCTGATTTCCCTCCTCTTTCAGATCTATGAAGGAAGTGCCTATCAGATCATAGAGCATAATCCACAGATCGTTCACGGATGCTTTCAGCTCTCCCGCCAGCACCAGCGGCCGCTTTTTCCTGTATTCCTCCGCATCGTATACCATTCTTACATTCCTCCTGATTACTGATTACTGATTACTGATTACTGATTACTGATTACTGATTACTGATTACTGATT
>CAQUWW010000092.1:10359-11824 GCA_948896875.1 uncultured Acetatifactor sp. | reverse complement strand
AACCTCCTTTCTTTCAATTGCTATCACTATTATAGACAGAACGGCCCGTTGCCACAAGCAACGTATGTTAACATTTCAATACTTTTTCCCATTTTTAGACTCGGGAACGTATTTAATTGCTGCTTACGTATAATTTCTTGACAAGCTCTTTTATTCTGTTGTATGCTACAAATGGAAACAACACAATTCTGATAGTTCATCAAATGGATACCCTATGAAAAGGAGAAAAAAGTGTCAGAGAAGAAAATACTGCTGGGCAACGAAGCCATAGCAAGAGGAGCCTATGAGGCAGGCGTGAAGGTGTCGGCGGCTTACCCGGGCACGCCCAGCACAGAGATCAGCGAGAACATTACAAAATATGAGGAAGTGTACGCGGAATGGTCCCCCAATGAGAAAGTGGCTGCGGAAGTGGCAATCGGGGCATCCATTGCGGGGGCCAGAGCCATGTGCTCCATGAAGCATGTGGGTGTAAACGTAGCTTCGGACCCTCTGTTTACGGCGGCGTATACAGGTGTGGGCGGCGGCCTTGTGGTAGTGGCGGCGGACGACCCCGGCATGTACAGCTCTCAGAATGAGCAGGACAGCCGGATGGTGGCCAGGGCGGCCATGATTCCCGTTTTGGAGCCTTCGGACAGCGCCGAGGCGAAAGAATTCACAAAGCTTGCCTTTGATTTAAGCGAGGAGTACGACACTCCTGTGATGGTACGTTCCACCACCAGATTGTCCCACTCTCAGGGAGTGGTGGAGCTGGAGGAAAGGAAGGAGCGGGAGTGTGTTCCCTATGAACGGAATATTGCCAAATATGTGATGATGCCGGTCAATGCCATCAAGCGTCATGTGACGGTGGAAGAGCGGCTTAAGAAGATGGCGGAGGACGCCTGCGGGATGTCTCTGAACCGGGCTGAATATCGGGATTTGTCCGTCGGATTTATCACCAGCGGAATTCCGTATCAGTATGTGCGGGAGGCAATGCCGGAGGCCAGTGTATTAAAGCTGGGGCTGGTTCATCCCCTGCCCCGGAAGCTGATTGAAGAATTTGCTGCCAAAGTGGACCGTCTGTACATATTTGAAGAGCTGGAGCCGGTGATTGAGGAACAGGTAAAATCCTGGGGAATTCTGAAAGTTGTGGGCAAGGAGCTGTTTACAGTCCAGGGAGAGTACAGTGCGAATATGATCAGAGAGCGTGTGCTGGGACAGAAGTGCCAGTCTATGCCCCCTGCGTCAGTGCCGGCCAGACCGCCTATTCTCTGTCCGGGATGCCCTCATCGCAGCGTGTTTTCCATGTTGAGCCGTCTGAAAATTCATGCGGCGGGAGATATCGGCTGTTATACTTTGGGAGCCCTTGCGCCTCTGAGCGTGATTGATTCCACTATTTGTATGGGCTCCAGCATCAGCACCCTTCATGGGATGGAGAAGGCAAGAGGGAAAGAATATATTCAGAACTGGGTGGCAGTCATCGGAGATT
>CAQUWW010000092.1:715-10349 GCA_948896875.1 uncultured Acetatifactor sp. | reverse complement strand
GGAATCAACTCTCTGATGAACATGGTCTATAATCAGTCCTCGGGGACTGTGGTGATTCTGGACAACTCCACCACCGGTATGACGGGACACCAGGACCACGCCGCCACAGGGAAAACCCTGAAAGGGGAAGTGGTTCCCGCCATCAATATAGCGGCTCTTTGTCGTTCTCTGGGAATTGAACATGTGTATGAAATCAGTGCTTTTGACCTGGATGGGCTTGCGGAGGCTTTCCGGAGAGAGACCAAACGGGATGCCGTGTCCGTGATTATCACGAAAGCGCCCTGCGTACTGCTGAAAGGAGTCACTTTCCCGAATAAATGTGTACCCATTCCGGAAAAGTGTAAGAAATGCGGCGCCTGTCTGCGTCCCGGATGTCCTGCTCTGACGAAAAATGCGGACGGAACAGTGTCCATTGACGAGACAATGTGCAATGGCTGCGGGCTGTGTGCAAAGCTGTGCAAGTTTGATGCCATAGAAACCCGGGAGAAGTGAGATGTGTGCCGAAGGGACTTTACTCTTTAGTGCTGTCGCGCAGCGACTTAATTAGGAGGATTACACATGAACGGAAAAAATATTATGATTGTAGGCGTTGGCGGACAGGGAACCCTCCTGACCAGCCGGATTCTGGGGAATCTGGCCATCAGCGCAGGATATGATGTGAAACTGTCAGAGGTACACGGCATGGCCCAGCGGGGCGGCAGTGTCGTGACCTTTGTGCGGTACGGAGAGCAGGTGGCGGAGCCCATTGTGGAAGAGGGCTGCGCGGATGTGCTGATTGCCTTTGAGCGACTGGAAGCGTTGCGTTATCTGCATTTTCTGAAGGAAGACGGCGTGGTTATCGTCAATGACTGGCGAATTGATCCTATCACAGTAGTTACAGGCGCGGCACAGTATCCGGAGAAGATTGTGGATACTCTGCAGGCATCCCGGAAGACCATTGCCGTAGAAGCCACGAAGACAGCCATAGAGATGGGAGCACCCAAGGCCTTTAATGTGGTGGTCCAGGGGGCGGCGGCCCGATATATGGGCTTTTCAAAAGAGGACTGGATCAGAGTCATTGAGAAAACGGTTCCGCCGAAAACCGTGGAGGTGAACCGGAAGGCATTCGAGGCAGGGTATTGTATGGAGGAAGCATAAGGGAAGATTACTTTCCTGAGAGGTATCGGCTATGAAGTATTTACCTATTTTGCAGGAGTTATTGGAATCTGACCTTTATCTGTTCTTTTTGATTGGAATGGCCGCCGCTGTTATGACTGGACTGCGGATGAAGAACAGAAAGAAAACGGGAATCGGGATTGGGGCAGGTTACCTGATTGAATTCATATTTCATACATACAAAATAAACGTCCGCAGAAGACGGGCAGATGGGAGCGGTCAAAATGATCTGGAATGAGACAAAAGAATGCATGAGCAGGGACGAGATGAGCGCCCTGCAGGGAGCCAGGCTGGTGAAGCTTGTGGACCGGGTGTATCACAATGTGGAGTACTATCGGAAGAAAATGCAGGCAGTGGGACTGGAGCCGGGAGATATCCGGGGCCTGGAAGATCTGACAAAGCTTCCCTTTACCACAAAGGACGATCTGCGGGATACCTATCCCTTCGGCATGTTTGCCGTGCCGAATTCCCAGATTGTGCGTATCCATGCTTCCAGCGGAACCACGGGGAAGGCTACTGTTGTGGGCTATACCAGAAGAGATATCGACATGTGGAGCGAATGTGTGGCGCGGTGTATCGCCATGGCGGGGCTGGGCCGGGAGGATATCATTCAGGTGGCTTACGGCTATGGACTGTTTACCGGCGGTCTGGGCGGCCATTATGGAGCGGAGAAAATGGGGGCCACGGTGGTTCCAATGTCCACAGGAAACACGAAAAAGCTGATTACCATGATGGTGGATTTCGGCGTTACGGGAATTCTGTGCACGCCCTCTTATCTGATGCATATTGCGGAGACCATTTATGAAATGGGTGTCCGGGATAAGATTAAGCTGAAAGCTTCTCTAAACGGAGCGGAGCCCTGGACGGAGAAGATGAGAGACAAACTGGATGAGATGCTGGGAATTCACGCCCATGACATCTATGGCCTCAGCGAAATTATGGGACCCGGTGTGGCTACGGACTGTCAGCTTCATAAGGGACTCCATGTACACGAAGATTATTTCCTTCCGGAGATTGTGGACAGAGAGACCTTTCAGCCGGTTGCAGACGGTGTGACGGGAGAGCTTGTCATCTCCACATTGACCAAAGAGGGAATCCCGCTGATCCGGTATCGGACAAAGGATCTGACCAGCATCGACCATACACCCTGCGAGTGCGGAAGAACCACAGCCAGAATCGCAAGGTTTACCGGCAGAAGCGACGATATGCTGATTATCCGCGGCGTCAATGTATTCCCGTCCCAGATTGAAGCGGCGCTTCTGGAAATGGGCGGAACCACCCCTCATTATCTGATGATTGTGGACAGGGTGAATAATCTGGATACCCTGCAGGTTCAGGTGGAAGTGGAAGAACGCTTCTTCTCGGACGAAATCAGGGAGCTGGAGAATCTGACCAGGAAGATCGAGCATGTGATTCAGCAGGCCATCGGACTTGCGGTGAAGGTGAAGCTTGTGGAGCCGAAGGCGCTGGAACGCAGTATGGGGAAAGCGGTGCATGTGATTGACAATCGGAAACTGGATTGACATTGGGGAAAGAGAGGGTAAATTATGTTCGTAAAACAGTTATCAGTATTTATGGAGAATCGGGAAGGCAGGCTGGAGCAGGCAACCGAAGTGTTGAAAAATAATGATATTAATATTCTGTCCCTGAGCATGGCGGACACCACGGAGTACGGAATGCTGCGCATGGTGGTATCGAATCCGGAGCTGGCGAAAGACGCTCTGAGAGAAAGCGGATTTTCGGCCATGCTCACAGATGTTCTGGCGGTACGCCTGGAAGACAGTGTGGGGCAACTGCATAAGCTGACGCATATTCTCTGTGCAAAAGGATTTAATATCGAATATATGTACGCTCTGGCATCCGCCCATCTGCGGGCAATTATTGTAAAAACCTCCAATGGCGCGGCCGCAGCCGACGCCATCCGGGAGAGCGGTCTGGAGCTGTACACCGATGAAGAGCTGCAGAGCTAGAGATTCATCAGTGTGCAGCATTCTCCTGCTTGATTGCGGGAGGATTGGGCTGATGTGGGTGATTACGGCATGGTAAATCCGTCGGAAGTTACATGTGCGATCTGAGTACCCAATTCATCCGTAACTTCCACCAGGTAATAAGAGGTCCTGTGGCCTTCTTTGACACGGCGGGCGGTGGCAATCAGCTGTCCGCCTTTTGCCGTACCCAGGAAGGTAATCTGGCTTGTGCGGGATACATGAAGAGTCCCCTGCCAGTTGGTGGCCACTGCGGCGGTAAAATCCGCCAGGGTGAAGATAGCACCGCCCATGACGTTGCCGGCGGCATTCATGTGGTGTGGTGTAAGCTTCATGGAACACCTCGCCATTCCATCCTCCACCGCTTCGATGACAGCGCCGTTTTCCGTGGCAAAACGGTCATTTTGAAAAAAATTTTGAATCTCCTCCAGAGTATTTCCGATATTCATCCTGAAATCACCATACCTTTCTGCAATGTTTCTTTTATTCTTTTCAGCTCTGTTTGCTTTTTGGGGCTATTATCTGAACTGCCGCCATCTGGTAGCATATCACGATACCATAATTTTATCAATAAAATTAAAATGTGTTGCTATTTTTGTAAAAATCTCATATAATAACAAAACTATAAATCAGATTAAGAAAAAAATACTACTGCGAACAGCGCAAGAAAATGAACAGGGCAGGAAAATATGTATACATACGATTTAAACAGCTACCTGAGACCCCAGGAAAATATCAACATCATTTACTGCGATTATGATCTGCACTGTGAGACACATATTCACGAATTTGTGGAGCTGATCTTCATCGTCGGCGGCAGAGGATACCAGTATATAGACGGCGTAAAATATGATGCGGAAGCGGGCGATCTGTTTTTTGTAAATTATGGGCAGACCCATTCCTTTGAAGCCACGGGAGAGCAGGACGGGTTTCGATATTATAATCTCCTCTACGTACCGGAATATTTCAGCGAAGAGCTGATTCATTCCGAGAATATCTATGAAATTTTTGCCATTTCCATATTCCGGGAATTCGGGGAGGTGGAACCGGTTCCGGCCCAGTCTGTGCATTTTCGGGGAAACGAATTTCTGGACATTCAGAAAATGATCGGAAGTATGGAGAAGGAATTCTCCGAAAAAAAGACGGGATATCAGTTGATTCTGAACGGATACAGCAGAGTGCTTTTCTCCAGGATTCTCCGAAAGCTGAAGGAAGAAAAAGGGGACACCGCCGCAGACAAGTATATGAATCAGATTATGGTGGAGTGTCTGGCCTATATTGACGCGAAATGTTTTGAGAAGATCACATTGCGGGAAATTGCGGAGAGGGCTTTCTACAACCCTTCCTATTTCAGCCGCATCTTTCATGAATACTGCGGAAAAAGCCTTTCCGAATACATCAAAGAGAAGCGAATTCTGGAAGCCGCGAGGCTTCTGGAGAACACGGATTTGACCAACGAGGAGATTATGACCAGAACGGGATATACGGACAGAAAGCAGTTCTACAGACATTTTAAGGAGATTTTTCATCAGACTCCCGCGGAGTTTCGTAAAAATTGACTACACCTGTGTAAAAAACACCCGTTTTCCCTTCCGCCCGGATTCTTTATACTATATTGCATAACGCCAGAATCTGCCGTATTGCACTGGTGAAACGTATATGGCTGGCGTTATGCAGTCAGGTTACTCGGAAATTTTAACTGTTAAACAGGATAAAATACATAACAGATCAGACAGGTCGCCGAACTGTTACGAAAATCCGAAGGTGACAAAAGGACATGATGACCGGAAGGAGAGGAAGAGAATATGAAGCTGACATTTGAAGCATACCGTGACAGGGTGAAGGCCTGCTGGCTAGGGAAGAATATCGGGGGAACACTGGGAGCACCCTTTGAATGTGTCCGTGGCGTTTATGATATAGAGTATTATACCCATGACCTGTCGGTGGGAGTGCTGCCCAACGATGATCTGGATCTGCAGCTGGTCTGGCTGAATGCGGCGGAACAGTACGGCAGAAATGTAAATGCGGAGATTCTGGGGGAGTACTGGATTTCATATATTGTGCCGGACTGGTCAGAGTATGGCGCCGGCAAAAACAATATGCGCTTCGGCCTTCAGCCGCCCCTTTCAGGGTGGTATGGCAATCATAATAAGGACAGCTGCGGCTGCTTCATTAGAAGCGAGATCTGGGCCTGCCTTGCCCCGGGACATCCGGAGATTGCAGTGAAGTATGCCTATGAGGACGCTGTCTGTGATCATGCGGACGAAGGGGTGTACGGAGAATTGTTCTGTGCGGCGGTTCAGAGCGCGGCTTTCCTGGAGTCTGACATAAGAAAGCTTGTGGAAATCGGGAAAAAGTATATTCCCGCTGAGTGCGCCGTGGCAAAAGCGGTGGATAGTGCTTTTACATGTTATGAAAAGGGGCTGACCTGGAAAGAGGCCAGAAAGGTGATATTACAGACGGTTCCGGGCTCCTTCGGCATGCTTGGGGGTTACAGGGACCAGGAACCGGAGGCGGATGTACCCGTGGGAAAGCTGGGCTTTGACGCGGCCAGCAACATAGGACTTATGATGGTGGGCTGGCTGTACGGGGAGAATTCCTTTTCAAAAAGTATCTGTATAGCCGCAGGGTGCTGTGAGGACGCCGACTGTACGGCCGGTACCCTTGGCGCAATTCTCGGCATTATCCATGGCACGGATATCATAGAAGAAAAGTGGCTGCAGCCCATCGGGGATGAGATTAAGACCATTTCTCTGGATCTGACGAAATCGCCGCTGTCCGGCTTTGTGGTACCGACAACGGTATCGGAGCTCACGAGACGTGTGGTCAACCTGATGCCTGTCTTTCTGTACGGACATTATGAAATGGGGACGGACGGGACTTTTATATTCCATGAGACGGACAGTGTGTCGGAGGGACAGTTTAAAATCGGGGCGTTAGAGTATGGCTCTCTCAGGGAACAGCTTCTTATCTCTCCTGTCAGCATCCGGAAAGCGAATCCCCTGTTTGAGGTATGTGTCACCTATGGGGACGGCAGTCCGGAGATCAGAGCAGATGAGGGCAAGAAATTTGAGCTTCGCTTTTACAACAGGCTCCACAGTCAGCAGTGGCTGGAGATGAGGCTGCACCTTCCCCGGAAATGGCAGGCTTTTCCGGGAGAGGAAATGTCCCTGTGCCTGAATCAGTTTCACGGAGGACACAGCGTGACCAGGGCCGTTTTCGAGATCGTTCCCGCCGCATTGAGAAAGGGGCGTTATGAGATCTGTCTGGAGATCAGGTCCAACGGCAGGCTTTCCACCATGTATGTGCCTGTAACGCTTCTGGTGACTCCGACGCGGAAGGAGCTGTGATATTACGGTTCTCTGTGCATCTGTTGCCGGGAAGGTCGTGAACAGGAAGATTACGGTCAATATAAAAAAGAAATTTTACAATTACCATATTTTGTGTTAGAATAAGGGCGAATGTACAAGACACTGTATATTCGCTTTTTGTGTGCACAAATAGATTTGGCTTGCGCCCGCACAAAAGATGTAAAAGGAATTGGCCAGATGGCTCAAATCAGATACAAAAGCAACAGAACAGGAGAGATACCATGCCGGGACAGATTTCCGTTGAAGACCTTACACCCATGATGCAGCAATACATGGAAACCAAAAAACAGTATGCTGACTGTATTCTTTTTTATCGTCTGGGCGATTTCTATGAAATGTTCTTTGAAGATGCCCGGACGGTGTCAAAGGAGCTGGAACTGACTTTGACGGGGAAGGCCTGCGGTCTGGAGGAACGCGCTCCAATGTGCGGTGTTCCTTACCATGCGGTGGAAGGATATCTGACCAAATTGGTCAACAAGGGATATAAAGTAGCTATCTGTGAACAGGTGGAAGACCCGAAGCTGGCAAAGGGACTGGTGAAGCGGGAGGTCATCCGTATTGTTACCCCTGGAACCAATCTGAACATGCAGTCCCTGGAGGAGTCCAAAAATAATTTTCTAATGTGCATCTCCTACACAGCTACGAAGATCGGAATCTCCGTGGCGGACGTCACGACGGGAGACTATTTTCTGACGGAAGTAGATGATCAGAAAAAGCTCAATGACGAGATAATGAAATATGAACCCCTGGAGATCATCTGCAACGAGGCTTTTCTGGTCTGCGGCTTTCCTCTGGAAGAGCTGCGGGAACGATACCATATTTCTGTCAATGCGTTGGGAGTCCATGCGTTTGATGATGATGGCTGCAGGAAGATTCTCCTGAGGCATTTTGGGGTGAATACTCTGAAGGGGCTGGGAATCGAGGAGTTTCCTGTGGGAATGACGGCGGCGGGAGCGCTGCTGCAGTATCTGTATGACACGCAGAAGACAGACCTTGCCCATCTTTCTCATATTTATCCATATCTGACCAACAAATATATGTTGCTGGACAGCTCTACCAGACGGAATCTGGAGCTGACGGAGACCTTGCGTGAAAAGCAAAAGACAGGCTCTCTATTGTGGGTTCTGGACAAGACAAAGACGGCTATGGGCGGCAGACGCCTGCGAAGTATGCTGGAACAGCCTTTGATTGAAAAGGATGAAATGGAGCAGCGTCTTGACGCGGTGGAAGAATTGAGCCGGGACAGCGTATCCAGAGATGAGATTAGAGAGTATCTGAACCCGGTTTATGATTTGGAGAGGCTGTTGAGTAAGGTGACCTATAAAACGGCAAATCCCAGAGACTGCATTGCTTTCCGTAATTCCCTGGAAATGCTTCCGGCCATCAAAACGGTACTGAAAAGCTTCTCCGGGCAGGAACTGAAAAATATTGAGAACAGCATGGATGATCTTCAGGATATTTATCAGCTGATTCAAAAGGCGATCGAAGAAGATCCGCCGGTCACCATCAGAGAAGGCGGTATGATTAAGGATGGGTTCGACGAGACCATAGACATGCTGCGAAGCGCAAAAAGAGATGGGAAGCAATGGCTTGCTCAGCTGGAAGAGCAGGACAGAGAGCGGACGGGAATCAAGAATCTTCGAATCAAATACAACAAGGTATTCGGGTATTATTTTGAAGTGACCAATTCCTATAAAAATCTGGTGCCGGATGACTATATCAGGAAGCAGACTCTGGCCAACGCGGAACGATATACCACACCCAGGTTAAAGGAACTGGAGGATACCATCCTGAATGCGGAGGACAAGCTGACAACGCTGGAATATGATCTGTTCTGTAAAATCAGGGATTCCATTGCCCGGGAGGTGGAACGGATACAGGCTACGGCAAAGGCGGTGGCCAAGCTGGATGTGTATGCTTCACTGTCATTGGTATCAGAGCGGAATCACTATGTGCGTCCGAAGCTGAATGCAAAGGGAATCATTGATATCAAGGAGGGAAGACATCCTGTAGTGGAGCAGATGATAACAGGCGATATGTTTATTTCCAATGACACCTATCTGGATAACAATAAACATTGCATCAGCATTATCACCGGTCCAAATATGGCGGGTAAATCTACCTATATGCGGCAAACTGCGCTGATTGTGCTGATGGCACAGATAGGATGCTTTGTCCCGGCGAAGAGCGCCAATATTGGTATTGTGGACAGGATTTTTACCAGAGTGGGCGCTTCCGACGATCTGGCAAGCGGACAGTCTACCTTTATGGTGGAAATGAACGAGGTGGCCAATATCCTGCGGAATGCCACTTCCAACAGTTTGTTGATTCTGGATGAAATCGGCAGAGGAACTTCCACTTTTGACGGACTGAGCATTGCCTGGGCTGTGATCGAGCATATCAGCAACCGCAAGCTTTTGGGGGCAAAGACATTGTTTGCCACCCATTACCACGAGCTGACGGAGCTGGAAGGTAAGATGAGTAATGTCAACAATTACTGCATTGCCGTAAAGGAGCGGGGAGATGACATCGTGTTTCTGCGCAAGATTATCAAAGGCGGCGCCGATAAGAGCTATGGAATTCAGGTTGCAAAACTGGCGGGAGTGCCGGACATGGTGATCGATCGGGCGAAGGAAATTGTGGAGCAGCTTACAGACAATGATATCATTGAAAAGATCCAGGACATTACGGTGGAAGTAAAGGATGGTAAGACGAAAAAGCAGCCTAAAATAGATGAGATGGAATTATCTCAGATGACACTGTTTGATACGGTAACAGATGAAGATGTGTTGAAGGAATTGATGGAAGTCGAGGTCAATACATTGGCCCCCATCGATGCACTCAATGTGTTGTACCGTCTGCAGAATAAGCTGAAGAATCGTTGGAAAGGATAGAAAATGGCGGAAATACATATCCTGAATGCGGAGACGATCGATAAAATTGCTGCCGGAGAAGTGGTGGAACGTCCCGGCAGCGTTGTGAAGGAGCTTGTGGAGAATGCCATTGACGCGGGGGCAACAGCTGTCACGGTGGAAATAAAAGAGGGCGGGGTTTCATTGATCCGAATTACGGATAATGGATGCGGAATAGAACATACGCAGGTTCCAACTGCTTTTTTACGCC
>CAQUWW010000092.1:0-705 GCA_948896875.1 uncultured Acetatifactor sp. | reverse complement strand
GAGGCAAAAGAGGGCGGGATAGAGTTTATCCGTGTGACAGATAACGGATGTGGTATGGAAGGCCGCCAGCTCCGTACCGCTTTTCTGCGTCATGCCACCAGCAAGATTCAGGATGCGGAGGATCTGGTGCAGGTTTCCAGTCTTGGGTTTCGTGGAGAGGCATTGTCCAGCATTGCAGCGGTAGCGAAGGTGGAGGTAATCACGAAAACCAGAGACAGTATGACAGGCAGCCGCATTCAGCTGGAGGGGACGAAAGAAGTTGGCTTTGAGGAAGTGGGAGCCCCTGACGGAACGACTTTTCTGATGCGGAACCTTTTTTATAATACCCCTGTGAGACGTAAATTTTTAAAGCAACCGGCCACGGAAGGAGGCCATATTGCGGACCTGATGGAGCATCTTGCACTGTCAAGGCCGGATATTTCTTTTAAGCTTGTTCTGGGCAGCCAGATGAAATTTCACACCTCCGGCAATGGAGATTTAAGAGAGGTAATCTATCGTATTTACGGACGGGATGTGGCCAAAGCGCTTGTGCCTGTCAGCATGGAGCGCGGCGGAATCCGTGTGGAAGGATACCTTGGAAAGCCGGAGCAGGTTCGCGCCAACCGGAATTTCGAGATTTATTTCATCAACGGCCGTTTTATCCGAAGCAATGTGGTAGCAAAGGCTGTGGAGGAGGGCTATAAAGAATATCTGATGCAGCATAAA
>CAQUWW010000091.1:7861-11969 GCA_948896875.1 uncultured Acetatifactor sp. | reverse complement strand
TGGGTGCCCATCGACATGGTGGCCGGCGACAATGGCAATCCTCAGGATGATCCCGCATCCGTTGGAGCATGGTGCTACTTCGGCATCACAAATACCTGTTCCGACCCGGAGCGCGCTTATGCCATCTGGGACGACATGGCCACACCTGAGAACTACATCCACAGAAGATTCGGCGTGGAGGGCGAGCATTACATTGACAATGGAGACGGAACATATGAGATTCTGATTTCCAATGACGGAACAGAGAACACAGAGCAGAATATCGGATTGAAGCTGTTCCAGGATCTGTTCTCCAGAAAAGACGCTTGCAACATTGAGAATTCACAGAGTACCACGGAACTGTTTGCAAAAGTGGCGGCAAACAGCCGAGATGCCTATTCCCATACCATTGAGAAGAGAAATCCCGACGCGTATGTGGTGAACAATGAACTGGGTACGGATGTGGGAGATATCATCAAAAAGTATATGTGGGGCGTCATCGGCGGCAGCCAGTCTCTGGATGACTGGGATGCTTATGTAAAAGAGGTGGAGGATGCCGGTGTGCAGAAGATTATCGACGAGCTGACGGAACTCCACGGCGCGCAGGTGAAGCAGTACGAAGAGTATATGAAGAATGCACAGCAGTAGCAGATGGCAACGTGTTTGCAGAAAGCACAGTAGTAGCAGATAGCAGACTATTTGCAGAACGCAGGCTGTGGAATTCAAATACAGAAAGAACGCAGAGCGGAAAGAAGCAGAAAGCGTAATTATAACGTAGCAGTCCGGACAACCACGGAACTGTTACAGAGTAACAAATAGATGTCCTGTGACGGACAAGTAAATTGTTTGTCATGGGACATTTTTTACAAAAATGGAACGGACATGAGGGACTTGGAATGGGAATCACTTATTTTGAACAGGACAGAATATTTAAGCTGGATACTATGCACACAAGCTATCTGATAGGTCTTGCGGACGAGGAGAATTTTCTGGGACATCTATTTTACGGGAGAAGGATTGCAGAGCACGGACTGGCCTGTTTCCTGCGGACGGAGGAGAAGCCCTTTGTGCCTTCGAAGAATGAGCGGGAGAGGATTTCCTTTCTGGACGCCTTTCCCATGGAATATCCCACCCATGGAATCGGAGATTACAGAGAGGCTGCGCTCCGGGTGCGGTCAAAGGACGGGCACAGGGTCTGTTCCCTTTCCTATGTATCTCATGTGATTTTCCAGGGAAAGAAGAAAATTCCGGGGCTTCCGGCATCTTTTGCAGGGGAGGGAAATTGCAGCACCCTGGAAATTACCTGCCGGGACCCGCACCTGAATCTGACGGTGGTACTGAGCTATTCCGTATTCGAGGAGACGGATGTCATCGCAAGGCATGTGGAAATAGAGAATGAGGGGGAGGATATCGTCATCCTGGAAAAGGCGGCGTCCATGAGTCTGGACATGGATAATAGGCCTTTTGAAGCGCTGACGCTCCATGGCTCCTGGGCCAGAGAACGGCATGCGGAGAGGAGAAAGCTGGGGACAGGATATCAGGGCATTACTTCCCGGCGGGGAGAGTCCGGACATCAGGACCATCCCTTTATGGCGCTTCTGGCGGAAGGGGCCACCCGGGAGAGCGGGGATGTATACGGCGTGCAGCTGGTGTATTCGGGGAATTACGATATCCATGCGGAAGTCAGTCAGTTTGCGTCCGTGAGATGGCAGGCGGGACTGGAGGACGAGGACTTCTGCTGGATGCTGGAGCCGGGACAGCGTTTTTACACCCCGGAGGCGCTTCTGACCTTCTCCCATACCGGACTGGACGGAATGACGAAAAACTATCACTCCTTTATCAGACAACACATCATCCGGGGAAAATATAAGGACAGGAAGCGGCCTATTCTGATCAACAACTGGGAGGCGACCTATTTTGACTTTGACACGAAAAAGCTTCTGTCCATTGCAGAGGAAGCCTCCAAGCTGGGGATTGAGATGCTGGTGATGGACGACGGCTGGTTCGGAAAGAGGAACTGGGATGACAGCTCCCTGGGAGACTGGCAGGTGAATGAGGAAAAGCTGCAGGGAGGACTTTCCGCGTTGGTGGAGGAAGTCAACAAATTGGGGATGAAGTTCGGCATCTGGTTTGAGCCGGAGATGATTTCGCCGGATTCCGACCTCTATCGTACTCATCCGGATTGGGCCATCGCAGTGCCGGGCAGAGCGCCGGGAATGGCCAGGGCCCAGCTGGTGCTGGACTTCTCCCGTCCGGAAGTGGTGGACGGCATCTGGAAACAGATGGAGGCGGTGCTGGAAAGCGCCAATATCGAATATGTAAAGTGGGACATGAACAGACCCTTAAGTGATCTGGGCAGCAGCGCTCTTCCTCCCGAGCGGCAGGGAGAACTGGCCCACAGATATATGCTGGGAGTCTATGAGCTGCAGGAGAGGCTTGTGACCCGTTTCCCCGATATCCTGCTGGAGAACTGTTCCGGCGGCGGGGCCAGATTTGACGCGGGGATGCTGTATTACAGTCCACAGATCTGGTGCTCCGATGACACGGATGCCATAGAGCGGCTGGCCATTCAGGAGGGGACGGCCATGCTTTATCCGCTGTCAACCATGGGAGCCCATGTCAGCGATTGCCCCAACCATGCCGTTGGCAGGACGACGCCTTTTGAGACCAGAGGGTATGTTGCCCTGGCAGGGACTTTTGGCTATGAGCTGGATGTGACCCGAATCCCGGAGGAGGACAGGGCACAGATTCCGGACCAGATTGCCCTGTATCACAAATACAATGACCTTATCAGGCAGGGAGAGTATTACCGCATTGCATCCGCGTCGGAGAACCATCTCTATGACTGCTGGCAGGTGGTGTCCGCCGACCAGAAGGAAAGCCTTGTGACCTGGATTCAGGTGCTGGGCGGCGCGGGCAGACGCAGCAGATTCGTCCGGCTGAAAGGCCTGGCACCGGAGAAACGCTACCGGGTGGAAGGGGAGGAGAGGACCTTTTCCGGAGACAGCCTGATGTATGCGGGCCTGCAGATTCCCGACCTGAAGGGAGACTTTGTAGGGAAGCTGATCCATCTGGTGCAGGTGTGAGGGGCAGCGACTGAATTCAAAACAGTCCCGAAACATCCATGCCCGGGAGAATTTTCAGATGCAAGTAAAGTCACGAAGGCACACGAGAGGAAATTTTATGAGTGCACTGTCGAATAAAATTTCCTCTCCTGAGATGTGTGCCGAAGAGACTTTACTCTTTAGAGCCGTCGCGTAGCGACTGAATTCAAATAGAGGTGATAAAATGATGATGACAGAAGAGATACGCGCGCACCTGACAGACAAAATCATACCCTTCTGGAAGGGGATGCGTGATGATACATTCGGAGGCTATTACGGCTATATGGATTACGATCTGCAGGTGGACCGGAAATCGGTGAAGGGCTGCATTCTGAACAGCAGAATCACCTGGTTTTTTGCCAGCGCCTATCTGACTCTGGGAGATGAGAGTCTGCTGGAGGAAGCGAAGCATGGGTACCGCTTTCTGCGGGAACACTGCATGGATGCAGAAAGGGGCGGTGTGTACTGGTCCCTGGGGTATGACGGCACGCCGGAGGATACCACCAAGCATACCTACAATCAGGCTTTTGCCATTTACGCACTATCCGCCTACTATGAGGCCAGCGAGGACCGGGAAGCCCTTGACAAAGCCCTGGAACTGTTTTCACTGATCGAGGAGCGATGTACAGATGAATACGGGTATAAGGAAGCCTTTGACCGGGAGTTCAGAGAGATAGAAAATGATAAGCTTTCCGAGAATGGAGTGATGGCGGAGAAGACCATGAATACGCTGCTGCATGTATTCGAGGCCTATACGGAGCTGTACCGGGTAAGCGGGAGAGAAGCGGTGAAGGCCAGACTGGAATGGATTCTGGACACTTTTGCGGAGAAGGTCTATCATCCGAAGCGGCACCGTCAGGAAGTATTTTTCGACCGGGAAATGCATTCCATTCTGGATCTGCATTCTTATGGACACGATATCGAGACCGCATGGCTCATCCAGCGGGGGTGCGAGGTGCTGGGAGAAGTACCATACCTGGAAAAAATGCGGCCTGTTATCCTGGATTTGACAGAGGAAGTATATC
>CAQUWW010000091.1:1584-7851 GCA_948896875.1 uncultured Acetatifactor sp. | reverse complement strand
GAGAAGGGGAAAGTGGACGAGACCAGAATCTGGTGGGTGCAGGCGGGGGCTGTTGTGGGATTCCTGAACGGCTACAGACTGGCTCCGGAGCGGAAGGAGTATCTGGACGCCGCTCTGGCAGAGTGGGATTTTATCAGAACCCATGTCATTGACAGACGTCCCGAATCGGAATGGTTCTGGGAAGTGACGAAAAAGGGGGAAAGTATTAACAGGAAGCCCATAGTGGAGCCCTGGAAATGCCCCTACCACAACGGAAGAATGTGCCTGGAGGTCATCAAAGCGGCGGGGCAATCGCGGGACTATAACAGCGAATGCCACTGAGGTGCCCGGAGAAATTACGGACGTGAAACGGCCGGAAGTTCTCCGCAGGGAAAGGCACCACAGGGGCAGTCGCGGGACTATAATGGAGATATGAAAACATGATGCATAAAAGATATGCGGAGGAACTGGCAAGGTACAATGAGCTGGTTTCCCGGAAGAACAGAAAAACCAACTTTTACAATGGAATCTATGACAGATACGAGTATCCGGTGCTCACAAGAGACCATATTCCCCTGACCTGGAGATATGATCTGAATCCGGAGACCAATCCCCATTTTATGGAGCGTCTGGGTGTGAATGCTGTGATGAATTCCGGTGCAATCCTGCTGGACGGGAAATTTTATCTGGTGGCCCGCATCGAGGGAAATGACAGGAAATCCTTCTTCGGCGTGGCGGAGAGCGACAATGGGGTGGACGGATTCCGGTTCTGGGACTATCCGATTCTGCTTCCGGATACCTGTCCGGAGGAGACCAATGTGTATGACATGCGTCTGACGAAGCACGAAGACGGCTATATTTACGGCGTGTTCTGCTCCGAGAGTAAGGATACTTCCGTGGACGATCTGTCTGCGGCGGTGGCGGCGGCAGGTATTGTGAGGACAAAGGATCTGAAGACCTGGGAGAGACTGCCCAATCTGGTGACGCTGCACTCACCGCAGCAGAGAAATGTGGTGCTGCATCCGGAATTTGTGGATGGAAAATATGCGTTTTACACCAGGCCCATGGATGACTTTATTGAGACAGGAAGCGGCGGGGGAATCGGGTTCGGACTTTGCGACGATATCACCCACGCGGTGATTGACGAAGAGAGGATGACCAGCCTCCGGAGATATCATACCATCACCGAGGCGAAGAACGGCGCGGGAGCGGTGCCCATCAAAACGGAAAAGGGCTGGATTCATATCGCCCACGGAGTCAGGAATACGGCGGCGGGGCTGCGTTACGTCATTTATGCCTTTGCCACGGATTTGAATGACCCGGCGAAAGTGATTGCGGAGCCTTCCGGGCTTTTGATCGGGCCCAGAGAAGGAGAACGGGTGGGAGATGTGTCCAACGTGGTCTTCACCAACGGCGCCATTGCAACGGAAAGCGGGGAAGTGTATATTTATTACGCATCCAGCGATACCAGAATGCATGTGGCGGTGACGGATGTGGAGCGGCTTATGGATTATGTGTTCCATACCCCTGGGGACCCGCTTCGCTCTGTGGAGTGTGTGGCCTTAAGATGCGATTTGATCCGGCGGAATCTTGAGTTTCTGGAGAGACAGGAAGAACAGAAAGAAAATCGATAAAACGTTAAAACGGGAAACTGCAAAGAGTGCCGCGCAGATAGCTTCCCGGATACGCTTGAGATGAAAGGAGACACCATAAGTGTAAGTGATATTCACAGGCGGCACAGAAATGAGGAGAGTATGAGCGAGATAAAAATGATAGCACCGGCGGTAAAGAATGTACCCTGGCAGGAGAAGCCGGAAGGATTGAAAGGCGCCCCCATCTGGCGTTACAGGGAGAATCCCATTATCGGAAGGAATCCGGTGGAGGGAGTGGCCAGAATATTTAACAGTGCGGTAATGCCCTATGGCGACGCATTTATCGGTGTGTTCCGGGGAGAGCAGACCAACGGCGTACCGTATATTTATCTGGGGCACAGCCAGGATGCCATTCACTGGACTTTTGAGGCGGAGAAGATTCCTTTCAAGGATGAGAAGGGCAATGACTTTATGCCGCCGTATGCCTATGATCCCCGCCTGGTGAAGGTGGAGGATACCTATTACATCATCTGGTGTCAGGATTTCTACGGCGCGTCCATCGGCATGGCAAAAACCACGGATTTTAAAAGCTTCGTGAGAATAGAGAATCCCTTCATTCCCTTTAACCGGAATGCGGTGCTGTTCCCCAGGAAGATTCACGGGAATTATGTGCTGTTGAGCCGGCCTTCGGATTCCGGCCATACACCCTTTGGCGATATCTTCCTGAGCGAGAGCCCGGATATGGTGTACTGGGGAAAACACAGACATGTGATGGGCAAGAATGGAAACTGGTGGGAGAGCGTGAAAGTGGGCGGCGGCGCCGCGCCGATTGAGACCAGCGAGGGGTGGCTTCTGTTCTATCACGGCGTCAGCGGAACCTGCAACGGCTTTGTCTATTCTATTGGGGGAGCCATTCTGGACATTGACAATCCCTCCAAAGTGCTGTATCGCTGTGAGAATTTCCTGCTGACACCGGAGGAGTGGTATGAGGAGAGAGGCTTTGTTCCCAACGTATGCTTCCCCTGCGCTACCATCCATGATTCCGAGAGCGGGAAAATCGCTCTGTATTACGGCTGTGCGGACAGCTATGTGGGGCTGGCCTTTATGAAACTGGATGAGATTGTACATTATATTAAGGAAAACAGTCATGTTTCGGAGGCAGATGCCGAAATAGGTATCAGATAAAATGAAAATGAAAGGCATGACGATGATAGTAAAAACATTACATGACAACTGGAAAATGTGTGTGGCCGGAAGCGGAGACTTTATCTCTGCAAAAGTGCCGGGCAGTGTGTACCATGATCTGCTGACTGCCGGGCGGATGGAGGACCCTTATTACAGAGACAACGAAATGAAAGCTTTGGCCGTCATGGAGCAGGATTTCGAGTATGTGACGTACTTTGATGTGGAACAGGAGATGCTTGCCTGTGAAAAAGTACTGCTGCATTTCGATGGAATCGATACCATCGCAGATCTGCTGCTGAATGGAAAAGCATTGGGGCATGTGGAAAATATGCACAGGACCTGGGAATTCCCGGTGAAGGAGCTGCTTCAAAGCACCGGGAATGAATTGAAGGTCATTCTGCGCTCTCCCACAAAGTATATCCGGGAGGCCAATGAAAGGGAGCATATTCCGGGCAGCGGCGAATCCATGGCAGGGTTTCCCTACCTGCGGAAGGCCCACTGCATGTTCGGCTGGGACTGGGGTCCCCGCCTTCCCGATGCCGGAATCTGGCGGGATGTAAAGCTGATTGGATACAGTACGGCCAGAATTGACAGCGTATACATAACTCAGCTGCACCAGCCTGATCAGGTGAAACTGAAGCTGGACATCGATGTGGACAGAATCGGGGAGGAGCATCTGCGGCGGTTTGGCCGGGACGATAACAGGCTGGAAGGGCTGTGCTGCAGAGTGCGGGTTTATGCTCCGGAGAGAGAAGTCTGCGAATACACCCACGCCCAGGTCATGGAAGGCATCGTAATAGAGAACCCGCAGCTCTGGTGGCCCAACGGTTACGGAAGTCAGCCGTTATACGGGGTGGAAGTGGAGCTGCTTTCGGAGGACGGGCAGGTCCTTGATACCTGGAAGCGGAGGATTGGACTGCGCACTGTGGGCATGTGTGTGGAAAAAGACCGGTACGGGGAACAGTTCTGCCATGAGGTGAACGGGGTGAAAATCTTTGCCATGGGGGCGGATTACATTCCGGAGGACAATATTCTGCCCAGAGTGACGCCACAGCGCACCTATGATTTACTGCTGCAGGCGAAGAACGCCCATCACAACTGCATTCGGGTCTGGGGCGGAGGCCATTATCCCGGGGATGCCTTCTGGGATGCCTGTGACGAGCTGGGGCTGCTGGTCTGGGAAGATTTCATGTTCGCCTGTGCGGTATACAATCTCACCGAAGAATTCGAGGAGAATATCAGGGCGGAATTTGTTGACAATATCAAGAGAATCCGGCATCACGCCAGCCTGGGACTGTGGTGCGGCAATAACGAGATGGAGACCTTTGTAGCCCAGGGCGGTTACTGGGTGGCGAAACCCGGCCAAAAGAGCGATTATGTGAAAATGTACGAGTACATTCTGCCTAAAGTGGTGAAGGAGTATGATCCCAACACCTTCTACTGGCCGTCAAGTCCCTCCTCCGGAGGCGCTTTTGACGATCCGGGCGACGAGAACCGGGGAGATGTGCATTACTGGGATGTGTGGCATGGCAACAAGCCTTTCACGGCCTATCGGCAGTTCCATTTTCGGTATGTGTCGGAATTCGGTTTTCAGTCCTTTCCTTCCCTGAAGACCTGCGAGACCTTTACCCTTCCGGAAGACAGAAATATTTTTTCCTATGTGATGGAAAAGCATCAGAGGAATGTGAGCGCCAACGGTAAAATTATGAATTATATGGAGCAGACCTTCCTCTATCCCGGCAGTTTTGACACCCTGCTGTATGCCTCCCAGCTGCTGCAGGCGGAGGCCATCCGGTACGGTGTGGAGCATTTCCGGAGGAATCGCGGCCGCTGTATGGGAACTATCGTGTGGCAGTTGAACGACTGCTGGCCGGTGGCAAGCTGGGCCTCCATCGATTATTACGGCCGTTGGAAAGCGCTGCACTATTATGAGAAGAGATTTTTCGCTCCGGTGCTGCTCTCCTGCGCAGAGGAAGGCCTGCTGACCCAGGACCCCAATCCTAACGCGCAAGCCTATGAAGTGAAGAAGGCCATACAGCTGAATGTGGCCAACGAGACCAGGCAGGACATCACTGTGACAGTGAAATGGCAGCTGAGAGACACAAAAGCCCGAATTCTGCGGCAGGGGGAGGAAATCTGCGAGGTTCCGGCGTTGACTTCCGTCTGGCTTGAGAAGCAGGAGCTGAGGTCGGCGGAGCCGTACGAGAATTATGTGAGCTTCCAGTGCATTCTTGACGGGGAAGAAGTGTCGGCAGGGACCATGCTTTTCGCACCGCCGAAGCATTTCCGGTTCGAGAACCCGGCTCTCACAGTAAATGTCCAGGGAGAGGAGCTGATTGTCCATGCAGGCGCCTATGCAAAATCTGTGGAGATCATCAACGAAGCGGATGATATGCTGCTGGAGGACAATTATTTTGACATGAACGCCGGGGAGAGGCGGGTCAGGATTCTGAAAGGCAGGCCGGAAGGGCTGAAGATTCGAAGCGTGTACGATATCCGATGACTGTTTTGTGCCGCCGGCTTAGGGTAAGCAGAAACCGGACAACGACGATATATGCTCTAAATGATTTCTTAATCACGAGATTTTCTCATGATTAGCGAAGAACTCATTTAGAGCATATTTTAGTTTTAGCAATGTCAGAAACAGATTGAAGATGGTTTACAATTTATATTTTATATGATAAATTTCTGGTTATGGGAAAAACTGTACCATAAAGCAGCATCCGCTATCTCAAGCCCCATAGAATTTTCAGATGCACTCTTTTGCAGATGGGGATTGAGAGAGCGGATGCGGAACTAAGATAGGAGGACACCATGAAAAAAACGGAGAATAAGTTATGGATCCTGTTTCGAACCATGTTTCTGCTAAGCGCCTGTACTTTCGGCGGGGGATTTGTCATTGTATCTCTGATGAAAAAGAAGTATGTGGAAGAACTGAAATGGCTGGATGAGGAGGAAATGCTGGACGTGACGGCTATCACCCAGTCCTCACCCGGACCTCTTCCGGTAAACGCATCTGTGATTATCGGGTATCGGACAGCCGGTGTGGTGGGATCTCTGGCGGCAGTGGGAGGAACCATTCTTCCGCCAATGGTCATTATTTCAGTGATCTCTCTGTTTTATCAGCAGTTCCGCACCAATCCCTATATTGCGACAGCATTGCAGGTGATGCGTGCCGGGGTAGCGGCGGTCATTTTTGATGTGGTGATCAATCTAGCCGGCAATGTGGTGAAAACAAAGAGAGTGCTGTATATCGGGATGATGATAGCGGCGTTTATTGCAACCTATTTTCTGGGTGTCAGCGCCATGCTGATTATTCTGAGTTGTCTGGGGATTGGACTTGTAGATCTGGCTTTTACTATCAGAAAGAAGAAAGGAACGGCAGCATAAATGCTATTGTTGAAATTGTTTTTTGCTTTTATCCAGGTTGGGCTATTCAGCGTAGGGGGAGGATATGCCGCCATTCCTCTGATTCAGGAACAGATTGTAAATATTCATAAGCTTATGACTC
>CAQUWW010000091.1:0-1574 GCA_948896875.1 uncultured Acetatifactor sp. | reverse complement strand
GGAAGAATTTTCAGATTTGATTACGGTGGCGGAGATGACCCCGGGGCCGATTTCCATTAATTCGGCTACTTTTGTGGGTATGAGAATTGCGGGGATACCGGGAGCGCTGCTCTGCACCACAGGGTGCATTTTGCCTTCTTTCTGCATCTGTCTGATCCTGGCATATTTTTATTACAAGTATCGGTCCGTAAGCGGCGTGCAGGTGGTGCTGGGGGCCATGCGGCCTGCTGTGGTGGCTCTGATCGCTTCGGCGGGAGCCTCTATTCTCATGTTGGGGTTATTTCAGGCCAAACTACAGGAAATCGTACTCGGCAATATCCGGGTGGTGGAACTGGGAATCTTTGCAGTGGCATTGTTCCTGCTCAGGAAATTTAAAGTAAGCGCTATAACGATCATTCTGGGCAGCGGCGTGGTGGGAACTTTGATCTATGCTCTGATGGGAGCAGTGTAATGAAATAAAAGGAGGATGAAATCATGTGCACAGCGGCAACGTACCAGACAAAAGATTTTTATTTCGGGCGGACTTTGGATTATGATTTTTCCTACGGAGAAGAAATTGTGGTAATGCCACGGAACTTCCCACTTTCTTTTCGCTACCTGGGAAAAATGGAAAAGCACTATGCCTTTCTTGGGGTGGCTCATGTGGAGGGGGACTATCCTCTTTATTATGATGCGGTGAATGAGAAGGGCCTTGGGATGGCAGGGCTGAACTTTGTGGGAAATGCACATTACAAAAATGCGCAGGAAGACAGAGAGAATGTGACTACCTATGAATTCATTCCCTGGGTGCTGGGGCAGTGCGCCACTGTGGAGGAAGCAAAGACTCTGCTGGTGAAAATAAATCTTACAAAGGATCATTTCCATGAAAAATTGCCTGCGGCTCAGCTGCACTGGATTCTGGCAGACAGCAAAAGCTGTATTACTGTGGAATCTGTGCCGGAAGGATTAAAAGTGTACGATAATCCGGTGGGAGTCTTGACCAATAATCCTACCTTTGAACAACAGATGTTCGCTTTGAACAATTATATGCATCTGTCCCCGGTGGATCCTGTCAATCATTTTTCGGACGGGCTGCCGCTCTCCGTCTATAGCAGGGGGATGGGGGCGTTGGGGCTGCCCGGAGACCTGTCTTCTCAGTCCCGCTTTGTCAGAGCCGCCTTTGTCAAAATGAATTCCCTGTCGGGAGATTCGGAGGAAGAGAGTGTCAGCCAGTTCTTCCATATCCTTGGCTCTGTGGACCAGCAGCGGGGATGCTGCCTTGTGGGGGAGGGAAAGTTTGAGATTACCATTTATACCTCCTGCTGCAATGCGACGAAAGGCATTTACTATTACACCACCTATGAGAATCACCGGATCACCGGGGTGGACATGCACCGGGAAGATCTGGAAGGATCCGGGCTGGTCAGATATCCGATGATTCAGGAGCAGCAGATCGCCATGCAGAATTGAAGGTCCTGTCATTTATGGGGAGACACGGGATGCGCGCTACGAAGTCAGCTTCCTGTCGTGGATCCGTCTGGCCAGATAGAGAGCCGGTGTGTCCAGCAACGAAGTGAAAATGTAAATCACATAGC
>CAQUWW010000090.1:9867-11996 GCA_948896875.1 uncultured Acetatifactor sp. | reverse complement strand
AATGCCAGACCTCCTAGAAAAGCAACCACTCCCAGCAGCAGACTCTCCCGCATGTAAAGCCTGGATATTTCCTTCTTTTTCATGCCGATCAGCAGGTAGATACCGAATTCCCGGCTTCTTTTCTCCAGGATAAACCGCACCATGTAATTGATGAGCCAGGCCATAATGAGCACCACGAAAAAAGTGGCAAGTCCGATCATCACCGCCAGAATTCCGGCGCCTTCAAACAGCTGCATAATATCCCGGGAGAACATCAGCGAATGAAAGGCGAACATAATAGCCGTCACCAGCATCATTGTGAGAAAATACACCAGATAATCCCTGGCGGACCGCTGTACATTTCTCAGTGCAAGCCTGCCGGACAGGCTTCCCCTTGCAAAAGAGTTACCCATTGGACAGCTCACCTCCCGTCAGGGACAGTATGTCCAGAATTTCATTCAGGAATGCTCTCCTGTTCTGGTTCCCACGCCGCAGCTCGTGAAAAATCTGCCCGTCCTTCAGGAACAGAATCCTGCCGCAGTAGCTGGCTGAAAAGGCATCATGGGTCACCATGAAGATGGTGGCCTGCAACCTTGCGTTCATCTCCGTAAAGGTCTCTAAAAGGGTCTGGGCCGACCGGGAATCCAGCGCGCCCGTGGGCTCATCCGCCAGAAGGAGCTTTGGCCGGTTCACCAGCGCTCTTGCACAGGCACAGCGCTGCTTCTGTCCTCCCGACACCTGCCATGGGAATTTCTTTCCCACCTCCTCAATGCCCAGAAGCTTCAGCATTTCTTCGCAGCGCCGCAGAATCTCCTGTCTCTCATACCCCTGAATCGTCATGGCCAGCAGAATATTCTCCTCGATGGAAAGTGTGTCCAGAAGATTGTATTCCTGAAAGACAAAACCCAGGTTCCTCTTTCTGAATTCCGACAATTTGTCTTCCGAAAGCTCTGTGATATCCACATCCTCATAATAAATATGCCCCGCCGTCACACTGTCAATGGTGGACAGCATATTTAGCAGCGTGGTCTTCCCGGAGCCGGAGGCTCCCATGACTCCCACAAATTCTCCCTTCTCCACGTGAAAGCTGACCCGGTCCACCGCTTTGGCCACGTTGGCGCCGCTGCCGTAGTACTTTTCCACATCGCATACCCGAATGTATTCCGCCATTTTCCGTCACTCCTCACCATTTCCTGTGCATTTTCTCATATACCCCGGTTGATAAATTCTATTATAGAATCCAAAACAGGATTCTATAATCTAAAATCTATTATAGCAAACAGCAAATACTTTCGGTATGAAGTTTCCTTGCGCTATTCTTTCGTTTTCGTAAGATTCTCCGTCCGGACCGGCACAATGTAACTGCTCACCGGGAATTCCAGAATGATCTTCGTCCCCTTCCCTTCCACGGATTCACCCCGGAGTCCTACCCCCAGCTTCCCGCAAAGCTTCCGGCACAGATACAGTCCCATGCCGGTGGAGCGCTCCACATTCCTTCCGTTGATTCCTGTGAAGCCCTTGTCAAAGATTCTGGGCAGTTCCTCCTCCCGGATTCCCAGGCCGTTGTCCTCCACCGTCAGGCACACTCCCTTCGGTCCCTTATTCGTATAAATCCATATGGCGGGTTCTGTTTCCCCTCGATATTTCACCGCGTTCAGAACCAACTGGTTCAGGATAAAGGCAATCCATTTCACATCGGTATACACCGTATCCCCGCAGTTCACCTGCGCCTGCATATGATTCTCCATCAGATACTCCCGGTTCCTGCGAACTACCTCTTCCGCCGTCTGCTGCAACGTGGTCTCCCTGATCAGATAATCTCTGTAAACCTCGTCCGAACGAGCATAGAACAGCGCCATATCCACATAATTCTCTATCTTCCGGTTCTGGCCCAGAATCCGCCTGGATATCTCATCCTTTTGCTTCTCGCACAGAAAATAAATATTCGTAATGGGCGCCTTGATCTCATGAACCCAGCTTTCTATATATTCCCGATAGTCCTTTCGGGCATCCTCCTCCCTGCGAATCTGCTCTATCACAGATTTGTTGGAAAGCCGAATCATCCTGCGGTAAAGCTGGTCCTCCAGCCGGAAGGAGGGCGGCATCAGCTCTCCCAGCAGGTACTTCTGCTCCGCCGCTTCCAGTATCTC
>CAQUWW010000090.1:0-9832 GCA_948896875.1 uncultured Acetatifactor sp. | reverse complement strand
GGTAATATTCCGTAAAAAACCACAGCAGAAAAATCAGAATCCAGCAGAACAGCACAATCATCCTGCATCCCCGGGGATAATTTGTGATGCGCAAAAAAGCCGCCAGCAACAGCATACAGGATAGCTGAAGCACCACCAGCAGCAATTTATCTCTGCAATACTCTGTAAATTTCATATATAATACCCCATTCCCCGTTTCGTCCGGATGAAATCCGATACCCCCAGTTCTTCCAGCTTGCCCCGGATTCGGGTCACATGCACACTCAGGGAATTATCGTCTATGAACACCGCATTATCCCACAGGTAATCCATCAGCTCCTGGCGGGACACAATTTCTCCCCTGTGCCGAAACAGACAGCTTAAGATTTTCAACTCATTTTTGGTCAGCTCCCGAATCTCGCCGCCATTGCGGATACAGCCTCTGGCCAGGTCCAGCTCCACCCCTCCATATTCCATTTTCAGCTCTTCCGTCCCCTTTTTCGTCCTTTTTAAGACCGCACCTATATGAGCCAGCAGGAGGGATGGGTGGAAGGGCTTCGTGATATAGTCGTCCCCGCCTTTCAAAAGTGCGGTGACCTCGTCCATGGAATCCGTCCGCCCAGTGACAAAAATAATGGGAATATCCGAAACCTTACGGATTTCCGTACAGATATCAAAGCCGGACTGTCCCGGCAGATTCAAATCCAGCAATATAATATCCGGGCAGACATCCGGAATCCGGGGAACAATCTGTCCAAATTCGTCCGGCGCCGTAACCCGATACAGGGAATTCTCCAGAAAATCTGTCATCTCCCGGCGAAAATCCCCGTCGTCCTCTATAATCAGGATATGCATATGCAGCCTCCCCCTACTTTTTTTAAAGTATATCCTGATTTTGGGAAATCTGCAACCGCATGCCGATGCATTTTCAGTCTATAACATTAGTTTTTCATCCATTTTCCTGCGTTATTCCTTTGTAACACTTTCGTAATATTTTTTACTTTTTTTACCTGACACCCTTGTCAAATCCTATATATAGTATTATAATGAAATCTGTTGAACCTACATGTAGTAGATTCCTCTTACGAAAAGGAAAATAGCCGAAAGGCTGCGGATACCATGCCATGCCGGCATGATGAAATAAAAGCGAGATACCGAATGAATTTATCCGATTTGGCAAGAAATGCATGTATGTTACGAGGCTCCCTGGCCAAAAAAGGCTATATGCGCTGGTGGCATTCTTTTTCCGGCCTCCGGCCGGACACGGGAGAGACTCGTAATTTTTTTATAGAATTTTTCGTGATGAATCCCGGGCTGGGCGGAGATAAGCCCATTTTCGGTCAGCATCCTTATTATAAAAAACGCGGAATGAAGCCTTCTTATGTCATGATCAAGGCCGGTGTCTTCCCTGATGCGGAGGGGAATGACGGCAGACAGCTTCACGCCTTCTATCCGATTTCCGCTCTGCAGACTACCTTAAATCCTCTGGTCATGCAGGTTTCGGAGGGCCGGACCGGGCATTGTCTGTACAGTGAGGACAAGCTCACCGGCTTTGTGGAAGTGACCAGGGAAGAGGCCAGGCACCGTTGCCTGATGACAGACAGCGGCTCCATGGAATGGGATCTGGAAGTCCGCAAAGCCGTATCCTGTCACACGGGAATCTGGGGTGGAAAATTCTTCCAGGCTCTGAATGCATTGGACAGTTATTGGCACGGAGAGGGCATCCGCAGTTTCTTCCGGGGCAGCGTGACGCTGGACGGAATATCTTATGATGTCGTCCCCGAGCTCAGTTACGGTTATGCCGACAAGCACTGGGGGAGAAGTTTCAACAGGCCCTGGTTTCAGTTCGCCTGCGGCAGGCTTTCCAGTCAGCATACCGGCGGTCCCCTGCGTCATTCTGTTCTGGCCATGAGCGGATTCTGCCCCAGATTCCTGTGGTTTCCCCTGCGAGGCCGGCTCATGATGCAGCTGACTTATAGGGGAGAAGATTTCAGTTTCAGTCGCTGTAAATGGGAGACAAAGGAAACCGGGAAACGTTTTGTCTGGCATATCCTTGCAAAAGGTAAATCCGCGGTTATCAAGATATCCGGCAGCTGCACCAAAGCGGAAATGCTGCGCCTGCAATATGAATCTCCCGAAGGGAAGAAATCAAAGCTCCCTCTTCTGGCAGGTTCCGCGGGTATTGGTACCGTGCAGCTTTATCGGAAGGTTTCCGGAAGCAGAGAACTGCTGGACACATTAAGACTGGACAATGCCCTATGCTTTTATCAGAAGGAGAAGCCCAGCCACTGAACTGCCGCAGGCTACCGTACAGCCTGACCGTTCAGTGTGGAAAACGTAATTTCCACCAGAAATCCTCCCGACGGCCCATGGTCAATGCGGACGCTTCCTCCGTGGGCCTGCGCTATCTGGCGCACAATCAACAGCCCCAGCCCGTGGCGCAGCTGTGTTCCGCTTCCGCTGCCCATCATATAATGAGGCGTATTCGCAATTTCCTGCAATCTCTCATCTGTCACTCCCACTCCGTCATCCTCCAGAAAGATATGCGCTTTCCCTTCCTCCGCCTGCAGCCGCACCTCAACATGGCATCCCTCCGGGTTGTGCATCTGTGAATTGCTCAGCACATTGGTAACCGCCCTCTGCAGCAGTACCTTATCTCCCCGTATGAATACGGCCTCTCCTTCCGGACACTGAAAATCAACCGGATATTTCCCTTCCGGATCCAGGTTCATGAAATCTACCACCGCCTGGCGCAGCGCTACCGTCAGATTCAGATTCTCCAGCTTTAGAGGCTGCATCTGATATTCCAGCTTCGATGCCAGGTTCAGATCTCCCACAAGATTTTTCATCTTGACACTCTGCCGCCGGATGACCCCGGCTTTTTTTCTCGCCTCCGCGGGAAGGCTCTCGTCCGCTTCCAGCTCTGCCGCATACCCCATCACCATGGAAAGAGGCGTCCGGATATCATGAGATACCCCGGATATCCAGCCGGCTCTGGCATTCTCTTTTTTTCGCAGAGCCCGCTCCTGGGCCCGCAGCTTTTCATTCACCCGGTTTACTGCGGCCGCCACCTCGGACAACAGCCCCTTCTCCCGCACATACACCTCTTCCTCGGACACCGCTTCCATTCCTCTGACCACCGGTTTCACAGAACCCATAATGCGTCCGGCCAGCACCATATAAATCACAAAAACCAATGCGCCGTTCAGCGCCAGGAAGGCCAGAATGTACTTCGGTGCCCCTGCAATGATGTCATAGTCAAAAGTATTCCACAAGAGTTTCCAGTACGCGGTTTTGGGATGTCCCAAAATCACCAGATCGGCTCCTCTGGCGCCGGTTGTGGTAGGATAATCCGCAATATAGCCTCTGGTGTGCCAGGAAATTTCCGCCACAGAATAATGCAGCGGAACCTCCTTTGGCAGATTGTCACTATACCATACCACATCGCCGGTTCCATCCTCCACCAGAATTCCCCAGGCCTCATACGTCTCCAAAATCCTGCGGCCCTCTTCGGCCAAAGTATATTCTCCGTTCTCCTCCCGCACCAGAAGCTCTCCGATCTCTCCTGCCGCAGTCCATCCGCCGTTAGCACTTCTCTCCCCCCAGGTTGCCTTAGCCAGCAAAGCAATATTCAGGATAAACAATAACGGCACAATGCAGATCATCAGCATCAGAAAACGTCTGATCAGTTTTAACGTCTTCTTCATCGTTTTTCCCCCGTCACCAGTTTATAGCCCAATCCCTTCACCGTCAGCAAAGACACCGGCTTTGACGGATTTTCCTCTATTTTCTCCCGAATCCGTCGGATGTGCGCCATGAGAGAATTCTCATATCCATAAGGATTCTCCCCCCAGGCCGCCTCGCAGAGACTGTCTATTGTGACAATGCGGCCTGCATTCCTGTACAGGGCTTTCAGCAACTCATATTCCTTTGCTGTCAGCGGCAATGTCTGGTCTCCCCGCAGAACCTCCGCCCGTTCGAAATCCACCTCACAGGCTGCAAGCCGTACTTTCGAAGCTTCCTCTTTATAAGAGCGTCTCAATATGGCAGCAATCCGAAACAGCAGCTCCCGCGGCAAAAAGGGCTTTACAACATAATCATCCGCTCCCAGTCCAAAACCCCGGAATTTATCTTCCTCCTCGCCTCTGGCTGTGAGAAAAAGCACCGGGGCATCCGTCATTTCCCTCAGCTTTGTCAAAAGCGCAAATCCGTCTCCATCCGGCAGCATCACGTCCAGCACACACAAATGTGGCTGCCAGTCCCGCACTGCCTCCAGGGCTTCCTTTACACTGACCGCCGTCCGTATCCTGGTATAACCATCCTGCTTCAAAATGGAAACCACCATGTCCAGCAGCTGTTCCTCGTCATCCACCAGTAAAATTTTCTTATTTTTCACCGCAATCCACTCCTGCTTATTTCTTTGTTCTATTATCATCGGCAAAACTATCATACCACCTTCTTTCCATTTTTACATCTTTCCCCTGCAAAATGTAAGGGAATCGTAAGGTTAACAGAAGGGTATTGTAAACTGCAGGCCTTATACTGATCTTACATCGCAGCAGTCAGTCGGATATCGGACCGCTGACCCAAAGTATCACAGCAATCCGATGACTGCCCAGACTGTTGCAAAGTAGAAAGGAGTTCACAAATGAGCGATAACATTATTGAAACCACGAATCTCACAAAATCCTATGGAGACTTTACCGCCGTATCCCATCTGAATCTGCATATCCGTAAGGGCAGCGTCTATGGTTTCCTTGGCCCCAATGGCGCGGGCAAGTCCACCACAATGAAAATGTTTCTCGGCCTGACCAGCCCTACGGAGGGAAGCTTTCACATAGAACAGAGAACTTACCCCCGGGATCGGGTGGCCATCTTGAAAGACATCGGTTCCTTTATTGAAGCTCCCGCTTTTTACGGCAATCTCACCGGAGAGGAGAATCTGGAAATTATCCGTCGAATTCTGGATCTCCCGAAATCCGCCGTGGCTGACGCACTGGAACTTGTAGGCCTTTCACAGCACAAAAACAAACTGGCCAAACGCTACTCCCTGGGCATGAAGCAGCGGCTGGGACTGGCCGGTGCGCTGATCGGCCATCCGCCCATCTTGATCCTGGACGAACCTACCAACGGACTTGACCCTGTTGGCATCCATGAGATTCGAACGCTGGTCCGTTCCCTTCCGCAAAAATACGACTGCACCGTCCTGGTCTCCTCTCACCTGCTGCCGGAGGTGGAGCTGATGGCCGACGACATCGGAATCCTGAATCACGGCAATCTGCTTTTTGAGGGGACACTGCAGGAGCTGGAAAGTCATGCCGAAAGTCAGGGCCTTCCCACCTACAATCTGGAAGAAACCTTTCTGGCCATGATAGATGCCGACAATCAGAATCGAGGTGAACGAGGATGAAGATACTTTTTGTGGAGACCAGAAAAATAAAACGCACCGGCTACATTCCCGCTTTTCTGGGCGGCGGTCTGCTGGCCGGCCTGGTCCCTGCCGTCAATATGGCAGTGCGGGCGGAGACCTTCGCCACACAGCCCGGCAGCCCGTTTTCTATCCTGATGGATGCCAACTGGCAGCTCATGGCACAGCTGAACATCCTCCTGCTGGTCTGCGGCGTCTGCATCCTCTACCACACAGAATATGAGGAGAATGCCATTCAGAAAGCGGAGACCCTGCCTCTGACCCCCTTTAGGCTGTATCTTGGGAAGCTGGGCATACTGTTGTTCTCCTGCCTGCTGCCGCTGTGCCTGGAGGCGGTCTCTCTGTTACTATGCTGTATCCATTGGTTTCCCGGCCATCCGGAGACCGGAACGCTTCTGTTAAAGGGAATGGGATTCGAGCTGGTGATGATGCTGCCAGCAGCGGCCGCAATGCTGGTCATCTCTTCCATGTGCCGCAATATGTGGACCTGCCTGGGAATCGGTGTGATTCTGGTATTTATGTCCTCCATGCTGCCTTCCGGGAATCAGGTCCTGGCATTGTTTCCCTTTTCCGCCCCTTATCAAATGCTCCATCGCTGCTCTGACAGTCAGGTTTTGCTCCTTCCGGCCATATGCGCGGGAGAAGTTCTTCTATTCTGTATGGCAGAGGCAGCCTATCACAAAATCAGGAGGTACTTCTCATGAACTTACTTACTCTGCTGCGTGTGGAACTGCTGAAAATACGCCGTTCCAAAATATTCTGGATTCTGCTGATTCCCGCGGTCATGATGTGGCTTCCCTCCGCGATGAATGCGGACATCAATTTTGTCATGAATACTTACGAAGTTGCTCCGGAATACAATTACTTTATTCAGGGCTATATGGGCATGGCCTGGTTCATGATTCCCGCCACTCTCATGATCTGTGCCGTGCTGCTGAACCAGACGGAGAAATCCAATCACGGACTTCTGAAATGCCTTGCTCTGCCTGTCAGCGCCGCCGGAATGTGCCTTGCCAAATTTCTGGTGATGATCGTTCTCACCTTTGTACAACTGCTTCTGTCCATTGGCACCTATTACGCTTCCGCAGTCCTGGCTTCGGAAATACACGGTTACAGCTTTGTACTGCCTTTTGCCTATGTATGCCGGGCTGCCTCCAGGATCTATCTGGCCGCTCTGCCCACGGCTGCCGTCTATTGGATGCTCAGCATTCTGATCTCCACGCCCATCTTTTCCATGGGATTGGGCCTGGCCTCCATTGTACCCTCGGTGCTGATGCTCAATACCAAAGTCTGGTATTGTTATCCAATGGACTATCCCTTCTATATTCTGATGACAGAATATGGAAAGCTTGCCCCTGAAGTATTTGACACCCAAATACAGCTTATGCCCATGCTGCCCATTGCCGCAGTTCTCACGGTAGCATGTCTGGCTATAGCCTGTATCCGATATGGAAAGGCGGAGCGAAGCTGAATAAGTGTCTGCGGCACCGTTCTGATTCCATGTCTGTCTGACGACGGACTTTGGTAAGCAGGAAAAAAGAGGGAGTCATCGAACTGCAAAAATAGAAAAAGAAGAAAGAAGGAGTTTCCTATGAAAAATAATCAAACCAAAACCATTATATTGACAGCCATCTGTGTCGTAATGCTCTTCATTCCATGGACCATCCTGCCGCTGCGCAGTTTCCCCTGGGCCCTGGAGTCCCCCGCGGCGGAAATTATCATATCCAGCTATGCCGCTTTTATGATTTTCAGCGGTGTGTTCACCGTCATCCTCTATGCCGCGGAGAAAATACGTCACACTCTCATGAAGCTCTGCGTTGTCATCAACGGGATTTATGCCCTGGGCGGAGTCATCGCCATCCTGCTGATGCTTCCGGGAAAATTCAGCTGACCCGGCAGACATGCAGTCCCTGTCAGGATGCAATAAACAGCACGCCAAGAGTTCCAGGGCCGCAGTGGCTGGAGATCACGCCGCCGGCTCTGGTCTCCAGAATTTCATCAAAATGATGCAGAGAATCCAGATACGCCCGTACCTGCTCCACAATTTCTCTGTCACAGCCTGAGTGTGTGATAAAGACCCGGTCCTTTTTCGCCTTTTTCAGCGCTTCTTCCATATCCGTCACATAAGCCATAATCACTTTACTCAGATGTCCTCTGTATTTTTTCCCGGGGCTCATCTTCCCGTTCTCCACCGAGATCCTGGGATGAAGTCTGAGCACACCCCCTGCCATGGCAGCCAGGCCGCTGCATCTTCCGCCCCGATAAAGGTATACCAAAGTATCCACCACAAAGCTTGCCCTCACCAGAGGCTTCAGCTCCTCCATCCGTTTTACAATGGTCTCCGCATCCGCTCCCCTCCCGGCCATAATTGCGGCTTCCAGCACCAGATGGCCGATACCGGTGGAAAGATTCCCTGAGTCCACCACCTTCACAAGGTTCGAAGCCCCCAGCTCTTCCGCCGCCAGCCGCATGATATTGCCTGAGGCTGACATCTCTCCTGATATGGAGAAGCATACTACCTCTCTGCCGGCTTCCACATAAGGCTTCAGCAATTCCTCCGCCATTTCCTGAGACGGCGCCGATGTCTTCGGCGTACTGCCATGGGCATCCGACCAATCGTAAATTTCCCGGGGCGTAATATTTACACCGTCCAGATATTCCTCCTCCCCCAGCATAATATGCAGGGGCAAAACGGAAATCTCATACTTTTCCAACAATTCCTTTGTCAAATCACTTGTACTGTCCGTAATAATTTTTACCATATCCATACACCTCTTTGCACTTTCTTACAGATCTGTGCCACTCATATCCGCCCTTTTTATCGCCGCAAGTACCGGCAGAGCCACAATGCCTCCCAGCAGGGCCGTAATCAGCTGGGGCACGGAAAACATACCGGAAATTACCGTAGCCTGAGGATCCGGCAGTTTCAGAAGAAGCGGTACCGCAATTTTCACAATTCCCAGATACAGCACCAGAAACTTTGCGGCCGCGGCTCCTGTCAGGGCCATGATCCGTGCGGCATACCGGGGTATCCTACTGCTGCCGCCCACAAAATGCCAGACAATCACAAGCACCAGGTTGCCTGCCGCAATAAAGGGAATCAGGCTCCAAAGTGGTCCTATCCCTATCAGCTTCGCCATCACCGGCGAAACCACGGCTACAAAAATTCCCGACCAAAGCCCGCCGGTCATCACCGCAGAGATCAGCAATGCATTGACCAGTGTCCCCGTGACAATGGTATTGCCCAGAGCTGCTGTCGCTCCCTGTACCACCACCAGCAACGCCACAAAAGCGGCTGTCCGCGTTATCCAAAGTATTTTCTTTCTATTGTTCATGCCCTTGCCTCTCCTACTTCCATATCCACTACAGCTTACCACAGGCATTGCTTCTTTGCAATAACCGCACAGCTAAAAACGGCCGGCCTTTTCAGGCCGACCGTGAGAATTTCATTTACTTTACAGCTCCGTTAGTCACACCGTTCAGAATCTGTTTCTGGCAGATCAGGTAGAATATCAGAATCGGAATCAGCGAGAGCAGGTAAGAAGCAAATGCCAGGTTGTAGTTGGTGCCGAACTGGGACTGGAAGTTCAGCTGTGCCAGCGGCAGTGTATTCTGGCCGGAGCCCGCCATAATGATCAGCGGCGTCATCACGTCATTCCATACGGCCAGGGCGGTGATGACCGCAACTGTGGCATGCATGGGTCCCATGATGGGGAAAATAATGCTCCAGTAGGTTCTCCAGGTGGAAGCGCCGTCCACTCTCGCAGCCTCCTCCAGGGCGATGGGAATATTCACCAGATATCCGGAATACAGCATCACATTCATGGGCATGTAGAATACCACATACAGGATAATGACGCCGGCCCAGTTTGCCAGGTGAAGTTCCGCGGTCTGCTTTGCCAGCGGCATCATCAGGATGGCAAAGGGAACGAACATACCGCTGACGATGAAAAGGTATACAAAGCTGTAGAATTTACTCTTGGCCTTATTTCTTCCCAGCGCATAGCCCATCAGGGAGTGAATGGCCACAGACAGTACGATAGTGGTCACGGAGATCAGCAGGCTGTTCCCCAGAGAACGCCAGAAATCGGTGACTCTCATGGCTTCTCTGAAGTTGTCCAGGCTCCATGTCTTTGGCAGGGACAGGATACCGCTGATACTGTTGGTCATCTCCGAGGGCTGCTTGAAGGCAATCACGATGGTCATGTACAAGGGGAAAATAATCGTGGAAAGCCCCAGAATCAGCAGGATCATAACGGTCTTATTCGATTTACCAATGGTGGATGTATGTTTCATAGCTGCTCCTCCTTCGAACTGGAAAATTTCATCTGGGCAACGGAAATAATGACAATCACGATAAAGAATACCACTGCGTTGGCACTCTGGAATCCGAACTGTCCGCCCGACATACCGTTATTGTAGATC
>CAQUWW010000089.1 GCA_948896875.1 uncultured Acetatifactor sp. | reverse complement strand
CAGCCTCATCCGCACTGCCAGATACGCCTCCATAAAGGCGGATGCCTGCTTCTGCCAGGGCAGTCTGCGCGCCTGCCCCGATCCCGCCGCAGATCAGCGTGTCCACATTCAGCGCAGACAGCATCCCCGCAAGGGCGCCATGGCCGCTCCCGTTTGTATCCACTACCTGCGCCCCGGCAACTTTCCCATCTTCAATCTCATAAACCTTAAACTGCTCTGTATGCCCAAAATGCGGGAATACATTTCCATTTTCATAAGTAACTGCAATCTTCATGATCCCATCTTCCTTTCTTTCACCTTCCATTTCGGCCGCAGCTCTGGCCCTGTCACATTTTTTGCCGCAGCACCTCCATGCAGAGCCGTCACAGAGCGCATAATTCCCGCCGGAAATACAAAGCGTCTTTCCACCCACAAGGCAGTCCGCGATCTTCATCCTGGCTCTTTCATACATTTCCGTGACCGTAGTGCGGGAAATCCCCATCTGCCTGGCACACTGCTCATGAGTCTTCTTTTCATGGTCGATCAGACGGACCGCCTCAAATTCATCCACTGTCAGCAGAACCTGCTCCCTGCCCTTTGCACCACATGGGGCAAAACTGTCATATTTGGGTTCAAAACAGATCCTCCTGCGCCGGACTGGCCTTGCCATATACCCACCTCCATTTCCGACATATAACGATAACACAATACCATTGAAGACTCCAGATTTCAAGATACTATGAAATTGATGAGCAACTCATTTTTTTAATCCCCTTTCTTTCCCCGGCCTACCTGAATTCCACCGCCTCATCTTCCATAGATCTTAGTAACTTACGGAAACTGAAATAAAAGCATACCGACGTAGTACACACTGCAGCCGTATCCGCTATTGGCTCTGCCATGAAAATTCCAGCAGCTTTATTTTCCATTATTTTGGGCATAAGAAAGATCAGAGGTATCAGCAGAAGGATTTTTCTATAAATGGAAAGAAAAATCGCCACCGGCGCATTTCCCAATGCCACCATGCTGTACTGGCAGGCTACCTGTACCCCAAAAATTGCAGACATAGACATAAAAATCCGCAGAGCCCAGGCCGTATACGCCAGCAGCCCGGCATCATTCGTAAAAATACCCGCCAGCAGCTCATTCCCAAACATACAAAACGCCCATATCAGAACCGAACCGACCGTACAGGAAAACAGGACCATGCGGAAAGTCTCCTTCACCCGCCCTGCGTTCCCCGCCCCCGCATTATAGCTTAAGATAGGCTGCGCTCCCTGTGTCATGCCCGTCAGAAGGAGCATAGTAAAATTCATGATCGTACATAAAATTGTGACTGCCCCCACCGCTGTATTCCCTGCATACTTCAAGAGTGAGACATTGAAACAGACAGCCACAAGGTTTTCCGTGATCTGCATCAGACAGGGGGAAAACCCAAGGGCAATACACGGGAGCAGTATCCCCGGCTCAAAGCGGATCAGACTTCTGCGCAGCCGTATCACACTCCTGCCGGAACACAAAAAGGCTGTCACCCATACAGAAGATATGCACTGGCTTATCACTGTCGCAAGCGCAGCGCCTTTTACCCCCATATGGAAAAGATAGATGAACACCGGGTCTAAAATACAGTTCAGCACAGCCCCGATCAGCACGGTCAGCATACTGGTTCCAGAAAAGCCCTGTGCCGTAATAAACGAATTCAACCCTAAAGAAAGCTGGACAAAAACCGTCCCCATGCAGTAAATCTGTATGTAATCCGCCGCATAGGGGATTGTCTGCGCATCCGCCCCAAACAGCAGTAGGATCTGTCTTCCGAACAATAGCATAACAACCGTCAGGATAATGGAAAGGGCAGCCAGCGTAAACGTGCATGTTCCGAGAATCCTTTCCGCCTCCCCATGCTGCTTTCTGCCAAGCGCAATGGAAGCCCTCGGCGCCCCGCCCATGCTGACCAATGCCGCAAAAGCAGATATGCCAAGGATAACCGGCATCGTCACACCCACACCTGTCAGCGCATCTGCCCCAATCTTCGGAATATGCCCGATGAACATCCGGTCAACCATATTATAGGTCACATTGATGACCTGTGCGGTCACTGCCGGGACTGCCAGCTTGAAAAAGAGCCGCCGGACAGGAAGCCCCGCCAGTTCGTTTTCTTTGCTGCTGATATTTTCACACTCTTTTTCCATCTTCTCCATCCTCTTTCCATACAGGTTATTGCAGGATATTGCCATAAATCCTTTTGTCATAATCCTGAAACACATGAAAGACCACTTTTTGAATATCTGAATCTCCCAGACCCTCCCGGACTGTCCGGACGGCAATTTCAGCCGCCAGTTCATTTGGAAAACAGAATACCCCCGTCGATATACAGCAGAACGCAATGCTCCTGATCCCATTGGCTTCTGCCAGTTCCAGGCAGGAACGGTAACAGGCTTCCAGCTTTTTTTCATCTTCCTGCGTAACGGCTCCCGATACTGCCGGCCCCACCGTGTGCAGTACAAATTTTGCAGGAAGGTTATATCCCTTTGTTATCTTCGCCCTGCCCACAGGCTCCTCACAGCCCTGCGCCTGCATCAGTTCCATGCACTCATCCCTAAGCTGCAGCCCTGCCGCTGAATGAATGGCATTGTCGATACAGGCATGGCACGGAATGAAGCAGCCAAGCATCTGCGAATTGGCCGCATTCACAATGGCATCCGCATTCAGCCGTGTAATATCCCCCTGCCATAGGGAGATACGGCTGTCTGAATTCACGGCCGGCAGCTCCATAACATCCACTACCCCTTTTTCTTCCCGTTCCTCTGCTAACAGTTCATCCTGCAGGTGCAGGAATTCCAGGTTCAGGCGCTTTCCGGGATAACGCACATTCATCAGGCTTCGGAGCAGCCGCCTCTGGCTCTCCATATCTTCCGCGAACCGTTCCGCCTGCTGCCTGTACTCCGGCATTTCTTCCAAAAGCAGGCTGTTCAGTATCCGGATTTTTTCTAACCAGCTCATTTTCCACACACCTCCCCGCCGCTATCTCCCGCCACCGTTATAATCACACTTCTGGCAATGCTGCATGGCATGTTCCGTATCCTCTTTATGATAAGCGCCCGACCACTGGCAGATGCTCTGCAAAATGGGGACGACAGACAGCCCCTTCTCCGTAAGGGAATATTCCACCCTGGGAGGGATTTCATCATAGGACTGCCGGTTTATCATAGCGTTTTTCATCAGCGCCTTTAACGAAGCGCCAAGAACCGCATCCGTAATATTGGTAAGCTCACTGCGCAGTTCACTGTACCGCAGTGTCTTTTTTGCCGCCAGCACACAGATGATCCGGGAATTCCATTTACCCCCGAACACATCCAGGCCATATTCCAACGGACAGCGGATATCCTTGTCTAATTTTGGTTTATACATATGATCACCTCAACTCATTCTTTTTCTGCGTATCCCCATCATTATCCCTTTATATCAATCAAAAATCAAGTTACTATTAAAAAGAATAGTGACTAATAAATTTACAAATATATTGCCCATATCAAGCAGAAAGAATATACTGTTGACAAGAAAGCGATAAAAGAGGCGGTTTTCAAAACACTATTCTTTTTCTGTTGTCCGTTCGATTGCTTTCGTCAACAGGGGATCGCTCCAATGAATGCGGAAGAACTGAATCAGCGGCCCTGTACAGAAAGTGAGGAGAATGGTACCTATTCCGATGATTTTCCACTGAATGTCTGCCTGACTGCCTGTAAAAAAAGCGATGGCCACGCACAGGACATCCAAAATGATTCTGGCAAATCGAAATTGTATCTTTTTCCTTGTCAGAGTCTCCACTACATATCCGGCGGCATCATATGGCGCCATCCCCATGTCAGCGGAGATGTACAGGGCATCACCAACACATATGAGGAGAGAAGCCAATGCCAGCACGGCAATCCGGATAGGAATGGAAGCAAAGGTGATGTCCAGCCTTCCAAGCATCCACATGACAAAGTCAGCCGTGTAGCCCACAAATACCATGTTGAAAATCGTTCCAAAACCGATATACTGTCTTTTGAACAGAAAAATCATCAATAGAATTCCAGCATTGACAATGAGCTGGAGAGTGCCGAACTGCATATGCAGTACAGAGCTGATTCCCGTGTTCATAGCGGTAAATGGATCTGCTCCCATCTCCGCCATCTTGAACAGGCCTACAGCGATACCTACCATCAGGATACCGATGACCACCGCCAGACCACGAACCATGTAATTTTTTGAATGTTTCATTATATATCCATCCTTTCTGTGAGGTAATTATGGAAAATGCGATTTTTATTGAGTTTCCTGAAGCTGAGGAAGAGGAACTGCATATCAACAATTTCGGCCGATCTGTCACGAAACCAGGGCACAGGTATGGACCTGCGGTCCGAAGCTTCTATCTCATCCATTATATACTTGACGGCGAGGGAGAGTTCTCTGTTAATGGGGCTTCCTACCGTCTGAGACAGGGACAGGGCTTTCTCATTGAGCCGGACTATCTGACCACCTACACGTCAGACCAGGAGCGCCCCTGGACCTATGTCTGGCTGGGCTTTTCCGGAAGACGTGTAAAGGGCATCTTAAATTCTATCGGCCTGAACCAGGATTCCCCTGTCTTTACCTGTGAGCCGGAACAGCATCTGGAACAGTTCGTCCTGGATATGCTGGACCACAACTATGGCACCGCCAGCGATCTTTACCGCCGGGAAGCCATGCTGATGCTGTTCTTTTCTGCCCTGGCACAAAGTAAGAGGAGTCCCATGGCCGACCATTCAGAAAATGCTTATGTAGCCCAGGTCATCCGCTATATACAGGACTGCTACCATGAGCCCTTGCGGGTAGAGGACATGGCCCGGTATGTGGGCCTGAACCGAAGCTATCTCAGTACTCTGTTCAAAAAGTATACCGGGCTGTCCCCCATTAAATACTTACAGACCTTCCGCATGACCCGGGCCGCACACCTTCTCTCGCTGACGAAATTGCCCGTAACCGCCATCGCTTATTCCTGTGGCTATCAGGAGACAGAATCTTTCCACAAAATCTTCAAGCAGCATACCGGGCTGTCCCCAAAGCAGTACAGGATTCAGGAACAGAATAAAACTGTAGAGAACCGTGAAAAAATATATGACCAATAATATTTATATTGCCAGGACTTCATAGACCAGGGAACGGAAATCCTCGCAGCTTCCGCTTCCACCGCTCCCCTCAATAATCTGGCCGGAAGCCTGATCCTCCAGCATGAGGCCGAACTGCATCAGCTCGTCCCCATAAGCCTCATAGGAGAGGTATCTGCTGTAGATGCGATACCTCTGATTGGGATTCAGTCCCAGGAGTGGAATCCGGCGGTAGGGGCCATTGATTTCGCTTAAGATGCGTGTCACGGTCACCAGAGCCCTGCTCCCATCCCGCTCCGCCATCTCCCAGGCAGCGAAATTTCCCTCAAAAGGGCTTAACAACCGATAGAAGGAGCCCTGGGAAAGCAGGCTTCTGTTCTGTTTATAGAATACTACCTGCTGTTTGACCGTCTTCAGCTCCTCTTCGCTGAGTCTGTTTAAATCCAGCTCATATCCAAAAGCCCCTGTCATGGCCACATTGCCCCGGGTCTCTATGGGAGTGTTGCGCCCTACCTGGCTGTTGGGACAGGCAGATACATGTGCTCCCATACAGCTGATTGGATATACCAGGCTGGTGCCGTATTGAATCTTCAGCCTCTCGATGGCATCTGAGTCATCGGATGTCCATCCCTGCGGCGCGTAATAGAGCATTCCTGCATCGAACCGCCCACCGCCGCTGGAGCAGGACTCGATGAGCAGCTTTGGGAAAGCCTGAATCAACCTTTCGTGGAGACTATATACCCCCAGAATGTATCTGTGGAAGATTTCTCCCTGTCTGTCCGCCGGAAAGGCCGCGGAGTAGCATTCGCTGATGGAACGGTTCATATCCCATTTGATGTAGCTGATTTTTGCCTGGCTCAAAAGGACATACATCTGGCCGTAAATCTCATCGACTACCTCTTTTCTGGAGAAGTCCAACACGAACTGGTTACGGCCATGAGAAGGGGTGCGGCCCGGCGTCTGGATGATGTAATCCGGATGGGCGCGGAACAGGTCGCTGTCCCTGTTGACCATCTCCGGCTCGAACCATAGGCCGAACTTCATGCCAATGGCTTCAATCTGATCCGCCAGGCCTTTTATGCCGCCTGGGAGCTTGGCCGGATTGGCTCTCCAATCTCCCAAGCCTGCCCTGTCATTGTTCCTCGCACCAAACCAGCCGTCGTCAAGGACAAATAATTCAATACCGCATTCTTTTGCTTTACGGGCAAAGCAGATCAAATCCTCTTCCACATAGTCAAAGGCTGTTGCCTCCCAGTTATTGATGAGCACAGGACGCTCCCTGTCCCGCCAATATCCCCGGGCCAGACGTTTTCTGTAAAGCGTATGGAACTGCCTGCTCATACCGTTCATCCCTTCACATGACCAGACCATGACTGCTTCCGGTGTGACAAAGGATTCTCCGGGTTCCAGCTTCCACCGGAATCCGAAAGGATTGATGCCCAGCATCACCCGCAGGACATTATAATTGTCCACTTCCGCCTGAGCCAAGAAATTGCCGCTGTATACCAGGCTGAAGCCACAGACTTCTCCTGCATGCTCTGTGGCATTTTTTCTCTTCAGAGCCAGGAATGGATTATGCTGATGGGATGAATTTCCCCGCATGCTGGACACGGCGGTGACGCCGGGTTCCAGCTTCTTTGTGACCACAGACCTCTCCCTGGCCCAGGAACCGGAAAGCTGGATGCTTTCCCAATCCGCATCTGGATAATCCAGGCTCAGGCTCATGGCCCTGTCTAAAAACAGAGGCTCCTTCCCATGGTTGACGAACCGCACGCTGCGGGCTATGGCATCGCAATCCCTGAAAATGGTATAGGACAGAATGACATCCAGCCCGCGCCAGTTATCCCACATAATGATTTCCAGCGTCTCAGCCTCGCTGTCATCCTCTACATAGGTCGCGGGCAGTCCTTCCAGGGGCTTCTTTCCTGTAACGATTGCATAGCTATGGTATTCAAGCTTGCAGATGGAGCTACCGTCTGTCCCCTGAACCTCCAGGGCAGGATATCGATAGTCAGAAGTGCCATAGACCGGGTATTCCTGGCGCAAATGCTCATAAGAGGTGTACAGATCCCCCTCTGTGATATATGTGGTCATAGGCCTGTGAGCCTTCTCCACCATATGCAGGTAGCTGCCGTCCGTTCGCAGCGCCTTTCCAAAGTACAGATGGCCCAGCTGTCCGCTATCCATTACATAGAGCAGATAGCTGATTCTTCCGTTGTTGAGATGAAAGACATGTTCTTTCTCGTTAACTGTAATCATGTATATATTCCTCCTTGCAAGATATGGAACCAGTCAGCGGCGCGGTCTGTACCGCGCCGCTGGCGGGAATCAATTGGCATGAAGCTGGTTGATTTCCTTTGTGAGCTGCTCCAGGCGCTGGCCCTTCAGTTTATAAACATACTTGAAAATCAGAAAGCTTACAATGGCCAGTATGATAGGAAGCACGAACATCAATATCCGAATTCCTAGGATTGTTCCTGCCTCCTGATTGCCGGCCAGCTCAGGCTTATATCCCACGATGTCCAGGCCTACGCCGGTGAACAGAGCGGCCAGGGCAGTAGCCATCTTCATCAGGAATGTCTGAGCAGAACAGGTGACGGATTCATTGCGCTTTCCGAACTTCACCTCTCCATAATCAATGACGTCTGCGATGCAGCAGGTGGTGGTTCCAAGGGACAGGCCTGAACCGAAGAATAGCAGGCAACAGGATACGATGACTCCGGCGGCGCTGGTAGGAGCGATGTAGCCCAGGGCCAGCAGCAGGAGCAGACCGACGATAGGAAGGCCGCAGGCCAGGGCATACACCTTTTCCCGGCTGATGCGCTTAGTGATGACAGGGAAAAGGAACAGCCCGGCCATCTCCGCCAGAATGGTAAATCCGAATACGGAGTAGAGCATTGCGCTTCCGCATACCTCTTTGAAATAATAGACTGCGAAAGACTTCAGTACCTGGGTGCTGAGATTGAAAGTGAGCAACAGGCCGATAAAGGCTACCAGCTGGTCGTTGTGGATAATGATGCCGAAGGCCTCCTTCAGATTGGTCTTCTGGGTCTTTGCTCCTATGGTAGGCTCCTCTTTTACATTGAATACCGTAATGGAAATGGTGATGATGAACAGGATGGCAATGCCGAAGGCCACCCAGGTGAAGCCTGTCTCGCTGATGTTCAGAAAGGTACCGTTCTCCTGTTTCTGAAGGACTGTCTCGTCCCCGGCCAGCTTATTGCAGAAATCTATCATATACAGTCCAAAGGTGCAGATGAGGAAGCCGCCAAGGCTTGCAAAGATTCTGGGGATGACAGAGATTTTCTCCCTCTCCCTGGGGTCGCTGGACAGGTTCGGCAGCCATGACCAGTATGGCACGTCCATGATGGTGTAGGTCATGCCATATAGTATGTACATCACCGCCACATAGGCGCATTTAGCCGTTATGCTCTCGATTCCCAGCGTGGTGAACAGGAGCACGAACACAACTGCGTTGAGCAAAGTGCCAACCACCAGCCAGATACGGAATTTTCCGTATTTGGTACGGGTATTGTCCACTATCATTCCCATTACCGGGTCATTGACGGCATCCCACATACGGGCTACGAAGAACAGCACACCTACAAATGTAGAGGCTATACCAAGAGTATCGGTGAAATACAGCATCAGGAACGCTCCTACCAGGTTCACAATGGCATCCTTTCCTATGGCTCCGATGCCGAAACACCACTTTTCTTTTGCAGCTCTTTTTGGTTCATTCATAAATATTTCCTCTTGTTAGTTGATTTTTGTGTTTCCCACGTTTTGGCCATAACGAGAGAAAATCATATTTTCGTTGAAGAACCGGTTCTTTTATGAGTTAAATATAGCATATTTCCCCAAAACAGTCGTATTCTGTTTTTATAAAAAACTATCCATTTGTTGTTTCTTATAAATTTATCGCTTGGCATAGAAAAGTATTATACAAATTGCTATGGCATATTTTGTATAATATGCCAAATCTCCATATGTGGATCCGCTCATAAATAAAGAACTGTTCAGAAATAACATTTAAATAATGTGCAGGATTTTTCTTCGAAAGGGCTTCTCAAAAATCAGGCACATAGCATAAAAGTTATTTTTGAACAGTTCCTAAGCAGCTGCTGCAGCATCAACTGGCGCTTTCTTAACTATGGTTTTATTCTGAAATACCAAAAGTCAAGAAGAACCTTTTCAGGGACTCTGTACCGCCACCTTTTGTCTGCCTTACAGAACTTTTTTGTTCTCTGCTCCAGGGGTAGTCACGATCACCTTTTCCGGTGTAATAACCAGCGCACCCTTTGCGGTAGCCGCTCCATTGAACATTTTTTCCACCATTGCCTTAAACGTATCAACAACCGCACCTTCTGTCACGTACTCCGCAATGCCTTTAATCTGGTAGCCTTCCAGAGACTTTGCATCATATACGGAAATGGCAATCCTGCCGCCGTTTGCCTTCAGATTGTTCAGCGTGGTCTCAAGGAATACGTCACCCACCACCAGCTTCCCGTCTTCCGTTACATCCTTGAACGCCACGGGAACCACATTCGGCTCATTATCGGCACAGGTGCCTAAATCCCACATGTTTTCTGCCAGCAGTTTTTTTACATTTTCATTCAACATAAGAAGTACCTCCTGAATTTCATTTCTTAATTAGATTTGCTAAACCAAATTATAGTCTGCCGACTTTAGAGATACAAGATATTAACAAATTAGTGAGTCACTAATAAATTTCATAGTTGAAACTGGGATATTCTCCAGAATAAATTCCTATCGTTAAAATTTGCACCCAAACTCATGCTTGGGTGCATTGTATCAAATTGTGGTACGCAAGCCAGTTGGGAAAGCCCACATAAACGATGTCATACTGCGCAATGTCTTCTATACTTTCCGCAATCGCCGGACGGGCTCCTCTTTCCTTTTCCTCTGCGGCAATGTCCAAAAGCGCATTATAGTCGGAGGTATAGGCTTCCTCCGGAACGATTTCAAAGATATCCGCCCCTGTCTGCGCCGCAATGGCATTTGCAACATTTTCCGTATTCCCCGACCATGAAAAATACACAACCAGCGCACTACTGCTGTCTGCCCCAGGCTCAGCCATCGCCGATTCTGTCCCTGTCTGACCTGTCATACCACTCTCCAATTCTGTCTGTCCCGATGTATCCGCCTCCGATCCAGGCTGCGTGGACATATCCTTTTCCGGCCCTCCTGCGTTTTGGACAGGAGGGTTCTGTGTATCCCCACCCTGCTCCACATTTTCATCTGCATCAATATCGTCTCTTCCTCTTTCCGTCTCCCTGCTGCCGCACCCTGCCAACGAAAATACCATGGCACAGACCATAACTGCTGCTATCATTTTCTTCATTTTTTCCTCCTGTCCGCTCAAAGGTTCTTTTTACCTTTCTGCATCTCATACCGCAGATAATCCATATGCACTATCTGTCTTTCCTTAAGATGAATCTCATCCAGTGTCTTTCCCCTTTTCCTGTTGAGCATTTCCAGCCGCATGGCCTGTGTGCTTTCTCCCTCCAGCGCAAGGCGCATATATGCCTCCACCTCACTGCTGCTAAAGCCGATGTCATGCAGCGTCATAATCATACCCAGCCTTTCAATGTCCTGGTCATCGTACTGCCATGCCCCCATGACCTTCTTTACTGCTCCGCACAGTCCCCAGCTCTCATACTCTTTCAGTATTTTAAGAGGAATCTGATACCGCTCGCCCGCTTCCTTCATTGTCATTGTGAAAACTTACTCCCTTCTGAACTTGCTGATTTCTGCTCTTTCCGGAACAGTTTTATTGTAAGCCGGCTTCAGTGAAATGTCTAATACCCATTTTGTATTCTAAGAAATGCCTGTTATGTATCATTACATTCCCTTTCCCATTTCTGCTATAGATTCTTTCACATGCTCGATGAACCTTTGCATTGTCGGCGAAAGTGTCAGGTTCTTTTTCCAGACCAGAACACAGCCGCTCTCTATTTCCGGTTCTAAGGGCCGCAGGCATAAGATATCCTGATTGCAGGAAAATTCCATTACTATCGCTACTCCAATGCCGCTTTCCACCATAATGGATTGGTTATAGTGTGAAAGATTGCAGGTTGATACGATATGGAGTTTTTCTTTCCCATAGCCGAACCAGTTTTCGAATTCATTCCGCACGGACCGGCGCCTTGCTACAATCAGCGGAACACCTGCCAGGTCTTCCGGAACGATTTTCTGTTTCTCTGCCAGTGGACAGTCCCTGCGCATCAGCACCTGCCATTTTTCCTTCAGCGGCATTCTTATATACTGGTATCGGCTGATTTCTACTGGTTCCAACAAAAGCCCCATGTCCAGAACTCCGTTTTCCAGATGCTCTTTTACATCATCCGCAATGGCTGTGTATATATGAAAGCTTACATTAGGGTACTTCTTCCGGAAAGAGGCAAGCATCCTGGATAGAGGCTTCATATTCCGGGTTTCTCCACAGCCAATGGAGATTTCTCCTGAAACTGTTTCCTCCTCATGCTTTAATTCTTTCGCTGCTTTTTCTGCCAAATCCACAATTTCCTGTGCGCGCCTCCGAAGCAGCATGCCCTCTTCAGTCAACAGGATATTATGCTTTCCCCTGCGGAATAATTTGACCCCGAGCTCTTCCTCCATCTGCATCAGCTGGCGGGACAGGGTTGGCTGCGTGATATGTAAAAGAGCCGCCGCTTTTGTGATATTTTCCTCCCTTGCAGCCGCCAGAAAGTATTGTAAAACACGAAGTTCCATTTCGGTTTGCTCCCTTCTATTCCTCCATATAAAACCGGGCCTGCAGGTCAAAAAGCTCCGCATAATATCCCTTCTGCGACAACAGCTCGGAATGATAACTCTCAACTATCCCCTATTTTACTCCAAAACTCCTTTAGCGTAAACATTGCTTCACCTTCCTATAATGTCAAGCCCTAAATTACTGATTTTTAGGCTTTTTCTTTAAATA
>CAQUWW010000088.1:10837-12070 GCA_948896875.1 uncultured Acetatifactor sp. | reverse complement strand
CTGACAGCGGCAAATCCCAGGTTCTTCGGATCCACAATTCTCTGGGCCCCCGCATTGGATGTCATAATCAGGACCGTATTCTTAAAGCTCACCTTTCTACCCTTTGAGTCGGTGATATGTCCGTCATCCAATATCTGAAGCAGAATGTTGAACACATCGGGATGGGCTTTCTCGATCTCATCAAACAATACCACGGAATAAGGATTCCTTCTGACCTTTTCACTGAGTTGTCCTCCTTCGTCAAACCCCACATAACCGGGCGGTGAGCCGATCATCTTGGAAACGGAATGTCCCTCCATATATTCCGACATATCCACCCGGATAATCGCTTCCTCCGAGCCAAACATGGCTTCCGCCAGGGCCTTGGAAAGTTCTGTCTTGCCCACGCCGGTGGGACCCAGGAACAAAAAGGACCCGATGGGACGTTTGGGATCCTTCAAGCCTACGCGCCCCCGCCTCATGGCTCTCGCCACCGCGGATACCGCTTCTTCCTGGCCGATTACCCTCTTGTGCAGAATTCCCTCCAGCTTCAGCAGTCTTTCACTTTCCTTCTGGGCCAGTTTTACCACAGGAATTTTGGTCCACATAGCCACCACTTCCGCAATCTCATTCTCGCCGATGGCAAATTTCCTGTCCTCTTCCCTGCTTTCCTCACGCTTCTTCATACGCTGATACTTTTTCACCAGCGCGTCCTGCTTATGCTTGATCTCCACTGCCTGAGAGAATGCCTCCATACGGATAGAACGTTCTATCTGCAGGTCCATCTTCTTGATCTCTTCCAGAAGGGCTTTCTGTTTATCCGGTATATCTACCGTGCGCAGCCTGGCACTTGCGGCCGCCTCGTCAATCAGGTCGATGGCCTTGTCCGGCAGATTTCTGTCATTGATATACCGGTTAGACAGACGCACCGCCGCCTCCACCGCTTCTCCGGTAATCTTTACCCGATGATGCTCCTCGTATTTCCCCTTGATTCCCTCCAGAATCCGAATGGCCTCTTCCTCGGTGGGCTCTTCCACATTCACCGGCTGGAAACGTCTCTCCAGAGCCGCATCCTTCTCAATATACTTACGATATTCCGCTATTGTGGTGGCACCGATCAGCTGCAATTCTCCCCTTGCAAGAGAGGGCTTCAAAATGTTGGAGGCATCGATGGCCCCCTCCGCTCCTCCTGCACCGATCAGCGTGTGGAGCTCATCCAGAAAGAGAATGACATTGCCGTCCTCTATCACTTCC
>CAQUWW010000088.1:0-10827 GCA_948896875.1 uncultured Acetatifactor sp. | reverse complement strand
TCCTCTCTTCGAATTCACCTCTGTACTTGCTGCCTGCCACCATGCCGGATAAATCCAATGTCAATACTCTCTTGTCTTTGACCGTAAACGGAACCTCTCCCGACACAATTCGCTGTGCCAGACCTTCCACCACCGCAGTTTTGCCTACGCCTGGTTCACCGATGAGACAGGGATTGTTCTTGGTCCGGCGGCTCAAAATCTGGATCACACGACGTATCTCATCCTCCCGGCCAATGACAGGATCCAGCCGTCCTTCTCTTGCCATGGCTGTCAGATCTCTGCTGTATTGGTTCAGCGCGGACGATTTTGTCTTTCCGGAGCCTCTTCTCCCCAGATCCTCTTTGTATAGGTTTCCATCCTGACCGATGGCCACCAGGGTATCCACATATACCTTCTGGAGATTCACACCCAAAGTATTCAACAGACGGACCGCTACATTTTCGCCCTCCTTAATCATTGCCAGCAAAATATGCTCTGTTCCCGTCTCCTTCTGGCCAAAGCGTTGGGCCTGTCTGTGCGCTTCCTCCAGAATTTTCGTCGCCCTTGGCGAATATCCGTTTCTTTCCTTCAAGCCAACGCCGCCGTCAAACGCAATCAGCTCCTGAATCATATTCAAAACCTGGGATAATTCAACATGATTTTCCGTCAAAACTCTGTGGGCCACACCTTCCGGCTCCTTTAACAAGCCCGCAAGAATATGTTCCGTCCCCACATATCCCTGTTTCAGACGACCGGCATATCTGGAGGCATGATTTAATGCCTCCTGCGCCTTATCCGTAAATTGTGACTGCATATGTCTTCCTCTCATTCTGCCTTTTCCTGTAACAGGCATTCCGTTTTATTCATACTCTTCGTAAATCTCTTCTATCAATTCATAAATTTCTTCCCTGGAAATATTCTTACAGCTGCCCTTTGCCAGAATCACCTGAAGCTCTTTCTTCAACTCTTCCAAAGTCCTCATTCTGTCAATATCTATGGCGATCACAGCACCCTTTCTTCTGTCAACCTTCACATACCCTTCCTGTCTCAAAACAGTATATGCTTTATTCACAGTATGCATATTAATGCCGATAGAATCCGCCAGCTGCCGTACGCTGGGAAGAGAATCCCCCTCCCGGAACCGGGAAGAGGCTATTCCCATAATAATCTGGTTGCACAACTGAAGATACAGCGCTTCGTCACTGTTAAAATCGATCTCTATAATCAAGAAAAGCCTTCCTTTCCCGTGCAGGTCTGCGCATGGCAACAGGGAGTATTCCTCCGGAATATTCCCTGCTTTAGCCTGTCGTACTTATTCTTCATCTCCGTCGTAATTCAGAAATTCAAATTCAAACTCATCGTCTTCTTCCAGGAAATTCTTAGGCTGTACCCGCTGAGAAGGCTGCTGCGGTTTTGCATTTCCCGCTGTTCTCTGGCCCTGCGTTGTTCCTCCAGGTCTCTGACCCTGAATGGGACCTCTGGCTCTCTGCCCCTGAGCAGCGCCTGTTCGGCCTTGAGAAGTCCCTGCAGGTCTCTGACCCTGTGTCGTTCCCGCAGGCCTCTGGCCCTGGGTTGTCCCAGCGGTTCTCTGGCCGGTTCCTGCAGGTCTCTGGCCCGGAGCGCTTCCTGCTCCTCTCTGCACCTGAGAAGCACCTGCAGACTTTTGTCCTGCTGTTCCTGTGGGTCTGGCGCCCACGGGCCTGGTCTGCTGCCTGTCTGTTCCCACCGTATGCATAACCTTCTGCTCGCCCCTGCCGGAAGTCGCATTTCTTTTGCGAAGTGTCTCATTCTCCACCTCGTTATAATATGCGGAATCCATCATGTCTCTTATCTTGAACACCAGGAAAGCAATGCCTGCTGCTGCGGCCACCAATAAAAACACCAGAATAATAATGATAATCTTCTGAGATTTCAGGGACTTCTCTTGCTTCTCCAGCAGTGCCGCATTCTCTGTCACTCCTGAGAAAAGCTGCTTGATGGAATATCCTTTATTGATACTTTTGTCATGTAAAAGCCAATCGCCATCCTGCAGAATCACCTCATATGGCTTTTGCTCGTCCTCATCAGGTTCCGGCTCCGTAGGCTCTTCCGGTGCAGCCGGCTCCTCCGTATAAGGCGTCAGCTCCCCGGACAACGTCACATAATCGGAGCGGATAAAGCCATCCACCTGCGTCTCTCCTGAGATAAAGCTGACCTGATACCACACCCTTTCGTCAGCCGCCGTAACCTGTCCCGTCACTGTAAGAGCCGTATCCAGTGCGACTTCCGCCAATATCTGCCCCTCCGAGGAAGCGCTGTCGCGAATCTTGCCCGTACCGGATTCTCCTGTCACTGTGCCGCCCACCGGATTTACCGCCATGACTTCCGGAGGAGCCGTAGTCCCTTCACCGCCTTCCCCTTCAGACGGCGCGGTGGACTCTCCCCCGCCTCCACCTTCTGTGACTTCCACAAGATCTGCTCTTACATAACCGGTGGTACTGCTGTTCAGCTGCACCTGATACCAGGTATAACCGTCGGATCCCTGCACCTGGCTCAGGACGCTCAGCACTTTTCCGTTCTCCGCACCTCCTACCGCCGCGCTGGAAGTGCTGGCCTCTTTTCGTACATTTGCTCCCTTGGGCGAAGTAATCTTCACCTGGGTCTCGGCATGACTTACCGTGCCGCTCAGGAAGAATCCTCCTCCCAGTATTCCAACCGCCAGCGTCACTGCAAAGATCCTTGTCAGAAGCCGTTGTCTCAGCTCTCTTGTTTTTCTCATACAAATACCAACCCTTTCCGTAACTTACAGACTTGATGTCTTACATTTCTCGTTTGAATCTCTTCTGTCCTTCTTCCCCCTGCTGTTCAAAGCCAAACCCGCGGGTATCCTTGTTCATCAGTTCCCTCTGCTTTGCCTCCAGGTTACGGTGCACCTTGATCTCGCATTCCGCACAATATTGTCCGCTTCGGATTTGCTTGCCGCACAGTTCACAACGCAGATACACTTTAGAACCCTCCGCTATCTCCAGCCTGCCGTCTTTCAGCAGACGCCGGACCGTACGCTGCGACACACCGACTTCTTTCTCAATTTCTGCCGCAGTAGCGCCCTTATGCCCTTCGATATACCCTCTTACCTTTCCGTAATCATCATAGTCTACCGCTCCGCAATTTTCGCAATGATATTCTCCTACTCCTTTAAATATCATCACACCGCCGCATTCCTTGCACACACGAGGAATATTATACATATCCAGTGCTCCCAAAGTGCCCACGTTAACACCTCCATTCATCGATTTGTCTTCTTCCTCTTTTTATTATGCTGTTGCCGTCCTGTTCTATACTTCTTCTATTGCTTTCCCGATATCATGACGCATATATTTATGATCAAAGTTTACCCACTCCGTTGCTTCATAGGCTTTCGCCCGCGCCTCTTTCAGAGTGGAGCCTTTTGCGGTTATTCCAAGCACACGTCCTCCGTTTGTCACCACACGTCCCTGACTGTCAAGCTTACTCCCCGCATGGAAGCAATAATAATCCTCCCTTCCTTCAAACCGGTTGAGTCCTGTAATCTCATACCCTTTCTGATAGGAAACCGGATATCCCTCCGACGCAAGCACCACGCAGACTGCCGCGCTGTCTTCAAACTGCAGATCTATCCTGTCCAAAGTCCCGTCAATACAGGCATCCACCACATCCATAATATCATTTTTCATTCTGCAGAGCACCACCTGGGTCTCGGGATCTCCAAATCTGGCATTGTATTCCAGCACCTTCGGTCCATCGGATGTCAGCATCAGTCCAAAGAAAATGACTCCCTTGAATTCTCTGCCCTCCGCCGCCATGGCATCCACAGTAGGCTGATAAATATGCTCCCTGCAGTATGTGTCGATCTCCTCTGTGTAAAAAGGACTTGGAGAAAAACATCCCATGCCGCCGGTATTTGGCCCTTTATCTCCGTCGCCGGCCCGTTTATGATCCTGGGCGGATGTCATGGGTTTCACTGTTTTCCCGTCCACGAAGGCCAGCACAGACACCTCTCTGCCGGTCAGAAACTCCTCTGCCACCAGCACATTGCCTGCCTCCCCGAAATGCTTATCCTGCATAATTTCCTTTACGCCGGCTTTCGCTTCTTCCAGCGTATTGCAAATCAGTACGCCCTTGCCCAATGCCAGGCCGTCCGCCTTCAGCACTACGGGCATTGCGGCCGTCTCCAGCCAGCAAAGAGCCGATTCGGGATCATGGAAAACCTCGTAGGCAGCTGTCGGAATCTTATATTTTTTCATCAGATCCTTGGAAAAGGCCTTGCTGCCTTCCAAAATGGCCGCATTCTTCTTCGGCCCGAACACCCGGAAGCCCTCTGCCTCCAGCACATCCGTCAATCCGCCCGCCAGAGGATCATCCGGCGCCACGAACACCAAATCTACCTTCTTTTCCCTTGCGTATGCCACAATTTTGTCGAACTCCATCACACCGATGGAAGGTTCGCACTGGGCAACCTGGGCAATTCCCGCATTGCCGGGCACACAGTAAAGGGTATCCACCCGTCTGCTTTTTTTCATACTGACTGCGATGGCATGTTCTCTTCCGCCCCCGCCTATTATCAACACCTTCATGCTGTCACACCTCTTCTTTTTAAATCGATAGCTCATTTTCCATTCCCGCCGGCAACGGAACACACCCGATTGCCCACGATTCGGATCCGGTCATTGGCAATGTCATCGATGGCCTTGGGAAGCAGAATCCATTCCGCCTGTTCCATCACCCTGCGCTGGAGAATCTCCGGGGTATCTTCTTCCTCCACACACACTGCCTTCTGTGCAATAATCGGACCCTCGTCCATACCGTCATTCACGAAATGCACTGTGGCGCCCGTTACTTTCACGCCTCGCTCCAGCACTTTCTCATGCACCTTCAGCCCATAATATCCCACACCGCAAAAAGACGGAATCAGAGAGGGATGAATGTTCACTATCCTGCCGCTGAATGCGGACACCATCTGAGGCGGAATTTTTACCAGGAATCCGGCCAGTACCACCAGATCCGGTTCCAGTTCCTTCATCTTCTCCGTAAATGCCTGGTTATAAGCTTCTCTGTCGGAATATTTTTTAGGAGACAGAACGATACCTGGAATGTTTCGGGCTTTTGCCCTCTCCAGTGCTCCGGCTTTCGCATTGTTGCTGATGACGGCGATCACTTCCGTATTTGTGATCTTTCCTGTCTCCACCCCGTCCAGAATCGCCTGTAGATTCGTCCCTCCGCCGGACACACACACCACGATTCTCAGCATAGATCCACCCCTTTTTCACCGGACACGCAATTACCCACCAGATAGGCCGCTTCCCCTGCCGCTCTCACGGCTTCCATGGTCCTCTCCACATCGGCGGGATCCACTGCCAGCACCATCCCAAGGCCCATATTATAAGTATTATACATTACCTTCTCCTCAATGTTTCCCCTCTCCTGCAAAAGACGGAAAATTGGCGGAACCTGATAGCTGTCCTTCTTCACCACAGCCCGGACTCCCTCCGGCAGCATTCTGGGAATATTCTCATAGAAACCGCCGCCCGTAATATGACTTGCCCCTTTGATGGTAACGCCGGCATCCTTCACTGCCTTCAAAGCTTTCACATAGATGATAGTGGGTGTGAGCAGCGTTTCTCCCAAGGTTCCATGCAGTTCCTCATAATACGTATCCAGGCTTTCTCTGGTCATCTCAAACACACTGCGCACCAGGGAAAAACCGTTGGAATGGACACCGGAGGATGCAATCCCGATCAGGGCGTCTCCCTCCCTGATATCTGCTCCTGTAATCAGATTCTTCTCATCCGCAACGCCCACTGCGAAGCCTGCCAGATCATATTCCTCTTCCGGCATCAGACCGGGATGCTCCGCCGTCTCACCGCCCACCAGCGCCGCACCTGCCTGCTTACAGCCTTCGGCTACGCCTTTTACAATCGAGGCAATTTTTTCCGGGTAATTCTTGCCGCAGGCGATATAGTCCAGGAAAAATAAGGGCTCGCCTCCGGCACAGGCCACATCGTTCACACACATGGCCACACAGTCAATTCCGATGGTGTCATGTCTGTCCAGCAAAAATGCCAGCTTCAGCTTCGTTCCGACACCGTCTGTCCCGGACAGCAGAACCGGTTTCTCCATATCCTTCAGAGCGGACGCGGAAAATGCACCCGAGAAGCCACCGATTCCTCCCAGGACCTCCGCTCTCTGCGTCTGCCTTACGTAAGTCTTCATTAACTCCACTGACTGATAACCCGCCTCGATATCTACTCCAGCTTTCCTGTAATCCATCTCAATCCACGCCTTTCCGTATTCTATCTATTTTCTGTCTGCATTCTGCCGCCCGTATCCTGCTGTCCGTATCTTACTCTCTGTCTGTATCATATCTGTATACAGGAGGACAGTTACCCCTCCAGATAGGCCTTGTATCCCTGCTCCTTCAATTTCGCATCCTTAGCCTCTACCTGCTCCTTTAATTTAGCGCTGTATTCTTTCAGTCTTCCCAACAATTCCGGATCTGAAGTGGCCAGAATTTTGGCCGCCAGAAGTCCGGCGTTGGCTCCGCCGTTTATCGCCACCGTCGCCACCGGTATACCGGACGGCATCTGCACAATAGAATACAGAGAATCTCTTCCGCCCAGAGACGAAGTATGCATGGGAATCCCGATGACCGGCATTGGAAATATGGCCGCACACATACCCGGCAGATGAGCCGCCATTCCCGCCCCTGCAATGATTACCTTAAACCCTTTTTCCTCCGCACTCTTCGCATAGGAAAAAAATACATCCGGCTCCCTGTGGGCGCTGATAATTGCCATCTCATAAGAAATGCCCAGTTCCTCCAGAATATCCGCCGCTTTCGCCATAACCGGCATATCGGAATCACTGCCCATCACAATGCCTACCCGCGGCATATTTTTCTCATTCTTATCCATGTCTGTTCTATTTCCTCCTGTCTTCAGTTCCCCGTCCGCATTCTTCCGGCTGCTTTTTATTTTTGCACTCTTTTTCCAGTTTCTAGTTTACTAAAATATGCCGTTCTATGCAACCACTATTTTCATGAACCAGCAGAATATCCGCCCGGTTTTTATTCCTCAAAAGCTTTATTCAGCTCTTCACAGCCCGGCAGCACAAATCTGCCGGCTCTGATCACAGCGATGCGGCTGCCGTCCTTTCGCACTGCGGTCAATTCTCCCAATTCGTCATAGGGAATGGTAATATCCGTATGGCAGTTGTAATAGGCCTCCATGGGTCTGCTGCCACGAAGATCTGCCACCTCATTGGATCTGGCCACAATCTCTTTCCCGTCAGGATTGTACACCTTCACATCCTCCACATGGGAATAGCAGGTATCTCCCACCGCAAAATGCGGCCCCATCTTCTCCGCAATGAGAATCGGCAGCTTTGCTTCCACTCCCAGACGTCTGGCCGCCACATAAGCCGTGGTATTGGTACCGATGGCAAATTCCCCCATAGGAAGCGTATCATGGCGTGCCAGAATATTCTCCCGGATGAATTTCCTGCCTTCCTCCTCCGATTCATAGTTGTCACAAGAGTAATCTGTAACCATCCCGTCCTGAAAAGTAACAGCCAGATTTCTGTATTCCAGCCCTCTCAGGAAGACCCGGCTCACATGAAGGACCCCTTCTGTTCCTTTTAACACCGGAGAGGTAAATACTTCTCCCACAGGAATATTCACATCCGCCACACAGTTCTCGAAAATAGTCTCTCCGGACGGGTCGGACAATTTGTACAGATTAATTTTCAGATCTGTCCGGTTGCCGTTCATCCCCTTTATTTCACAGAAATCCGCCGTATCCAGCACGTCTATCAGGTTTTGCTGTACCCTGCGGTAAAGCATGTAATCCAGCGTATTGATTCTGATGATCTCATGGAAAAGCTGTTCAAATACCGGGCCGATCTCCGGCACCGGAAATGCGATAATGGTAAAGCTGGTCTCCTCCTCCGGAATATATTCCCGCTGCAGCGCTCCCGCTTTTGCGCGATATTCCAGCCACAGGCGGCTCTGCTCTCCGGAAAGCTGAAATGCCTCCTTTTTGGTCACCGGATTGAAATCTGCCTCGCCAAAAGTCTCCACCAGCGCAGGGCCCGCATATCCTGCGGCAGCCTCTCTATTCTCCTCGTACGCCGCCCGGCCGGCTTCCAGCTTGCGATTCATATAATTCCTGTCAAAAAAGACCGCCTTATCATCTTTATGATCATAGTCATACTGCATATTAGGGATGCCGCCGCAAAAACCGCTTCTGCCTCTGGTAGCGCCTCTGTTATCCAACACGCTGACAACGGCACGGGCCGCCACAGGCTTTAAACCCATCTTCTCGAAATTCTCCACAGCCCGGCGCATCATCCGCTCGAACCCCAGCCGATAGCAGAGCGACACAGAATTCTTAACAGCCAGATCCTTGCCGGTAACTTCAAAGCCGATTCGATAGCCTTCCGTGTAGGTATCCGCCATGGTGGCAACGGTGGCTTCCGGAAGTCCGGCCATAAACAGCGCCGTCTCCCTCTCATTTTTGCTCACATATTCTCCATATCCATACAAATATCTGATATCTGTCAGATCGCTTTCCCGAATCACAGATACAGCAAAGCAATCTTCCGGATCCATCTGCTCCCTGATTCTGCGCCTGGAAGCAAGCTCCGTATAATCGCAGGCAAACCAGTAAAGCATTTCCCGAATATCCTTCCCGGAAGGAAATTCCTCTCCGCTCTCCGCCGCATAGGCAAATGCCGTATACACCTCCACAAACAGCTCCATGCGAATAACGATTTCCTCCAGCCTGTTTTCATATACAAAGGCAATGAGACTGCGCAGCTCCGCATACAGGGCAGACAACAGACTTCCCCGCTCTTCCCCCAGTCGCCTGACCGCACAGGCCGGATTCGCATAGCTCTCTTCATACTGTTTTGGCAGAATATCCGCATACAAAGCCTGATTCCTGCGCTCCAGTTCTTCCAGGTCCGCCTTCCTCAGACCGTCCTGTGCCAGAAAGGTACGAGTATCATCCATCAGCAGCAGAAAGCCGGCGCAGAATGAAAAAAATGCTTCCAGCTCCTCATCCCCAATCTTTTCACCGGAAATCTTCCTGAGCCTTTCTACCGCCAGGTCATATCTCTCCTGAATCACTTCCGTGTCGCTCACTCCAGATTACCTCCCATATATAATATCAGGCCTATCCCCGCAAGCGCGGCTCCATTCAACAGGATTCCCAGTACCGGAAAAAGCCTGAAATAGTTCTTATCCTGTATGGTCACAAGCCCCAGCACAAAACCCGTCAGAGAATAGATACCGGCCAGAAAAGCAGTCACTCCATACCCTGTTTTTGCCACTCCGCCGCTGCGATAGGAGAAAAACACTACCACCGCCAGAGAGACCAGGCTGATAATCCCTAAAATAGTTGCCATCACAGCCCGATTGGAATTCTTTTTATCCGTAAAAAGATAGCCCTTTTTCTTCTTCATATAAATTCTAAAAGGGGCACCTCCCTCAGGAAATGCCCGCCTGTTACTCCTCACTCAAAATAAAATTTTGGACTTGCCCGCATTCAGCTTCGCTCCTGCGATAATCAACAGGATTCCCGACACAATACCCACAACCAGCATAATGACTCCCAACACGATATTCGTCGCTCCCGCACCTTTCATTACTTTATATATCTTCTGCTCCATATCTCTACTCCCTTCCTGTTCTCTTCGGACTTCGGAACCTGAATGCCTCCCGGTACTGACAGCATTTTCGATATCGCCGACAACATCAGGCTCCGTAAATTTTATAATATTCATCCAATGCTGCCTTTATCGCATCGTCAATATAAACCTGTCCTTTGTAAGGTCTGTTGTACAGATATTCGGTCACCTCTTCCATTGTTACAATAGAGCGAGCCGCAAAACCATATTTCTCCTGAATCTCATCCAATGCGCTTAAGCTTCCGCCCTGCCCCTTCTCCATACGGTTCAGGGACACCATCAATCCCCGGATCTCCACCTTCGCCTGCGCTGTGATAATGGGAAAAGTTTCCTCGATGGACTTGCCGGAAGTGGTCACATCCTCAATCATCACCACTCTGTCTCCATCCTTCAGAGAACTGCCCAGCAAAATCCCTGTATCCCCATGATCCTTGATTTCCTTGCGGTTGGAACAATAGCGCACTTCCCGTCCATACAATTCACTGTAGGCGATAGCCGCTGCCACGCTCAGAGGAATCCCCTTGTACGCCGGTCCGAAAAGTACGTCAAAGTCATCTCCGAAATTCTCATGGATGGCCTTTGCATAATACTCTCCCAGCTTCTTCAGTTGGGCTCCGGTCACATAAGAACCGGCATTCATAAAAAAGGGGGACTTCCTCCCACTCTTTAATGTAAACTCACCAAACTTAAGCGCCTGACTGTCCACCATAAATTCGATAAATTCCTGCTTATAGCTATCCATTTGTCTGCCTTCTCCTTTGTATTCAAAGACCTTTGCGGTATAAAAACCGGAAAAACTTTCCGCACACCTTATAAATCTTACCATATTTTCACAGGATATTCAACCTTTTTAGGTGAGCAAGACGATAAGCCGGGTTATGTCTTGAATAATCATCTATCTAGCACGGCTGTTGCCAGCCGCATCCAGCGACCTACCTGAAAACAGACCGGGCCGGCCTATAGTCTTCGTTCTGGTCTTGCTTCGGATGGGGTTTACACGGCTTCATCCGTTACCGGATGAACGGTAGTCTCTTACACTGCCTTTCCACCATTACAGAATTGTGGGACAATACCGTACAATTCTGCTGTCATTTTCTGTTGCACTGGCCTTGGAGTCGCCTCCACCGGACGTTATCCGGCATCCTG
>CAQUWW010000087.1 GCA_948896875.1 uncultured Acetatifactor sp. | reverse complement strand
GCTTTAACAACTACTTGCAAGACGGTTCCGCGCAGTGTATAATAGTTACGCGGCCTGCCCTTGTGGTAGTTGCAGGGTTGGAAGTGGCGGCTGCTTGTGAGAGAGTAACGCCACTTCTTACTTATTCCGTTTCCTTATCCTCCAATTTTTCAATTCCCCGTCTTACAGATTCATTTTTTGTAATGCCATTTTCACTTGAATATCGTTCAAGAATATCACTATGTTTTTTATCCAGGCGAACTGTAAGTCGTATCTCTTTCGGATTTTCAGAATAAGGTCGTCCAACTTTCTTAGAAATAACATCACCCCCTTATAAGATTGTTGGCTGACAACAATCTTATAATTGATGTCAGCCATTAAGTCAATATACAAACTATATTTCTTTGCTATCGTTCCGCAATAACGCATTCCCCGTTTGCATAGCTGAATCGTTTATGATTCATCCGAAATCCATGCTTCTTCATTTGCTTTAAAAGCGTGTGCATAAAAAAGCCATGAGTGACAATGATACAATCCCTTTTTCTTTTCATTATCATTTCCACAAACTTCTGTGCGCGACGAGTAGTTTCTGTCCTGCTTTCCTTTTGTGAAGAACTGTTAATAAACCATTGGAGACGCCCTGAAACATTCCAGAACAAAAGCGGCAGCCTTTTGTTTGAAATAATACCTGCGCATAGCGGCACCTCATCAATCAGTTCTGTACAGATGAACTCTTTTGCACCAAACAACTGCCTGGCCGTTTCTCTACTTCTTCGTAAACTACTGATATAAATATCCCGCTCCCCCGTTGGTAAGCCATCGGATATCAGCGGACAGACAGGAGCTTCATCATACCTTTTGCAATCCTTGTTAAACTGTTTGGATGTACTCCATTTTCTCCATTGGAAATCCACTTTCCCATGTCTGATAACAATCGCCCGCATACCTTTTTCCACCACCTCTGTGTATTATCTGATATCCGATTCCCCGTCAGAATCATCGGACCTCCCACCTGGCTCACTTTCCTGCCTTCCGTCGGTATCCACAAGCTCCGCCTGCGACTTCTCTTCTGACTCTCTATCGAAATTTGCAAAATCTCTGCCGCTCCCAGTTTCCGACTCTTCGTCAAACTCATCCGGCTCTCCCTCGAAATTCTCAAAATCTCCGTCGGATTCCTCGTCCAAATCTTCCTCAAACTCCCCATACTCCCCGTCGAACCCGAACTTCAATGCGCCGTCGAACAGAAGATCCTCCCGCATATCTGCGGCCTGCTGCAGCTGGCTAAGCCACGCTCTCCCCATTTCCTGTGCGTTTCTGACCTCCTTCTTTCTGCCGCTCTGCAGTCCGGCCATAATTCTGCCGGTCATGGCGGCGATCATCTCCCGCCTCCGTCCGGTACTTTCCTCATAATACTCCAGGAAACGGTCCAGCATTTCCCTGTTTTCGGGCTGCTGAATGGGAGGCAGCATGATTTTCTCCATCTCCCGGGTATACCGTTCCAGCTCCTCCTCACTTAGAGTCTGATTGGCCAGCAGGATCTGCCTGCGTTCCCCCATCTCGTTCTCCGCCATCACATGGAGAATTCCGTTGATGTCATAGGTAAACTGTACATCCACCCAGGCCTGGCCTGCCGGTTTCAGGGCTACTTCTATGGAAAGCTCTCCCAGAAGCACATCGTCGTCCACATAGTATTCTTCGCCCTGATAAATGCGGATTTTGATTTCCTTCTGATAATCCCCCACCGTCACGAACCTGTCCCTGTGGGAAGCGGGAAGGGTGGAATTGCGCTCAATCATGGGGTTCAGAATATTTTTGTCCCGGTTGGCCTTATTATTGACGCCGATGCCCAGGGTGAAAGGGCACACATCCGTCAGCAGCATATCCCGGATCTCTTCCCTGCGCTGCCGGATGCCGGCATAGACTCCGGCGCCGAAGGCAACAACACGGTCCGTCTCTCCCAGGACTATGGGCTCCTTGCCAAGCAGCTCCCTGAGAAAGCGTTTCACAACGCCCAGCCTGGAAGAGCCGCCCACCATAATCAGATCATCTATCCCGGATATTCTGGAATCCGCATCCTCCAGGATGTGCAGAAACAGCTGCTTTATCTTCCCGAACACAGGCATACAGATTTCAAAGAGGCGCTCCTCATTTAACAGGGCCCGACAGGTCTTCCCGCCTGCCTCAAGCTCCATTGCCACCTCTTCCTGTTCTGTCAGGGCACATTTGGCCTCTTCCGAAAGCTTTCTTAATTTCGCCTGTTCTTCTCTGGTCAGTTCCTCTGCCTGCAATCCGTTTTCCCGGCAGAAATAATCCCCGATGGCCTGATCGATATCATCTCCGCCCAGATGATTGTCCCCTGCCACCGCAATGATCTCTATCACATTGTCAAAGCATTCCACATAGGACAAATCCAGCGTGCCGCCTCCGAAGTCGAAGACCAGAAGGGTTCTGTCCTCCTCTCCGTACTCCATCCGATAGGCCAGAGCCGCCGCGGAAGGCTCATTGATGAGGCGTTCCACCTTCAAACCTGCAATCTGCGCCGCCTTCTTCGTATCGCTGCGCTGTTTGTCATTGAAATATGCGGGAACCGTTATAATGGCTTCCTCGATCTCTTCTTTCAGGAAGAATTCCGCATTCCTTTTAATCTGCTCCAACACCATTGCCGAAAGCTCCATGGGCGTATAGGTTCTGCCACCCAGCTGATATTCCTTTGCCGTGCCCATGAATCGTTTAAAGGAAGCCGCGGTGTCCTCCGCATAGGGAATCAGACGGTCCTTTGCCGCCGCTCCTACCAGAAAGCCCTCTCCCTCCACATAGCCCACCACGCTGGGCAGCAGAAAACGTTTCTCCTCCATGGGAATCAGCTGTACCTCTCCATCCTTCCAATATGCACCCAGACTGTTCGTCGTCCCCAGATCGATTCCTATGACTGCCATGATTTTCCTCCGTTTTCCGGTCACACCCGGTGCCTTTTATCATTATTTTCAGACAAATTTTTTGTATTATTATATCATCAGATGCATCACGGCGCAATCTTTATAAAAAATCTGTTTCGTGTCAAAATAAATTGTAGTATAATGAAGACGTTCCTTTTGGAATACAGACCTGGAACAGACAGATTTTTTCCTGTAAATGGAGGCTGACACTGACTATGGAAATCAACCGTATTGACTCTTACACAGACGTCCGCTTTTCCCGGAAAGCGCTGCTCCAGCATGGCTGCTTTCTTGTTGAGGCTTCTCCTTATGAAGTAGAGATTCTCTCTGATTTCGAGGCAGTTGTCCGTGGTCAGAAGGAAAGTGCCTATCCGGATGTTATTGAAAGCTTCCGGTTCTATACGCCGCATATCACGAAGTTCTATGATAAGCAGAATCAAATCATACAGGAATTTCCGCGGGTGGAGCTGTTCTTTCTTCCGTTGCACCAGATCCAACCGTCCCAGTTCTATGTAGATGAAGAAAAGCTGGAGGCCGTCTCCACCTTTATCCGGAAAGCCGACGATATCATTATCCAGGTAATACCCTATGAGGGACGGTATCTGTCTCTGGACGGACATACCCGCCTGTACTATGCAGTGCGTCAGGGATGGGATACCGTTCGGGCCGTTGTATCGGACTTCGATGACGGTATTTACGGATTCGCGGAGGAAGCGAAACGGCGGAATATCTTTTCCCCCAGGGATATGATGCCTGTCAGCCACAGGGAATATGATGAAAAATGGAACCGGTTCTGCGACGAATATTTTGCAAATACTGAGAATTAACTGCGGAAAGGGAAAGATATTTTTCAAATATTCCAAAAAACAGAAAGGAGCTTTCCATTATGAGCATTCTCGCAGGTTTTATGCTGCCCCACCCGCCCCTGATCATACCGGATATCGGCAGAGGCGAGGAACAGGCCATTCAAAATACAATCGACGCATACCACAAAGCGGCGCAGGAGCTTGCCGCTCTCCGGCCGGAGATCATCGTGCTGCTCTCTCCCCACCAGACCATGTATGCGGATTATTTCCACATTTCCCCGGGCAGAAGCGCCATGGGCGATTTCGGGCAATTCAGGGTGAAACAGGTGCACATGGAAGTTGCCTATGATACAGAATTCGTAACAAATCTGGGCGGCCTTGCCGGAGCGCGGGGACTGCACGCCGGGACTCTGGGAGAACGGGAGAAAAAGCTGGATCACGGCACTATGGTGCCTCTCTATTTTGTCAATCAATACTATACGGAATATCAGCTGGTCAGAATCGGTTTGTCCGGTTTCCCTCTTTCCGCCCATTATCGTCTGGGGCAATGTATTCGGGAGGTTGCGGATATGCTGGGCAGATCTGTGGTGATCATCGCCAGCGGAGACCTGTCTCATCGTTTAAAGGAGGACGGGCCTTACGGATACCGGAAGGAGGGCCCGGAATACGATGCCAGAATCATGGATGTCATGGGACGGGGCGCTTTCGGGGAACTGTTTGCATTTGAGGAGGATTTCTGCGAAAAAGCCGGGGAGTGCGGACACCGCTCCTTCACCATCATGGCGGGCGCTTTCGACAGAACTGCTGTGGACGTGGAGCGCCTTTCCTATGAAGGCCCCTTCGGCGTGGGCTATGGCATCTGCACTTTCCATGTCCGGGGAATGGATGAAACCCGCAATTTCCTGGAACAGTTTGAGGCCCGGGAGAAAGCACGACTCCGCGTACAGCAGGAAAAAGAAGACCCTTATGTAAAGCTGGCCCGGCACACTATAGAGACCTGGCTCAGCACCGGGAAGCGGCCTCCGGTACCGGAGGGACTGCCGGAGGAACTGTACCGCCGCCGGGCGGGAGCCTTCGTCTCCCTGAAGGAGGACGGAAAGCTTCGGGGCTGCATCGGCACCATTTCCGCGGTGCGAAGCTCCCTCGCGGAGGAAATCATACACAACGCCGTCAGCGCATGCTCCGAAGATCCCAGATTCTCTCCTGTGGAACAATGGGAGGTGGAACGTCTTACCATCAGCGTTGACGTGCTGGGGGATACGGAGTGCATATCCTCCCCCGAGGAACTGGACCCGGCCCGGTATGGCGTCATCGTCACAAAGGGCGGCAGGCGGGGACTGCTGCTACCAAATCTGGAAGGCGTGGACACCGTGGAAGAGCAGATCGCCATTGCAAAGCAGAAGGCCGGTATCAGGGAATCCGAAACGGTGGATTTGGAGCGTTTTGAGGTCGTGCGGCATTATTAAAAACCCAAAACGGATTGTTTTCCAGCTAGACTTTGTTTTGGTTTGGTAAAAAATCACGCAATGATAGATGGAAATAAAAGGCTAGGCACGCATGTGATGCTGGTTTTTCTGGCATTGAACGGTTATGAATTATCTTACAATCAAAAAGAATTAAGCGATATCATTCTCGCTCTGGCGTCAGGAGATATTGGTGAAAAAGAGATTCTGCAGAACGGGAAATTATAGATTGGTATATCCGCTAAAGTGAACAAGGGATATGAATATGAAAACCACCTGTCAGGTATGTATGCACTACTGTACTCTGTCCCCAGGGCAGACCGGGCTCTGCGGGGCCAGAAAAAATGAAGACGGAAAAATCATAGCAGCAAATTACGGCCGGATTACCTCCCTGGCCCTGGACCCCATCGAGAAAAAGCCTCTGAAAAACTTCCGCCCGGGAAGCCGGATACTGTCCGTGGGAAGCTATGGCTGCAATCTGCGCTGCCCATTCTGCCAGAATCATGAAATTTCCATGGTCAGGGAAGCTGATGCCGACAGCCCTTATATGGCTCCGGAACGTCTGGCCGGCATAGCCCTGGAACAGAAAAAACACGCCGAAAATATCGGCGTGGCCTACACCTACAATGAGCCGCTTGTCGGCTGGGAATATGTCCGGGATACCGCCAGGCTTGTGAAAGGATACGGCATGGTCAACGTACTTGTGACCAACGGGACCGCCTCCCTGGAGATACTGGAAGAGCTGCTGCCCTATATAGACGCCATGAATATCGATCTGAAGAGCTTCCAGGCCGACTATTACCGCATGCTGGGCGGCGATTTCGATATAGTAAAATCTTTCATTACAAGAGCCGTCAACAGCTGCCACGTGGAGCTCACCACCCTGATTGTGCCCGGTGAAAATGACAGTCTGGAAGAAATGGCGGAAGAAGCCCGGTGGATTGCGGCTTTACGCCCGGATATTCCACTTCACATCACACGCTTTTTCCCCCAGTATCATATGCTTGACCGCAGTCCCACGGATGTCCGACGGCTGTACCGGCTGGCGGAGACTGCCGGGCGGTATCTGACTCATGTTTATGTGGGGAATGTGTAGAGTACTTAAAAATACTCCGGATTCATATCTTGTTTTTGTGATATCACCCCACAATTTCATATCCGGCAATTTCCAGAAGGTCCAGTGCCCTCTGGTAGTTTTCCTGTTTTATCAGAACATAGTCCGTGTTAAAGGTTGAAATCACGAAAACGCTGATTCTGTTTTCCGCTAATATCCTGCAAATTTCGGATAGAATTCCAATCAGCGAAAAATCCAGAACTCCCTCGACGCGAAATGCTTTCCACCCGTCCTCTCTCCGGATCACATTAACCGGCACGTCGTCCGTAACGCATACCAGAGAGTTTTCCTCCTCTGTTTTGCCTGTAAAGCAGTATTCTCCTGTCAGATTCACCAGAGAATAGTCTGCCACTTTACATACTGAGAAATCATACGCAATCCTTTTGATCTGCAAAATCCTTTATCCCTCCCAAATCTCGAACTTTTTCTACTATAAACGTCTTCAAACCTGACTCTGCGGCACCGCGAGGCGTTTCGTGTTCTCTTGCACGAAGTCCCGAGACAAGGAGCAGCTCGTTGCATGGTAGTTTACTGTAAAAGCTCAATCTCACCTGAACTGTATTCCCTTGATCACTGTGGCATAGATTCATCAGCTCAGGAAATTCTGCCGCAAGTACACCGCAATCCCATCCTCCTCATTGCTCCCGATGACCAGGTCGGCCTTTTCCTTCACTGCATCCACAGCATTTCCCATGGCAATGCCCCTTCCGCACAGGGCAAGCATTCCCATATCCGCATAGTCATCTCCAAAGGCCGTAATCTCCTCCGTCCGGATTCCGCATGCCCTGCATGCTTCCCGGATAGCGTACTCTTTCGTGGCCGTCTTTCTGGTAAATTTGTACCAGTATCCATCGGAAAAGCGGACACAGTCACACTCCTCCAGCAGCCCTGCGAGCCTCTTCGCCTGCTCTTCTTCAAAAATCTCCACACACATTTTCAGGGAAGGCTTTTCAAAATCCCTGTAATCCGTATAAATACTTTCTCCCCAGCTGGGATCCTGCTCCTTCGGGTCAATCCGGTAATTCCAATAATGGGAGTCCAGCGTATCAATGGTTATCTCACAATCCATACCACATATTTCTCTGGCCACCGCAATCATCCGCTTCGTCTCTTCCCCGGTAAACTCGGCTCTGTACACATACTGTCCATGGTACTTTACCACAGCTCCGCCGCTGGCAATCAGCACATCCGGACGCAGCTCCTCTATGAAGGACATGGCAATTTGTTCCCCCCTGGAGGTGGCAATTCCGATCAATATCCCCTTTTCCCGGCAATCTTTCACTGCTCTTAATACGGCTTGGGAAATTGTTTTGTCGTCGCGAAGCAGAGTCCCGTCTAAATCGAACAAAAGCAGCCTGCAGTTGGAACCGGATTCGGAGGCGTCCGCCCGGTTCTCCCTTGTCAGCTTCTTCGCCCAGTGGCCGAAATTGCATTTGAGGAATGCAGGCACACATTTGAAGATCTGGTCCAGATTCAGGCACCAGAGCACCACAATGGGGGAGGCATTCAGCACAAAGGCCATCACATAGGAGAGAGGCAGCACAATACACCAGATACTGATGAAATCCATGATCATCACATAGCGGGTATCTCCTCCTCCCCGGACAATCCCCAGGTTCGTGGGCATCTGATAGGACATGCCGATAATGATGACGCACAGAATCAACAGGAAGGTGTCGGCCAGCTCCATGGTCTCCGGCTCCAGCTGATACAGCGACAGAATGGGAATCCGCACAAGGAACAGAACCACACTGGAGACAGCCCCGATGGCAAGGAACAAAACCTGCATGGTCCGGGCATACTGCTTCACTTTTCCCTGGTTCCCCTCTCCCACAGCTCTGCCGATGAAGACGGAGGCGGTAGAACTTGCTCCTACCGCCATGGATTTCACCAGCAGGAACATGGTGGACGCCACGCTGTTGGCCGCAATGGCGCTGGTGGACATATGACCCAGAATGGAATTTTGGACCGCATTGTTCATCCCCCACAGAATACTGCCCACAAGTACAGGCAGTAACACCTTAAAGTAATCTCTGCGCAGACTCCTGTCCGTATGCAGATAATTCGCCAGACGCAGACCCAGATGCTTCTCCTTTTTTGCTATGTAGAAAAGCAATAGCAGAAGCTCCGACACCCTTGCTGTCAGCGTACCGATAGCGGCGCCCATGACACCCAGCCTTGGCGCGCCGAAATGTCCATAAATCAATGTATAATTGATACAGCAGTTCACCGCCAGAGACCACACAGAAAGGCCAAGGGCAATCCTCACTGTCCCTGTACTGCGCAGAGTCGCAAGCAAAATCTGAGTCACCGCAAAAAACAGATAGGTATATCGGATTATGGTCAGGTACGAGACACCCTGTTCTATAATCTGCGGATCCGGCGTAAAAGCCGCCACCAACATATCCGGCCACAGACACACAGCCAGAAACAGCCCCGCCGCCACAGCCAGCGCAAAATGCAGAGCAATGGAGGAAATCCTCTTCACAGGCCCCATTTCTCCCTTTCCAAAATACTGGGTACCCAGTATCACCACCGCTTCCCCAATACCCAGCAGAATCTGCTGATAGACGAACTGAATCTGATTGACCGCCGCCACACCGGCCAGGGCCGGCTCACTGTATGCCCCAAGCATGATATTGTCCGCCAGATTGACGCTCAGGGTGATGATATTCTGTAGAATTAACACCACTACCATGGAAAAAAAGGAGCGGTAAAATTTCCTGTCTCTGATCATGTGCATTGCCTTCCATTCGCTTTATCTACTTTCGGCAAACCTTTGATTCGCCCTGTACCTTTCAGCATACCTTTCTCGAATCAGAAAATCAATAGGCCTTTGCTTTTATTTTTACAACCGCTGTCCTCATCAGGAGCTTGCGCTGTTATAGTGCCGCAGTCCCTTTTTCCATACAATGCCGGTCAACAGGGAGAACAGAACCACTACTCCTATTCCATAAGCCGCCATTCCCGGCTCCAGCTCTCCTACCATACTTTGCACCGGCAGAGTGGCTATAATGCCATAAGGTAAGATAAGGTAAAAAATTACCTTATACACCCCATAAAAAGCAATTCCCGGCAAAGTCATACACAGTCCAAGGCCGGCCTCTTCTATCTGCTCCATTCGTGCCATGGTCACAAAATACAGGGAAACAGAGCGTATCAGCACCGCCATGTCATAATACAAAACTGTCATAATCAGAATCCAGAAAATATAAGCTCCCGTACCGGGCACTGTCAGCTCTATGTCAGAGATTCCGATTCCATATCCAATAATGCAGATACTCAAGAGAATCAACGGTATGGAACCCGGCGTAATGTTCTCGAAAGTCAGACGGAACAGAGGACTCACCGGTTTGGACAGATATAAGTCCAATTCACCGGATTTCACCTTGCCAGGGATTCCATTTACCCCAAAGAAATAGATCGTCATATTCAACGCGTTAATCAGTGAAAAACTTCCGATGTACAGAATCATTTCTCCTCTTCCCCAGCTGCCTATGGAATCCACATTGGCATACACCGCGCCAAAGGCAAGTAACTGAATCAGAAACAGGCTTCCATCCACAAAAAACGGGCTAAAGAAATCCAGCCTGAATACGGTCATTCCGTGAAATCTCAGATAGAACAATGTTCTCAGCACACGCATATTTTTCTTTAACCTCTTTCTCATATTCCCACCCCATCATACTTTCTGCGAGATTTTTCCCAGACTACATATATCAGTATCTGCATGGCCACACACCAACAGAACAGTATCAGAAGCCCCTGAAACGCCTCCTCCCGGAGCATCCCGGTCAGCAGCATGGATGGCAGGTACGTAACATAGTAAAAGGGAAGCAGCCGCATGGCTTTCACAATGATCTCCGGAAACAGAGCCAAAGGAACTATGGTCCCCGTGACCAATGCCGCCAGATTATTTTTTATCATAAGAAAAGTATCTATTCCCTGATATTTTAAGGTCAGCAGCCCTAAAAAGTAATTGAGCTGTACCATGAATACCATGCCTAATACCGCCATGGCCACCGCGCACAGAAGTATTTTCCAGTCTGTTGTAAAGACAAACCGGATCCGAAATATCACGACCCACACAGCCGCCGCAAGAAGATCAAAGGTAAGGTAAAACAATACTACCCCCAGCTCCATAGCCATGAAATACTTTTCTATCCCCACAGGAATTACCATGTATTTGGAAAAGGTTCCATTGCGGATTCTGGCATGTATCTCACCGCTGATTCCGTCGGACATTTCCAGCTGAGAGAGAAAGGAGCTGACAATGTAATAGGAAAGCATGCCGTGAAAGGTAAACAGGCCCACTGTACTCTTCTGTCGGAAGATAATTCCCCACAGCAGATAGGCAAAGAGAATCTTTGATATGGTGAAAATCATGTTAAAGATGACGTCCGCTCTCCACACCAGCTGTGCCTTCATATAGGTCTTCGAGATTTCCCAGTATTTCCTCATTGGCAGCCTCCTTTCTGCTCTTGCTTCCGTTCTGCCCTTCCCGTTCCCATCGCTTTTTCTGCCGTTGCTCCCGCGGCTGTCGCTCCTGCAGCTCCTGTGACTTTGTCACTTCCAAAGCCCACATTCATCTCCTTCGCGGCAACTTCTGACTGGTAAATGCGCTCCACCACCGCACCCAGGTCCTCTTCCTCCACCACAATATCCTTCGGCCCATATTCCATCAGTTCCGCAAACAATTCTCTGGTTCTGGGAATTGCGGCTTCATATACCTTCTTGTAGGGTTCATCTTCTATCTGCCTGACCTCATTCGTTTTCAATGCAATCTGTCCCATGGGATGTTCAAATGTGACAATTACTTTTCTGTTCTTCTGATACCGGTCAAAGAGCTCATCCGTGGGACCGTCATATAGGCTGACGCCGTGATTGATCACCACGGTCCTTCTGCAGAGGGCCTTGATATCCTCCATGTAATGAGACGTCAGAAGAATGGTGGTTCCTTTCTCCTCATTGATTTCCCTCAAAAACTTCCGTATCTGCCTGGAAGCAACGGCATCCAGACCGATGGTGGGCTCATCCAGGAACAGGATCTTCGGCTGGTGTAACAGAGCCACAATCAGCTCCATCTTCATCCGCTCTCCCAAAGACAACGTTCTAACCTGGACATCCATCAGTTCCTGCACCCCGAAAAGTCTGACAAAATAATCTTTTGTTTCCCGGTATTCCTTCTCCGGTATCTCATATATCTCCTTAAAGAGACGCAGGGTATCATTGACCGTCAGTTCAAAAAAAAGCTGACTTTTCTGCCCCATCACCACGGCATACTGTTTTTTAAATTCATTTTTCAGGTCGTTGGGATAATATCCCAGCACGTCAATACTGCCTTCTGTAGGCGCAATGATTCCGGTAAGCATTTTGATGAGAGTGGTTTTCCCAGCTCCGTTGGGTCCGATAAGCCCCACGAATTCTCCTTCTTCCACAGATAAATTTACCTGATTTACCGCTGTTTTCTCCTCATACTCCCTCTTCCACAGACTGGCCAGGCTTCCCCGGATTCCTTCCCTTTTCCTGTACCTGCGATACGTTTTTACCAGCTCTCTGGTCTCAATCACTGCATTTTTCATTTAAAACTCCTTTCCACACAAAAAAGACCATGACTGCCCCTGAAAGCATAAAATGTCATGGTCTCCCCTTCGTATCCGTTTTCTTTTCCACAGTTCAGCTGGAGGCTGAACTGCCGCATGCATTTTTAAGCTATTGTAAGGCGAAAATGTCGACGGTTCTTCCCCCGACATCCGGGCAGACTTCCAGCCTGAAACTGAAAATTGCCCTGCAAATATTTAATTTGCCTCGCTCTCCCTTACAATGGAACTAAACATGCAAACCTCCTTTGATTCTGAAACTATTTTTTATTTTACAAGCTGTTTCTGCCTTTGTCAAGAAAAAGTATAGGGATTCTCATTCTTATCATAATACTTAGAGTATTGCGATAATTTAGGACTATAAGAACTTGTATTCTTAAAG
>CAQUWW010000086.1:2262-12544 GCA_948896875.1 uncultured Acetatifactor sp. | reverse complement strand
TTTAGGCGGAGATGTGGAAAATATTGAAATTCTATTGGATAAAGAAGGACGGACAGCAAGATTGATTGATTTGATGCCTGAATATCCACGACATAAATAATTTCTGGTTTATAGAACTGTTTGATTGTTGATGATTATCGGGAACACTTTCCCGAAAAGAGAGTAACAAAAAAGGAGAAATGGCTGTATGGAAGATAGGAAACTGGGCGTGGTGGAAGCAAAATTTGCCGACATTATCTGGAGGCAGGAGCCGCTTTCTTCCGGAGAGCTGGTGAAAATCTGCGCGGAGGAGCTGAGTTGGAAGAAATCCACTACCTATACGGTTCTGAAAAAGCTCTGCGACAAAGGTATTTTCAGGAATCAGGAGGGGAGGATTACTTCTCTGATTTCCAGGCAGGATTTTTATGCAGCACAGAGCGCCAGATTTGTGGAGGACACCTTTGCAGGGTCTCTGCCTGCTTTTCTCGCGGCATTTACATCCAGGAAGTCGCTGTCTCGTGAAGAAATTACCGAGATCAGAAATATGATCGATTCCTTTGAAGAATAGACATATGGAAATAGAAACGAGGTATCTATGGAAACGATTTTTCTGAAAATATTAAATAGGAGTATTGCCGCAGGCTGGATGATTCTCGGGGTACTGCTTCTGCGCATTCTGCTGAAAAAAGCGCCGAAGGGAATGCGTTGTGTCCTGTGGGCTTTGGTGGGAATCCGGCTGATCTGTCCGATTTCCATTGAAAGTGTGCTGAGTCTGATTCCCAGTGCGCAGACACTGCCTCGTGAAATTCTGCTGGCGGACGAGCCGGCGATTGAAAGCGGGTTTGCAGTGCTGGATAATGCGGTAAATCCTGGCATTGCGGAGTCCTTCCGGCCCAATGTGGGGGACAGTGTGAATCCTCTGCAGGTGCTTACTTATGTTGCTTCCTGGTTGTGGGTTATGGGTGTGGCGGCAATGCTGCTGTATGCATTGGTAAGCTGTCTCAGACTCCGCAGGCGGGTAAGAACAGCCATGAGATTGGAGGGAAATCTGTGGATTTGTGATACTGTGGGGTCACCCTTTATTTTCGGTATTCTGTTTCCGCGGATTTATCTGCCTTCTGACCTGGAGGAAGCGCAGATGTCCTGTATCACAGCCCATGAAAGGGCGCATCTAAAGCGTCGGGATCACTGGTGGAAGCCTTTTGGGTATCTGCTGCTTTCCGTGTACTGGTTTCAGCCCCTGTGCTGGATTGCATGGCTTTTCCTGTGTCGGGATATTGAGCTGGCCTGCGACGAACGTGTGGTGAGAGAAATGGGCGGGGAAGAGAAGAAAAGGTATGCGGAGGTTCTGCTGAAATGCAGTATGCCGCGACATAGGATATCCGCCTGTCCGCTTGCATTCGGTGAATTGGGAGTGAAGGAAAGAGTAAAGGGTGTGCTACGGTATAAAAAGCCGGCTTTCTGGTTGACAGCAGCGGCGGTTTTGGCCTGTGGGGCGGCGGCTGTGTGCTTCCTGACGAACCCGACGGAGAAGTCTGCAGAAGAGCAGGGGGATATTTACGGTGCCCGCTACTTTGTCGCGGAGGTGCTTTATGATGCGCCCTGGTATGATGCTACTTATACGCCGGACAGCGCGCCGGAGTATGTATTTACACCGGACGGCTGGCTGATGCTGAGAAGCAGTAACGGTGTCATGGGCAACGGCAATGTCTGGACCAGCGTGGGAGTATTTCATGAGACGAAAATGGACGCAGGCTGGAAACAGGACCTTTTTGATCCGGACGGCAGGGTAGGGGAACTGCTGGAAACAGTGGAGCAGATATGGCGCATTGACAGCGTGGGAGAACCGGGATATTTTTATCTTGTGATGCGAACCGAAGACGGAGAGGTACTGCTTACCACAGGCTTTCAGACTGACGGACAGGAACATATCCGGTGGATCTGGAAAATGGAGAGGAACTCCGCCCAGGGAGATATGGACTATCTTGCGGCGCTGATTGCATCCATGTATTCCCAGAGGCAGATTCAGATATTTGCAATTTATGAATCCGATTATATGCCGGAATCCATGGTGGCCGGCTTTCTGGATGACAACATCCGAAGAGGCTTTGCCGTATTCAGGCGGGATGACAGGGCGGATTCCCAATGGAAAATCAAAGGCTTTGCCATGACGGCGAGTGTGTCCATGTGCAGTGTGACACTGGGAGAGGACTGGGGGCTGGACCACAGTGTCACCCTTGTCTTCAGCAACAATCGCTCTCTTTCCCATGTGAAGGCCCGGGCCGGCGAAGAAGAGCAGTCGGCGGGAAGTATGGGAACCGGTGACAATGTGATGCTTGTCTTTGAATGGTCCAGGCTTTTGTCAGAGGAGGAAGCGGAAGAGATAGAAGTACATTACTACAATTCCCGGGGGGAGGAAATCTGGGATTCGGATTGACAGGATCATTTTTCCTGTGGTATACTGAGACTCGATAAAGGGAGTAGCTTGCATGGAACCATTCCATGTTTATATGGCCGTCAGTACGATTTCTTCTGAAAGAATCCGGCTTTGTAAGTGAGAAGCGAGACTTTGTTGTAATTTTTTGCAGTAAAGCTTCGCTTTTTTTGATGGAGAAGAAAGAAAACCTGCTGCAGAAGAAAAAATAATTGCGGACGAGGAGGAAATCGTATGGAAATGGGAATGGCTGTATTGATTCTGATCATTGGATTCGGCATGCTGGCAAAAGGAGCAGACTGGTTCGTGGAGGGCGCATCCGGCATTGCCGAACGCTTTAAAATACCCCAGGCAGTAATCGGCCTGACCATTGTGGCAATGGGAACCAGCGCGCCGGAGGCAGCTGTGAGTATAACCGCAGCGGTAAAGGGAAACGCTGATATTACAATCGGCAATATTGTGGGAAGTAATATTCTGAATATACTGATTATACTGGGGATATCTTCGATTGTTGCGCCGCTGGCAGTGACGAAGAGTACTGTTTTCATTGAAATTCCGTTTATGATTGCCATCACCGGGCTGTTGCTGATACAGGGAATGGGTGGAACCATCGGATTCGGAGAGGGCATGGTGCTGACATTGGTTTTTGCGGCGTATCTGTTTTACCTCTTCTATACATGGAAGAAGGGTAAAACCGTAGAAACGGTGACTGTGAGGAGCCGCAGCCTATGGCAGCTTCTGGCCGGTGCGGTTACAGGTCTTGCCATGATTATTGCAGGAAGCCATTTTGCCGTAAACGGAGCGTCTTCTCTGGCAAGAATGTTCGGCATGAGCGAGCGGTTTATTGGACTGACGATTGTGGCGCTGGGAACATCGCTGCCGGAACTGTTTACTTCCGTATCTGCCGCCATGAAAAGAAATGCGGATATCGCCATCGGCAATATTGTGGGAAGCAATATATTCAATATTCTGTTTGTGGTGGGAATTTCCGCATTGATTACACCGGTGCCGTTTTCCGCAGATTTTAAGGTCGATACAATAATCGCCGCCGCAGCCGGGATTTTGCTGTTACTTTGCTGTGTGCGGAAACGGGAGCTGAGACGACGGGACGGAATTATCATGTTGATTGGGTATGGAATCTATTTTATATTTGTATGTCTGTAAAATCAGTCACGAGGCAGAGATTACCCAAATCGGAGGGCAGGCCGGATTTTTCACCGGAAACAGGGAAGACTAAAAAACTGAAAGCGAAAAGATAAAACAGGAGATAACGTTATGGATATTTTTGATGTGCTGACACTAATCGGGGGCTTAAGTCTGTTCCTTTTTGGAATGAGCATTATGGGGCAGGCCCTGGAGCGCAGGGCGGGAGAGAAGCTGCGTTCTCTCCTTGGGAAATTTACCACCGGCCGTGTTGCCGGGCTTCTGACAGGACTTGGGGTGACAGCGGTGATTCAGAGCTCTTCGGCGACCACGGTTATGGTGGTGGGATTCGTCAATTCCGGTCTGATGACCCTGAAACAGGCTGTCAATGTGATTATGGGAGCCAATGTGGGAACCACGGTTACCGCCTGGATTTTGAGCCTTGCAGGGATAGACAGCGGGAATTTTTTTGTTAAGCTTCTGAAACCATCTTCCTTTACCCCCATACTGGCTCTGGCTGGAATCATTCTGTATCTGTTTGTCAGAGGAGGTAAGAGGAAAGATACCGGCATGATTCTGTTGGGTTTTGCCACGCTGATGTTCGGCATGGAAACCATGTCCGGGGCAGTATCGGGCCTTGGTGAGATTCCGGCATTTCGGAATGCGTTTCTTCTGTTTCGAAATCCCATTGCCGGTGTTCTGGCCGGAGCGGTTCTCACGGCTGTGATTCAGTCCAGCTCCGCGTCGGTGGGAATTCTGCAGGCCCTTGCAGTGACAGGACAGGTACCTTTCAGCGCGGCAATCCCCATTATAATGGGGCAGAATATAGGTACCTGCGTCACGGCAATGCTTTCTTCTTTGGGTGCCAACAAGAATGCGAAGCGTGCGGCAACAGTACATCTCTCTTTTAACTGTATAGGAACTGTGGTATGGCTGCTTGTATTCTGGGCGTTAAAAGCCTTTTTCCGCCCGGCGTTGCTGGACGAGCCGGCCACACTTTTCGGGATTGCGGCAGCCCACACGGTTTTCAACCTGCTGTGCCTGTTGCTGATGCTGCCTTTGTCGGGAATGCTAGAGCGCTTTGTGACGCGGATTGTTCCCGATGAGAAGAGACCGGAAGAATACAGCGAGCTGGACGAACGTCTCTTTGCCGCACCTTCCATCGCCCTGGAGCGCGGGAGTAAGGTTGCCGGGGATATGGCTGAAATAGCAGTGATTTCCCTGAAGGAGGGAATCGCCATGCTGCGGGAGTATACTCCGGAGCTTGCCGAAAGCATACGTGAAAAGGAAGAGAAGACCGATTATTATGAAGATATTCTGGGAACCTATCTCGTGAAGCTGAGTGCCAGGCAGATCAGCGGCAGGGACAGGGTGGAAGCGGCCAGGCTGCTGAAAATGATCGGCGATTATGAGCGGATTTCAGATCATGCGGTGAATCTGTTGGAAGCGGCGGAAGAAATGAAGGAGAAAGGACTGCATTTTACAGACAGGGCACATTCGGAGCTTGAAGTGATATTCTCAGCGGTGGAGGAGATTCTGGACAGATCGCTGGAAGCAGTGCTGCACAATGACCTGGAGGCAGCTGCGGCGGTGGAGCCTCTGGAAGAGGTAATAGATCGGCTGAAAGAGGAAATGCGCACCCGTCATATTCTCCGGATGCAGCAGGGGGATTGCTCCATCGGTGCGGGATTTGTGTGGTCGGATCTGTTGACGGACCTGGAACGGACTGCCGATCACTGTTCCAACATTGCGGGATGTATGCTGGAAAATGTGAGGCAGGATATGAATATGCATGAAATGCTGAGAGAATTTCGGAACGGAAGCGAGGATTTCAGAAGGAAATTCCGGGAGTTTGGAGAAAAATACAATCTGGGATGATGGAAGGGAAACAGTCTGCTTGCTCTTTTGGAAGAAAACGGATATAATCGGATTAATGATTACAGGAGGAATACCGAAGATATGAAGAAGCAGACGAAGGTTCACAGGCTGGCCGGGCGCATTGCGGCCTTTTTCAGGAAAGAAACCGTGCTGTGTATTGCGGCGGTTCTGGCGGCTGTCTCCGTTCTTTTTGTGCCGCCTGACAGAACTTATCTGGAGTATCCGGATTATCGGGTTCTGGCTCTTTTGTTCTGCCTGATGCTGGTGGTGGCAGGGCTTCAGAGCATTGGCCTTTTCCGGTATCTGGGGTTCCGGCTTCTGAGAGGAACCCGCAGTACGGTTCAGCTGAATCTTCTTCTGGTTGCCTTGCCCTTTGCTGCCAGTATGTTTATCACCAATGACGTGGCATTGATTACTTTTGTCCCTTTTGCCGTCATGACGCTGACGATGGCAGAGCAGACAGAGCTTCTGATTCCCGTGGTGGTGCTTCAGACCATAGGTGCAAATCTGGGCAGTATGCTGACGCCAGTGGGGAATCCCCAGAATCTGTATCTGTACACGGTGTTCGATCTGCCTATACTCTCTTTTTTGGGGGATATGCTGCCTCTGACGCTGCTGTCCCTGTTGCTGCTGGCGGGAGCAGTCATATTTCAGGGCAGGACCCCGCTGTCCGTCCAGACACTGGAAATGCCGAAGGCGCCCGATGGAAAGAAGCTGGCGGCCTATGGCATGTTGTTTTTAGTCTGCCTGACCTGTGTCCTTCGCCTGCTGCCCTGGCCTGTGATGCTTGGGATTCTGGTATTGGCGGTCTTTCTGATAGACAGAAAGCTTTTTGGTTCTGTGGATTATTTCCTGCTATTGACCTTTGTCTGCTTTTTCCTCTTCATCGGCAATATGGAACGGATTCCGGCCGTTGCTTCCCTGCTGCGGGAGTTGATTGACGGCAGAGAGCTGCCGGTGGCAGCTGGGCTCAGCCAGGTCATCAGCAATGTGCCAGCCGCAATCCTGCTCTCCGGTTTTACGGAAAATGTGCGTTCCCTTCTGTACGGAGTCAATATTGGCGGACTTGGCACGCTGATTGCCTCCCTGGCCAGCGTCATTTCCTATCGCCTGTACGGTGGCAGCGAAGGGGCCAGGAAGGGAAAATACCTGAAAGTTTTTACGGTATACAATGTGATTTTCCTGATCGTACTGTATGCGGCGGCAGCGGTGCTGCTGGCAGTTTAGGCTGTTTAGCCCTTCAGCGGAACAACAGCGGCGACCCGCCGTCGAAGCCGTCGTTGATATCCTGCAGGCTGTCCTTCAGCTTCTGATTGGTGGCGCAGGAGGCCTCGCTCTGGAGATCCATATAGAGGATGAACATATCCTCCAGGCTGATTCCTTTTTCATCGGCAATCTCTTTCAACACCGGTTTCAGCTGTTCCAGCTGCACGGAAACCTGGACTTTCTGCGGATCAATTTCGCCTAATGTGTTTTCCGCATATGCGTTGATACGTTCCAGAATTTTTCTGTTTTCGTCTGTCATCATAAATACCTCTCTTCTTTATATAATATGGCAGTTAGCCAACTTAGTGGAACTGATGGCACATGTTTTACGATTAATAGTTTACCATTTGAAGCTTGTCAGGTATAGACACTTTTATTTTTAAGCTGTTCAAAAGACGCATCTTGCAAGTCAAAATGTTTATTTAAGGCCTGAAGATAAGCAGAATTCATATTGTCATAAGGGCAGGCGAGAAATACGGTTTTCCCAAGTATTCTGCTTCTTCCGATATGTATGTCCATTTGGGATAAGAGATCCATGCCGATGAGAATATTGCCGCTCCTGTCATAACTGATTTTTACAGAATCTTTTTGCAGACAAATACCTTCAAAATCAATCTCCAGATCTTTATGTTCGAAAGTTACTGATTGAAGTTCCATATAATTTCCGGTTCTAAATTTTTCCTTATCTGACTCACGTTTTTCTTTTGAATCATTGACCCCGAAAGAGATTTCTTTTCTGATCGATGGATCAGAACAATCAGCCTGCTTCATCAGCCAGGCTTTCTCACTTGAGATACCGAGCTTTTTGACAGTCTTCATAGTAGATATCCCCTACCAGTTCAAGGCTGTCATTATAAACGGGACATACTACGTTGCCCTGAGCAAATAATTTATCAGATTCGGCATTTGTTTCCTTACCTATGAATTGTACAGTATAGTTTTCGGTATTTTTGCTTTTTACGAGTAGTATCCATGTGTCATAAATGTCGCTAAGCTGGTTTTTGTCGCTAATCTCCATACCGATATATAAGTCTTCTATTTTAAATTTGATTCCGGTTGAGGGCATTGGGTTGTCTCCTTTCTTTTCTTTTAGTATAACCTTATGTAATGGAAAATACAAATAGAAATGTTAAAGTGCTTGTTAAGTATAGGTATTTTTGATAAAATAAATTTATTCCGTTTGCCTGTCTGCTGAGCGGTATCATTTTGCTGGGGTATGTTTTTGGGCACATGGTATAGATATCCATATGATATATATTTAAAGATAAGAAAAGGAGTAAAACTATGGCAGACATCAGACCATTTGCCGCGTTTCGCCCGGCACCGGGTATGGAAAGTGCGATTGCGGCATTGCCTTATGATGTGTACAACAGACAGGAAGCGACGGAGGAGGCAGCCCGGAATCCGGATTCCTTTCTGAATATAGACCGGGCGGAGACAGGTTTCGGCCCGGAGGTGGATACTTACGCGCCGGAGGTGTACCAGAGGGCGTCCCGGGTACTGCGGGAATGGATAGCCCAGGGGAAATTCAGGAAGGACGAGGCGCCCTGTTATTACCTCTATGAGCTGACCATGAACGGCAGGAGCCAGACCGGTATCGTGGCCTGTGCTTCTATCGATGATTATCTGAATCAGGTCATCAAAAAGCATGAAAACACAAGGGCGGACAAGGAGCAGGACAGAATCTGTCATGTGGATACCTGCGACATGCAGACCGGCCCTATCTTTCTGGCCTATCGTTCCCATGAAATGCTTCGGGAGACTATCCGGAAAGGGAAGGAGGAGGGTCCGGCCTGTGACTTTACATCGGAAGACGGGATCAGACACCGGGTATGGGTGATCAGTGAAGAGGACCGGGTCAGCCATATCCGGGAACAGCTGCGGAAACTGAATGCGGTTTACATAGCGGACGGGCATCATCGCTGTGCTTCCGCGGTGAAGGTGGGCCTGAAACGCAGAGAGGAGCACCCGGAATATACAGGCGAAGAGGAATTCAATTTCTTTCTCTCAGTGCTGTTCCCGGACGAAGAGCTGTACATCATGGATTATAACCGTGTGGTGCGGGATCTGAACGGATATACGGAGGAGGCTTTACTGGAGAAAATAGGAGAAAGCTTTGAAGTGGAGAAGGCGGAACAGGCGCCGTATCATCCTGACCGAAAGGGGAGATTTGGTCTGTTCCTGAATGATACCTGGTACAGACTGACGGCCAGACCCCATATTCTGTCAGACGACGCGGTGGATGGTCTGGACGTGTCACTGCTTCAGAATCATCTGTTGGGGCCCGTTCTGGGAATACAGGATCCGAAGACAGACAAAAGAATTGATTTTGTGGGAGGAATCCGGGGAATTGAGGAACTGGAACGGAGAGTGCACACGGATATGAAGGCCGCATTTTCCATGTACCCTACCTCCATCGGAGAGCTTTTCGCGGTGGCGGATGCGGGGAGGCTGATGCCGCCGAAGTCCACATGGTTTGAACCGAAGCTCAGAAGCGGGCTGTTTTTACATGACCTGAAAGAGGAGAGACAGGCAGAAAGGCAGACAAAATAAAGGTAGACAAAACAATAGAATTCAAGAGCAGAATTTAATTGTCATGAATAGAGGGAGGATGCAGTCTATGACAAAAAAACTTTATAATCTGATGAACTGGCCTAAAATTGAAGAAATCATTTATTCGGAAAGCGATAACCCCCATGAACTGCTGGGGCCTCATAAGATGGGAAATCAGACCCTTGTGCAGGCCTATTTTCCGGGGGCAGAGAAGGCTGTTATCGTATTTGAGGGCGGAGAGACAGTTGAAATGGAGATTGCCGACGAGGACGGTTTTTTTGCCGCGCTGGTATCAAAAAAAGAAAAGGAGCTTCCGGTTTACCACTATGTGGTGACAGATAAGGATGGCAACGAATCTGTCAGAGGAGAAGCCTACCGTGCGAAGCCTCAGATTGACGAAAACGATATGGATAAATTCGGAAACGGTATTCATTATACCATCTATGAGAAGCTGGGAGCGCATCCCATGGAGCTTAATGGCGTGAGCGGGACTTATTTTGCAGTATGGGCGCCCGGGGCCATGCGTGTCAGCGTAGTGGGAGATTTCAATGGCTGGGATGGAAGAGTACATCAGATGCGCAGGCTTGCTGGTTCCGGAATCTTTGAACTCTTTGTGCCGGACGCAAAGGCAGGCGACAATTATAAATTTGAGTTGAAGTTGAAGGGCGGTTTGACCTATCTGAAATCGGACCCTTATGGAAACGCGGCCCAGCTTCGGCCGGAGACAGCTTCCGTTATCACACAGTTGAATGACTTTGTATGGGAGGACGAAGCTTTCGTGAAGAACAGAGCCCGGTTCCAGACAGGCAATGTGCCCGTCAGCGTCTATGAGCTGTATCTGGGATCTGTTGTAGAGAGAAAAGAGGGAGAAGCATATGCTAATTACCGGGAAATCGCGGACAGGCTGATTCCCTATATCAAAGAAATGGGCTATACTCATGTGGAACTGATGCCTGTCATGGAGCATCCGCTGGATGGTTCCTGGGGATATCAGGTTATCGGGTATTATGCGCCTACGGCCAGATATGG
>CAQUWW010000086.1:0-2252 GCA_948896875.1 uncultured Acetatifactor sp. | reverse complement strand
TTTTATGTATTTTGTAAACGAGCTGCATAAGGCGGGAATCGGCGTGATTCTGGATTGGGTGCCGGCTCATTTTCCCAGAGATGTATATGGATTGTCCAATTTTGACGGGACCTGTCTGTACGAGCATTTTGACCCAAGACAGGGCAGCCATCCTCATTGGGGAACTTTGATTTACAATTATGGCAGACCACAGGTTTCCAATTACCTGATTGCAAACGCTTTGTTCTGGGTGGAGAAATACCATGCGGACGGAATCCGAATGGATGCGGTGGCAAGCATGTTATACCTGGATTACGGGAAAAAAGACGGGGAATGGGTGGCAAATATGTATGGCGGAAAGGAAAATCTGGAGGCCATCGAGCTGATCAAACACCTGAATTCTGTTATGAAGAAGAGAAATCCCGGTGTGCTGACCATTGCCGAAGAGAGTACGGCATTTCCAAAAATTACGGGACCCCTGGAAGAGGATGGACTGGGCTTCGACCTGAAGTGGAATATGGGATTCATGAACGATTACCTGGGGTATATCAAATACGATCCCTATTTCAGGGCCCACCATCACGGAGAATTGACTTTCAGTATGATTTATGCCTACAGTGAAAAGTTCATGCTGGTGTTCTCTCATGATGAGGTGGTTCACGGGAAAGCCTCTCTTCTGGGAAAAATGCCCGGGGAGCGGGAGCAAAAATTTGCGAATCTACGGCTGACCTATGCCTATATGATGACACATCCCGGCAAGAAGCTGCTGTTCATGGGGCAGGATCTGGGAGAATTTGACGAGTGGAACGAGAACCGCTGTGTGGAATGGGAGCTTATGGACGTAGCGGAGCATAAAGGGATTGCTGCTTTGGTGAAAGACCTGAACCATCTGTACCGCACAATGTCGGAGCTTTATGCCGTGGACGACAGTCCGGAGGGCTTTGAGTGGGTGAATCATATTTCCTGGGAGGAATGTTTCCTGACCTTTCTCCGAAAGGGAAGGAAAGAGAATGAACTGCTTTTGATTGCGGCGAATTTTTCCGGAGTGGAAAAGGAGATTACCACAGGCGTGCCGCTGCCCGGAAAATATAAGGAGATATTCAACTCCGACGATGCAAAATACGGCGGTACCGGTCTGGTCAACGGACGCGTGAAGAAGAGCAAGGCCAGAGAATGGGATGACAGGCCCCATTCCGTCACATTGAAGCTTGCGCCGCTGTCTCTCAGCATTATGAAATATATTCCGCCGACACCGGAGGAGCAGGCCAGGGAAGCTGCGGATACCGCGCAGAAAAAAGGAGAAAAAAGCGCCTCACGTCCCGTGAAAAAGACAGAAACCCAAAAGGCAGAAACCCAAAAGGCAGAAACCAGAAAGGCAGAAACCAGAAAGGCAGAAACCAGAAAGGCAGAAACGAAAAAGGCGGAAACGAAGAAGGCGGACGGGAAGAAAGAAGCCGGAGCAGAGAAGAAGGCGCAAACACAGAAAACGGCCGGGAAGAAAGCGGCCGGAACAGAGAAGAAGACGGAAGCGGAAGAGACAGTGAAACAAACGGCTGAAAAGGGAAAAGCTGCGGCGAAGAAAAGTACGTCCGCAAAGGCTGCGGCAAGGAAGACCAGGTAATTTTCCCGGCCTGTAAGTCCGGTATGCAAGATGCGAGGAGGAAGGTGTAATGCGCAGGAAGTTTCTGTGGGCGCTTATTATCATGACCATGTCTTTCATATATGTATCCTGTGGAATTATGCCCGAGGAGGAGGAACTTCCGGCGGCTCCTGTCATTCGATCCTATGAAGCCGAGGAATACCAGCAAACCACAGTCATACGGGGCGATCTGGTCCTGGATAAAACAGTCAGATGTATTTATGCATCGGCCAGGCAGGAAATGTACAGCTGCTTGCGGAGCTGGAAACGGGAAATCTGATGGAACAGATCTCAGACAGGGAATATGCACTGAAGGCACTGAAGCTTGAGCAGGCAAATCTGCCTGAGAGACAGAGCCTGGAGCTGGCCAGACAGGATGCCGTGATAGAAAGCATGAACGAACAGATAGAAAAGCTGATGACACAGGCGGAAATTGCCGACCGGGAGGAAGAGAAACGCAAGTTTGTCGATCAGGCCAATGAGACCCTGATCCGGAGGTTTGAGCTGGAGGATAAACTGGAAGACCTCCGGGAGGCACATGAAAGGCAGTTGCAGGAGATGGCGGATTCTGTGTACATTGCAGGAATGCGGCTGAAAGAACTTAAGGAAGAACTGCGGGAACGGCAGATATATG